>JBAWBG010000473.1:0-42725 GCA_049589695.1 Candidatus Sulfotelmatobacter sp. | reverse complement strand
GAGTAACACACTCCCGTAGTTCCGCAAAGATTAAGCCGCCTATACTTGGGCGGCTTTTCTTCTTTTACAAGATGCGAAGCAATGTGGCGTCACCGAACTTCCAGCGCCAAGTCAGACTTGGTAGGCGCGGCAGGGATCGAACCTGCAACCACCGGTTTAGAAAACCGGTGCTCTATCCAATTGAGCTACGCGCCCCTTAGCAAAATTTATCACATGCCTCGAGTGGAGTATTATGCGGTGTCGCGTTGACTTCCGCTTCTCCATCCCGGCTGGCTTACATCGACTGGATGCGCGGCTTAGCTTGCGTCCTGATGTTCCAGACCCATTGCTACGACTCCTGGCTCACTCCCGGCCTGCGCCAAAGCAAGTTCTTCATGTATTCGCAACTCGGCGGCACCTTCCCTGCCCCCTTATTTTTATTTCTAGCCGGAATTTCCTTCGCTCTAGTCACCGAAAAACTGTGGGGCAAAAATCTTGCGCCCGCACAAATCGCCCGCACCACCATCCGCCGCGGCGCAGAAATCTTCGCCTTCGGCCTGCTCTTTCGCGTGCAGGAATACGTTGTCGCCTGGGGCTGGGCGCCGTTCAGCGATTTGCTGCGCGTGGATATCCTCAATACCATCGGCGTCTCCATGATGCTGATGGGCGTGCTGTGCTGGCTTGTGTTGTCGATCAGAGGAGGTCCGCAAGCAAAGTCCGCATTGATCCTTTCCACCGCAGGAACCGCTCTACTGATCTCTCTACTCACGCCGCTGATCTGGACTACCTGGCGTCCGCGCTGGCTCCCGTGGCCGCTGGAATCCTATATCGACGGCGTTCATAATTTGGGTACGCCACAGGCGTGGCTGTTCCCAATTTTTCCGTGGACCGCCTTCGCCTTCGCCGGCTTGGCCGTCGGATTTATTCTGCAGTATCAGCGAAGTAAAAATCGTGAAAGGCAAACATTCTTCACAGCCGGCGCGGCGGGCTTAGGTTTAATTGCAGCAAGTCGCTGGCTTGATGCCCAACCGCGCCAGCTTTATCCCGTCTACGATTACTGGCACACCAGCCCGAACTTTTTTCTGCTCCGCGTTGGCATGTTGCTGATCGTTCTTTCAGCATGTTATGCGTGGTGCCGATGGGGCGCTGCACACTGGGGTTTCAGCCCGCTGATTCAGTTGGGCCAAGCGTCGCTCCTGGTTTATTGGGTCCACATTGAATTCGTTTACGGTCGAGTTTCCATCCTGCCCAAACACAGCACCAGCATCCGCACGGCGTCCTTGGGATTGCTGACGATCTTTCTCGCAATGCTCGCACTGGCTTACGTGCGTACGCGCTTGAAAGGCCACGGCAGCGAGGTTATGGCCTGGTTTCGAAGTCCCATCCGCGCCAACTGAACGCAGCTCACTATTTACAGCCATTTATCATCCCGAGCAGAGGGAGGGATCTCGGTTCTGCCGAACTCCAACCCATCTCCGGCTCTACTGAAACTGTTTGGCGAATTCCACTACTTCCTGCTCCGCCCACCGCCCGTCATAGGTTGAAGATCCATCGCGATCTCCCACGAACGCACAATGCCCGCCATCCTCGGTTTCGAGATAGGTGATATTCCGATTGTCCTGCAGCTTCTGCCGCGTCTCCGGCAAAATGCGAACGAAAGGATCGTTGGCCGCATGAATCACCAGCGCAGGCCGCGCGATCCGATCCACAACATTCGCGGCCGCAGCGCGAGCATAGTAATCGTCGGCTCCCGTGAAACCGCAATAGTAAGCTGTAATGCGATCGTCGAAATCGCGCAGACTCTTAATTCCGCGCAGACGCGATGCATCAAACGTCTCCGGAAACAACCGTGCCTTACGGCGAAACCTGCGGAACAATTGCAGCAGAAAATAATATTCGTAAATGCGGTTAGCCGGCTCGTGCAGCGCATCGGCGCCAGCCGCCAGATTTACCGCTGGGCAAACCGCCGCCACTCCACGGAATTCCTTCGGGCCGTCATTCCCCCACTCCCCAGCCAATTTCAAAACCAGATTCCCTCCCATGGAGAATCCGATGAGCACAACCCCCCGAACTTCGTCGCTCTCAACAAGGTTCCGCGCCACAGCCGCCACATCCGCGGAACGACTTGAGTTATAAAGCGTGGGCGCGCAATGGTCCATGCCGCCGCAATTACGCTGGTTCATGCGTATCACATTCATGCCCGATGCCAATCCATTGCGGGCGATCCCCAGCATGTATTGCGATTCGCTCGATCCCTCCAGCCCGTGCACCACAATCAAAGTCAGCGCTTTGCTCCGTTCTTTCTGCCAGTGACAATGGCACAGAACGGGGATTCCCGGCTCCACTTCAATCAGCCGCTGTTCAGCCTCTGGCAAACGAATCCGGCGAGATAAAAAAAATGCCCCCAGAGTTTGTGCGTGCCCGCCCTGCAGCCACAAGCGTGGCATAAACTGCCTGCAAACAAACGCTGGCTTCTCCGTCAGACTACCCTCGATCTCGGCTTTAGAACTTTGAAGATGCAACTTCCCATCCCCTTGATTGTCATTGCGAACGATCATCATTCCAGAAAGTCGTCATCCCGATGAATTCATCCTCGATGAACTATTGTGAAGATGAATTGTTATCCTGAGAGAGCGCGCCTTATGCGCGACCGAAGGATCTCCAGCGCCACAACTCCCACCCCGCCGAATCAGCTTACACTCCTCAGTTTGCGAACTTCCCACAAAACAATTCTAATAGGAATCAGTCGGTCGCACGGGAGCGTCCCACATGCCTATTTTTGAATATGTCTGTCAGGAATGTCAGCACTCATTTGAAGCTCTGGTCTTCGGCCACGACAAAGCAAAGTGTCCCAAATGCGAAAGCAAGAAGTTGAGCCCGCAACTCAGCGTTTTCGCCGTCGCCGCGAAAAGCTCGACGGGCGCGGCTGCTCCCACCGGGAGTTGCGGCTCCTGCGGCGATCCTCGCGGTCCCGGCGCTTGCTCTCTCGGTGACATGGATTAGCGGATTAGGATTAATGGATTAATGGATTAACAGACTAACTGACCGTGCCGCAATGCATTAGCGCCACTCTTTCCGGCAAACTTTAGAGATACCCCTTCAGGTAACTGTCGTTACCTTTGTTTGCCCGCCGACGTCTCCTACCATCCCTTGAACTCGCTACGAGCCAAGGAGAGTCGAATGGACAGGCGCCGCCAATCGCGTATCTTCGTTGACCTTCCCGTACAAATCTGGGGCATGGACACATTTTCGCGCCCCTTCACTCAGCCTGCCAGCCTGCGCAATATTAGTGGCCGTGGCGCAACCCTGCAATGTGTCGACGCGAGGCTCAAGCCCGGAGACGTAGTTGATGTTCTGTACGAGGGCACGAAGGCGCAATTCCGCATCGTGTGGTGCGGCAAGCCAGGCACGGAAATGGCCGGTGAAGTGGGAGTTGAGAATCTCTCCACCGATATCAAGTTTTGGGATGTCGATCCGCTACGCTGCGCCGCCGCCGCAGGCCAGGGATAACACTTCTAATTGTTAGTGTCATCCTGAGCGAAGCGAAGGACCTCTGCAACCCGCCGATACTACCACGAGCGTGTTAATAAAACGTTATTCGTGAACCTTAGTGCCCTTCGTGGTTAATCAGTTCTTTTGAAATTACCTCCCGCACCGATTCACGCGTTAAACTCCCAAAGATGCAAGTAAAGATTCTCGGTTCAGCCGCAGGCGGCGCCTTTCCCCAATGGAATTGCGCCTGCGCAAACTGTCGCGCCGTAAGAGCCGGTAAATTCCACGGCAAGCCGCGCACACAAACGCAGGTGGCCCTAACCGAAGATGGGAGCACATGGTTCTTGCTAGGCGCTTCTCCGGACTTGCGAACCCAGATCGAAGCCACGCCCGAATTGCATCCACAGCAGGGTATCCGGCACTCTCCCATCGCCGGGGTAGCGCTCGCCAGTGCCGATCTCGATCACGTCCTCGGACTGCTCCTGCTGCGCGAACTGCAACCGCTGCGCGTCCATTCTACTTCCTCCGTCCGGCGCATATTACGCGATGACAATTCCATGTTCGGCATGCTGAATCGAATTCCGGATCAAACCACATGGACAGATTTTCAACCAGGAAAAGAATTCTCCTTGCGCAACTGCCAAGGTGAGGATTCCGGTCTCCTCTCCCGCGCGTGGTCGCTGGCCTCTCACTATCCCGCATACGTCACTGCAGACCGCCAATCGCAGCTATCTCCCAGGGAAGCTTCTCTCGGTTTCTTTATTCGTTCGAAATCCGGCGCTCGCTTGGCATACATGCCCGCTGTCCCTAAGGTGGATGGGACACTACTCGCAGAACTTGATACCTGTGAACTCCTGCTTTTCGATGGCACCTTCTGGAGCGACGACGAACTCATTCGTCTGCAGGGCATCGGACAAACCGCTCACCAAATGGGCCACGTCGCGGTTGAAGAAACTCTGATCAAGTTGGCGGGAGTGCGCCGTCCGCGTAAAATATTCCTACACATTAACAACACGAATCCCATGCTGGATGAGGCAAGTCCTCAATATCGCCAGGTGCGGGGCGTAGGCTGGGAGATCGCGGAGGATGGATGGCAGTTCAACCTGTAGAAACCGACAGCACAACGCAAGCCCGCCCGTCGCTTTCGCTCGAGGAGTTGCGCGCGCAATTACAAGCCACGGGCGAAGAGCGCTACCATCACAAACATCCTTTTCATTTGTTGATGCACGAAGGCAAACTCACGCGCGGACAGCTGCAAGCCTGGGCGCTGAACCGCTACTACTATCAGAGTAGTATTCCAATCAAAGATTCGATCATCCTCTCGCGCGGCCCCGACCCGGTGTTTCGCCGCGCCTGGCGCAAGCGCGTGGTCGATCACGATGGCGATGCCACCAGCGAAGGCGGCATCAAGCGCTGGATAAAACTGGCGGAAGCTACGGGACTCGATCCCGCTCAGGTCCGCACCGGAAAAGGCATTCTTCCCGCGACTCGCTTTGCCGTCAATGAATATCTCAATATTGTTCGGAGCCGATCTCTGCTGGAGGCCGTCGCTTCTTCGCTGACCGAACTGTTTTCCACTAAGCTGATCACGTTGCGAGTTGAAAAATTGCGTGAGTTTTATCCCTGGCTCGCTGGAGGTTTGGATTATTTCGAGGCGAGACTTTTTCAGGCGCCGGAAGATTCGCAATTCGCTCTGAATTATGTATTCGACAACGCAAAGACTCGCGCCGAGCAGGAGTTGGCAATTCAAGCCCTGCGTGACAAGTGCGACATCTTATGGGCGCAGCTCGACGCACTCTATTTCGCCTACGTAGAGCCGGGATGGCCACCGCCCGGCGCATTCCGCGTCGAGGCAACGTAGCATGAATCAGAGATGCAGCACAAAACTTTGTCATTCCGATCGGAGCATTGCGATTGGCTTCATCAATCGTAATACGGAGTGGAGAGCCTGCCCTGAGCTTGTCGGAGGGAACCTGCTTTTGTTTGCAGCCGATGGCACTCGGGGAGAGGGACACTGATATGCCACCTCCTGAAGATTCCAGCCAGCCACGACTCGCAACCGGATGCCGGTGGGGAGCGGACGCGAAAACCGGCGTCGAGGAACGCATGGTCCTGTTCCCCGAGGGCGCAATAAAACTCCAAGGCACCGGCCGGCAAATCCTGGAGCGCTGCGACGGCCAACGCACCTTCGCCGAAATCATAAATGAACTGCAAGCTCAATTCACGGTCGCCGATCCCGCCAAGATCCGCACCGATATCAGCCAGTTTCTCGAGCAACTGCAACAAAAAAGAATCGTCGATTATTGATCATGATTACTGATCGAATGATGCGCGAGTATTTCTAATGATCCCCAACCCTCTAGCCCTCATCGCCGAGCTCACGTACCGCTGCCCGCTGCACTGCGTCTATTGCTCGAATCCTCTGGAGCTAGCCGAAGTAGGTTCGGAACTATCTACCGCAGAGTGGATCGACATTTTCCAGCAGTCCCGCAATCTCGGAATGCTGCACGCCCACTTCACCGGCGGTGAACCGCTGGCCCGTCCCGATCTCACCGAACTCGTCGATGGAGCACGCGCCGCCGGACTTTACACGAATCTCATCACATCAGGGATCGGTGTTACGGAATCACGCCTGCGCGCGCTAGTCGATGCCGGACTCGATCACATTCAAATCAGTTTTCAGGATTCCCGCGAGAGTGCGGCCAACTGGATCGCGGGAGCCAAAGCTCACTCCCACAAGGTTCAATTATCACGCCTGATCCGCCGGCACGGAATCGCCTTCACCGTAAATCTCGTCATCCATCGCCAGAACATCGATCATCTCGAAGAGATGATCTCGTTCATCGAGCAACTGGCGCCCGACCGCATGGAGATCGCCCACACGCAATATTATGGCTGGGCATTAAAGAACCGTGCCGCGCTACTGCCTACGCGCGCGCAACTGGAAAAAGCGGTAGAAGCCGTTTCCGCAGCCGAAAAGCGCCTCGCGGGACGGATCCGCATCGATTTCGTTGTCCCCGACTATTACGCGCGTTTTCCCAAGGCCTGCATGGGTGGCTGGGGACGTAGATTGATGCTCATCAATCCATCAGGAAAAGTTCTTCCCTGTCACGCCGCGGAAGTTATTCCAGACCTCAGCTTCGAGAATGTTCGCGAACAAAACCTGGAGTCCATCTGGCGGGATTCTTCGTCATTCCAGCGTTTTCGCGGCGAAGAATGGATGCCCGAACCATGCCGCACGTGCGACCGCCGCACTGAAGATTTCGGTGGATGCCGCTGCCAAGCGTTATTGCTCGCCGGAGATGCCAGGGCAACCGATCCCGCTTGTTCCCTCGCGCCCGCGCATCACATCGTCGAATCGGCCTTGGCCGAAGCTAATTCCAGCAGCGCCATCTCGCAGCCTATTCCGGCTTCCTCATTTGTGCAGTTACAGCAGCGCACCGGCGAACTCTGGAGCTACCGCACAAATCCGGAATAGACGTGCTTGCGCAACTCCACGGCCGTCACCAGCGCACGCCAAGCGTAATGGGGTGAACATCAGTTGTCGTGCCATTTCCCGAGCCATGCATCAGACGGAATTCCGCATAGATTTCAACCCCACTAGGCGTCTTGCGCGTGATCCCCGCCCCCACGTCGTAGCCGAAGTGGTTCTGGTCGGAAGTAACAAAGCTTCCACTAATGGGGATACTCGCCGCCGCGCAACCGGTCCACCATATAAAGAACGGAGTGCAGAATGACCCAGGAAAGGTAGTGTTGGAACTCAAAGTTCCCCAGCGATGATAATAGCCGCCGCCAAACAGAATGTACCCACCCCAATCTTTTGTGACAGGAATGTTGATGATGGGATCGACAGTCAGCGCGAAAAGATAACTCGATGCGCTCCCCGCCTGAGCCAGCGTGAGAGAAGACTGGCGCAGCGGCAAGTCAGCAAAAATAGCATCTGCGCGCAGTCCTAAGTACTTGCTCGCATTCCGCGCCACACCCCCCGTGACCAGCGGGCCGCCGCCCCTTACGAACGTCTTCGTGGTGCCGCTATCAACGTTAGCGCCGAGGCCCACGTTATATTGCCAGTTCTTGTAATTGTGAGGCTTCTTTCGCCGCGAGCTCGACTCTTCCTCGGATGCCTTCTGATCGGCTGAAGATTGCGCGGTAGACGGCTGCTGCGTTGCAGGCTGTTGCGGCGTCGGCGTTGCTGGAGGTTCACCGGTGACCGGGGCTTGCGCGAGCCCGTGACCCACTAACAAGACTGTCAGAATCAGAAGCCCCAGCGCAGTCGCCATCGCGAACTTTCCTATCATCCATTCTCCTCCCCGAACCGGGCGTGGTGGCGGACCGCAGCGCTCGGCATCAAGAGGCGAGAGGCGCCGTTGCTAAATGGTTCCGCTTGTGTGATTCCTCGCAGTAAGACGTTTCCTTGTTTGCGGCGGGATCGCATTATATTACCAACTTTGATGCTGCCTCTGCCCGGCAAGCCGCCCGCCCCCACTCCCTATCATCCCGAGCAAGCGTTTTTTGCACGACGAGAGATCTATGCGAGCCGCGGAATATGTCGCACGCTTTGCGACACAATACTCGCGCATTCGAACCGCTTACTCACCCAACTTTTCCCAAACGTATGATAAAACTGAGTCTCCGCTTTCGAGAACAGCCTTGCCAAAGACTTCGCCAGATGGTCCGCTAGTCTCTTCCTCTCCTCCCGGAGATCGTTCTTCCACGCGCCGCGTTGCCCTCGTAGGTTTTGGAACCGTTGGCCGCGCCGTGACAAAAATTTTCTGCGAGCGCAAAAATGATGACGGCCCACTTCGCCTCACCCATATCTGCAATCGCAATGTCGAGCGCAAGAAGCAGTCATGGGTTCCAAGCGACGTAATCTGGACCGAAGACTTTCACACGATTCTCAACTCCGATGTCGACATCGTTATCGAGCTGATCGGAGGCCTGACCCCGGCGGAAGAATTAGTGCGTGGCGCTCTGAACGCAGGCAAATCGGTGGTAACCGCGAACAAGCAACTCATCGCCCGTCGCGGTCCGGAGTTACTCCAGCTCGCAAGCGAGAACGGCTGCCGCCTTGAATTCGGCGCGTCCGTCGCGGGCGGCGTTCCCGTTCTCCCCGCGCTGCACACCGGACTCTGTGGAGACTTCCTGCATGGGATCGCCGGCATTCTCAACGGCACTTGCAACTACATTCTCAGCCGCATCGAGAACGACCGCATTCCCTTCAGCGAGGCACTCGAGGAAGCCCAGGCGCGCGGCTATGCCGAAGCCGATGCCAGTGAAGATCTCGACGGCGGCGACGCACGTGCCAAACTTTCCATCCTCGCCCTCGCCGGACTGCAGGTTCGTGTTTCTCCAGAAGACGTTCGCGCCCGCACGATCCGTACTGTCGAAGCGGTAGATTTCGATTACTCCGCGGAGCTAGGCTGTACCATCCGGCAAATTTCACGCGCGGATTTGAAAGACGCCACGCTGTTCGCCGAGGTCGGCCCCAGCCTGGTTCCCACATCTTCGCCCTTTGGACGCGTGCAGAAAAATCTGAATCTGGTTTTGACTTCCGGAAAATATGGTGGGGACGTAGCTTTTCTCGGCGCCGGCGCAGGAGGAGATCCCACCGCCGTTGCCGTGGTCTCAGATTTGATGTTTATAGCGCAGAGTCCTTCGGCTGGCGCGCGCCCACGCCATACCCTCCACCTGGCATCGCCGAAAATCAGTTGCGATTTCGAAACGCCCTGGTATTTAAGATTTGTGGTGAAGGATCAACCCGGCATCATCGCGCGCCTGGCCGAGATCCTGTCGGATCATCAACTGAACATCGACGCCGTGCTGCAAAAACCGGGCTGCGAGAAAAGCGCGCTGCCCTTTGTGATCACTCTGGAACCCTGCCGCGACGAGCAACTCCATCCCGCACTCCAGCAAATGTCCACTCTGCCCTTCGCTCTTCGCCCCTGCCTCTGCCTGCCAATCCTGCGTTAGGAAAGAGACGCAGTAAAGCGCTTGTCATCCTGAGCGAAGCGAAGGACCTCTGCAACTGGCGCTGCCACCGGCGTCGCTAGGATTTTTTCACTCGACGCCCGTTTTGCAGTTTCGTGTAGCTCCCGCTATTTCCAGAACGGATTCTTCAATCCAGCCGGCGCGAACGCGCTATCCACCTTCGCCTCGGTGCCCGTGTCATCAGAAATTTTTTCATCCAACAACCGAGACGATGGCGCTTTCCACTCTTCCCCAGGGTAGGGAGTTGATGGCGGAATATTATATTCGGACTTCATGGGGAGAACCTCCAGGGTCTAAAGCTATGATCTACCCTCATTGAACCACTTCCAGCACCATCGCTGGACTGCAAAATCTTGATGCCTCCCATCGAAAAATCAACTAACAGACTTTTCTCTCTGCGCCCTCTGCGAATCTTCTGTGCCCTCTGTGTCAGGGATTTTCGCTGTTGTCCCGTACCCTGAACCCGCCCTGTAAAAACTGCTACGATGTCAGGTTCTTTCGAAACTGATAAATTCACTCCCAAGGAAGACCCATGAAATATCGCAAGCTGGGCCGCACCGGTTTCGAAGTCAGCGACATTGCCTACGGACTCTGGGGCATGAGCGGCTGGAGCGGTTCCGACGACCGCCAGTCGCTTGATTCTTTGCAGCTCTCGGTCGACTCCGGCTGCAATTTCTTCGACACCGCGTGGGCCTACGGCGAAGGCAAAAGCGACAGTCTGCTCGGCGAAACCATTGCTCGAAACAAAAAGCGCCTCTATGCCGCTTCCAAAATTCCTCCCGCCAACGACAAATGGCCCGCGCTGCCGGAATACAAATATCACGACGTTTTTTCCCAGGATCACGTCCTCAAATATGCCGACCAGATCCGCAAGAAACTTCGCGTCGATTCCATCGATGTTCTGCAATTCCATGTCTGGGACGATAGCTGGACCAACGATCCCGAATTCCGCTTCACCGTCGAAAAACTGAAAGATGGCGGCTGGATCCGCTACTTCGGTCTCAGCCTGAACCGCTGGGAGCCCGAGAACGGCATCAAGGCCCTGCACACAGGATTGGTCGACGTCGTCCAGGTGATCTACAACATTTTCGATCAAGCTCCCGAAGACAAACTTTTTCCCCTCTGCCAGGAACTCAACATCGGCGTCATCGCCCGCGTGCCACTCGACGAAGGCAGCCTGGGCGGCAAGATGACCCTCGAAACTCGTTTCCCAAAATCCGATTGGCGCTCCGGCTACTTCGGACCGGAAAATCTCGCCGACACAATTCAACGCGTCGACCAACTGAAGAAAATTCTTCCCACTGGTATGACGCTTCCAGAAATGTCTCTGCGCTTCATCCTGTCGCACCCCGCAGTGAGCACGACGATCGTCGGCATGCGCAGCTCCGAACATGTGCGCGAAAACGTGGCCGCCAGCGACGCGGGCCCGCTCGATGCAAACCTGCTAAGAGAACTAAAGAAACATCGCTGGGATCGAACCCCGCAACGTTGGTCGGATTAGCAGTTCGCCGCCATACTTTCGTGATACCTCGTGTCCTTCGTGGTTATTGAATCGTGGTTATTGAATCTAAGACACCGCCCATCCCTACGACCTCTGGTAGTAGCCGGACTCCGCAGTCTAATCTCGCTTCTGTCCAGAATGAAAAACCATCCGCACCAAACTGCATTATTCCTGACGCTATTCGCCTTCCTGCTGACGTCAACTCTTCACGCTCAAAACCCACGCGGCTCTCTGCGCGGCACCGTTCAGGACGCCACCGGTGCCCGCATCGCATCAGCCAAAATCATCGCGCAACTCGCAGGTTCCTCCGTGCAGCGCGAGGCTACCAGCGAAGACCGCGGTGAGTTCCGCATCGACGATCTTCCCCCGGGCAACTACCGCATCACGATCAACGCCGCCGGTTTCGCGCCTGCAACAGCGGACGTTGGAATCGCGGTCACCACCGTTCGCGACATCACCGTCACCATGACGCCATCGTCGGTTCCACAAACCGTGAACGTACAAGCCGAACCGTCCTCGATCACCACGCAAGTCATCGATCTCGCCAGCGCCGTTCACCAGGGCGTAGTCACGAGCAACGATCTCGAAACTCTCCCGCTCGCCGCGCGCAGCTTCGCCAACATCGCTTATCTGGTACCCGGCACGGAACCAGTCGAACCCTCCGATCCCACTAAAGCGCGCATCACCGCCGTTTCCACCGGAGGCAGCTCCGGGCTCAACAACGAACTCTCCGTCGATGGCGGCGATAATTCCGACGACTGGATTGGCGGCTTCCTGCAAAACTTTTCTCCCGACTCCATTCAGGAATTCGCCTTTCAAACCGCTCAGGAAGACGCCGATACCGGCGGCACCACTGCCGGCTCCGTCGTGATCACCACCAAACGTGGCACTAACGAGTGGCACGGCAGCGGAAGTTTCTACGAGCGCGACGCCTCGCTCAACGCACGCTTCCCAATAGAAAATCCCGCTCCCAATCCGAAGCAGCCGTTCTCCCGCCAGAATTATGTTGGCACGCTCGGCGGCCCCATCCAGCGCGACAAGCTGTGGATGTTTTCCTCGATCGAATACGTCCACGAAAACGCCAGCATCGCTTACAGCCCCGCCAGCACTACGCAGTTCAACGCGCTAGCGCAACTGGCCGCCAATGGCCTGATTCCCGGCGTCTCCTCAATCACCGTCCCGCAGAACGTTCCTATCCCGTTCCGCGATTACATCGGCGACGTCCGCTTCGACTGGTCGCAGTCCCCAAAGTCGCAATGGTTTCTGCGCACGTCCGAAGACAACTACCTCACCCATAACGCCCTGGTGCAGCAAGCCACGCTACCTTCCACCGGCCTCACCACGCACAACAATTACTGGAACGCGGTCATCAGCAACACTTACACATTCAATCCCAGATGGCTGGGCGCATTCGTATTCGACGTCAGCGAATTGCATCTCACCCAGGCGCGCAATTCCACTCTAGGTTACGCGCTGGCGTTTCCCTTCAGCTCCACGTCGCAAACCATTTCTGGATTCGAAACCTTTGGTGACAATCAGTTCGCCACCCCCATCACTCTTTTCCCCGACCTGCGCAATCAGGAAAAATATCAGCTCCGCTACGACGTAAGCCACGCCACTGGCGACCATGCCCTTAAATTCGGCGTTAACTTCATTCACGAACCGGTGCTTAGTGGCGCGTTTCCCGGCAATGCCGAAACCTTGTATTCGTTTCCGCAAGATCCAACTTATTACGTAGGTCAGCCATCCTCGGTATTTCTCAACGACCTGGCCGCAGGCGCTTCCACCACTCCTGCCCACGACGGCAGCTTCTCGCAAGACGTGCAGCGCCTCGCTCTTTACGCGGAAGATTCCTGGCGCGTCACTCCACATCTCACTGTGAATTACGGCCTGCGTTACCAGACGACGTTTGGTCTCTTCACCGCCTCCGGCCGCAGTCAGGCCGACAATCCGGCGTATGTAACACTACAAGCACTGCAGATTCCAGTGAGCCTTCCGCACGAAGATCACGCCCAATTCGGCCCGCGCCTCGGCCTCGCATATTCTCCCGGCGAAAGCGGCAAAACCGTAATCCGGGCGGGCTTTGGGATGTTCTACAACGACCTCGCGCAAAACGGATGGGCCACCGCGTTTCAAGGAGTCAACTCCACCAACGCCGCCACCGGACCATGCAGCTTTGTCGGCGGGAACTCCCCACCCACTGTCGGACCCGGTTGTATCGCGGGCGATGCGGCGGGCGGAGCAGGCAATCTGATCGACGGCCGCTACCGCACTCCCTACGCCATCCACACCACGGGAGGCGTTCAGCACGCCTTCAATCAGCATTGGACCTTAGCTGCTGATTACACTCACGAACAGGGCAACCACGGGTATCGTGCCTACAGCTTCACCGGCGGCACCAATCTCTTCACGCCACTTATCCCCGCATCCGATCCAAACTACTCCAGTGACCAAGCAGGCGTGGTTCCCGATCTCAATCTCTTCAAGTCGGATAATCGCTCCAGCTATAACTCACTTATGCTGCACTTACAAGGCAACGTATCTCACCGCTTTAGCTTGACCGCTAACTACACGCTCTCCAAAGCAAGAACCTGGGGATGCCTGCTCGGCGAACTCTTTGACTACGTGAACGGCGTTTGCAATCCGCTGAATCCTTTCGGGCCGGGAGACTACGGCCCCTCCGGCGAGGACGTCACCCATCGCTTCGTGCTCGCCGGAACTCTTCATATTCCAGGCGGCTTCGAACTGACCACCATCACCCAGGCTGAAAGCGCGCGCCCCTTCACTATCACGAACGCGACCAGCACCGGTCGGATTTCCGTGAACGGAGTGCCCGAAAGCCTCGACGAAGTTCGTGGCACACCTTACATTCAGGCAGACCTGCGCGTGACACGTCCTTTCAAGATCGGTGAGCGCTGGCAGATTCTGCCCTTCGCCGAATTCTTCAATCTCTTCAACCGCAACAATCCCGGCGCGAACTATGTCACCAACATCGCCCTACTCCCCGTCCCGTCGGCGCAAGCAGAACTTGGCAACATCACAGATATCTGCACCAATGCTGCCTGCACCTCCACGCAGCCCATCACCAGCATCAACCAGCTTCGCCTTCCCGGCGGCGCTTTAGGAGATTTCTTCGGTCCCGGGACAACTGTAGGAATCCCGTTCGCCGCCCAGTTGGGCGTGCGCGTGGTTTTCTAGAACGCGCTCCGGTCTTCTAATACGCCCTGAGAGAGGACTCGAAACAGGTATTCTCTGCAGGCATTTACGATCATTAGAACAATTCATTTGATGAATTCTGCGAAGTTCGTTACGCTCCCGCCAATTCTGAAGACCCGGCGCCCCTGAACATCCGGTCCCGATGCGCGTTGACATCATTTCTGAGACGAGAGGTATCTCCATGTTGAGCAATGCTGTCCTGAGCCGCAAGGCTATCCTGCCTGTGGCCGTGCTTTTCTTTGCTGCGGCTTCACTTGCAACTGCTTACGCCCAGACCGTCGTCACTGATACCGGCACCTTCGCTGCCATACCGTCACCAAGCGATCCCGCGGCGGTCGATGTCTTTTTCGGGATCCGTTATGCGGCAGCTCCCGAAGGGGCGGCGCGCTGGACGCCGCCGCAAGCCCCGACTCCACCCACGGGCACCGTCCTGGCCGATATCCCGGGACCAGCTTGCCCACAGGCTGACAGCACCGCTCTTCTGCCTCAGTCCGAGGATTGCCTCTTCCTTAATGTTTACGTCCCCGCAACTGCCAGCGCGCATTCGAAGTTGCCCGTCTACGTCTGGATCCATGGGGGCGCGCTCGTCACCGGTTCGGGTGCGCAATACGACCCCTCGGTGATGATTGCCGAAAACAACATTATCGTGGTGACCATCAACTATCGCCTGGGCGCGCTCGGCTGGCTGGTGGAGCCCGGATTGCTTGCCAAAACCGCCGGCTTTTTCCAGAACGTGGGCGATGCCGGCGACTACGGCCTGATGGACCAGCAATTCGCCCTACAGTGGGTGCAGCGCAACATCGCCGGCTTCGGCGGCAACATTAAGAAGGTAACGATCGGCGGCGAATCCGCTGGCGGGCTTAGCGTCTCGAGCAATCTTGCCTCGACCACGACCGCGAACCGTTTGTTCCGCAGTGCAATCATCGAGAGTGGTGCCTACATGCTGCACGACGTTCCCTCGGAGGTTGTGTATGGAGCCATCTTCGGCCCCTCATTCGATGAAGCCTTGGGCTGCACTCCGCCGGATGACGCGGCCTGCCTGCGTTCGGCGCCGGTCACGAGCATCCTCGCCGCCCAGGGCGTTGTGTTCGGCGCCAACGGAATCTCGCCAGATTTCGGGGTGAAGGTTCTGCCGCGCGCGCTGCAGCCAGCGTTCTCGGCCGGCGAATTCATCCGTGTCCCCGTGCTCCAGGGCACAAACGCCAATGAGGGCAGGCTCTTCGAACCCCTCGAATTCCCCTTCGCCAGTAGCTTTCTCAACATCGTGGAGGCCGGTGGCCCGGCGAATTTCGACTTGAGCAACCCCAATACCTTCTGCGCAACCGAGGGCTCGGGCACCCCGGCGGTCTGCACCTATCCGCAGGAGATCAATCTGTTCCTCAGCGTTATCGGCTTCCCGGCCACCGAAAATACGGCCGCCCTCGATGCTGATCTCGCGGAGAAGTATCCACTTGCCAACTTCCCGAATCCCTTCCTGCCCGGTGATGCGCCCAGTTCCGATGAGGCTCTCGCACAGATCTTCACGGACCTGGTATTCGCCTGTAACGGTTCGGATTCCAACCAGGACCTCTCTCGTTTCGTGCCGGTCTTTGGCTACGAATTCAACGATCCCGAGGCGCCACCCACGGTGGGCTATGGCACGGTGATCGAGCCGCCCAACGATGCGTTCGGCTTCCCGAGCGCTTCGGAACATGCTTCAGAGCTGCAGTTCCTGTTCAATTTTGGTACCCCGCTTAACGACGACGAGCAGCAGCTGGCCAGCGAAATGAAGACCTACTGGGGGAACTTCGTGAACACTGGAAACCCGAACCTCCCCAGGCGTGTCTCTTTCTGGCTGCCATTCAACTTCATCGGAGCCGTTCAAGAACTGAAACCCGGGCCGAAGGTTCCGCAGCCATTCTTTTCTTTCAGACACGAGCACTTCTGCCGGATATGGCAACCAATCATCGCCGCCGAGACTGGCGAATAACTTTTTAGGGAAGACGAAACGGGACCGAACTTTAGCGGAGGCATTGGCCCCAATCATTTCTAGCCGCTCATGAACGACTGCTGGTGCCGCGAGACATGGTGCCGCGAAACATGGTGCCGCGAAACATGGTGCCGCGAAACAGATAAGGCTCGCGGCATGTACTCAAGCTGCGTTCTCCGTACCGAAGACATGGACTTTGGTGTAGTTGTGCTCGCCCACCCGGAATGGCACAATCCAACTGCCCGAACCGTTCCAATCTCACGGAGATGCTCCAACATGAAACGCCTTGTACTCGCTTTAGGCCTGTCCTTTCTGCTTTTCCATGTTTCAACCGACGCTCAAGACAAACCACTACCCGATGATTCATCCGCCATCCGCGCCACCGTGCGGAACTATATCGAGGGCTATTACACTGGCGACGCCGCCCGTCTGCAGCAGACCCTTCATCCCCATTACCTCAAACACGTGATCCATGGCGACATCCCGATGAGGGAACAGACTGGTACTCAGACGTCGCAGCAAGTACGCTCGCAGGGCGATTCTGATATTCCCCAGGCGGAGCGCACGGAACAGATTAGTGTCCTGGATATTTCCGGAGACATCGCGTCCGCGAAGCTCGTCACTCCGCACTGGGTGGACTATATGACGCTTTCAAAATTGGATGGACAGTGGAAGATTTTATCGGTTGTCCAGCGGATCGATAACTAGCCGAACAGATGACTCGCGAATCGATAACTGGAGGGACGTGCGAAAGAAATTTCCCGTTCGGAGCGGCTACCGCACCAGCCACTCCGTCACTGCATGCACGCGCACCAGCAACGCGCTATAACTCACGGCCAGCGTAGCCACAACCGCCGCTGCAGCGCATAAGGAATATCGGAGCGAATATTTCGGAGCGGAACTCTGCCGTTCCGTCCACGCAATCAGCCGCTCCACGCGCGCGTTCACTGACTCCGCCGGACTATGAACCAAAGCCGTAGTCAGCTCGCCCGCGGCTACCAGCGGCGCCAGCCGCGAAAGCTTGATCACCGCCGCAGCCAGATCCAGCGCCTCCGACGCATTCGATACAGCCGCATCGTCGGCTGCCATCTCAGTCGCCTCGCGCCACGCACTCTCCAGTTGCGTCATGCCCGGAGACGCTACCACCCGTAGGAGCAATTTCCTTAGATTATCCCGACGGCGCACGTGCACCACTTCGTGCCGTAAGGCACACCGCAATTCCCGCTCCGTGAGCACAAACTCCGCCGCGTCCGACAACCATAACCGAGGCTGCAGAATGCCCGCGGCGGTCAATGGAGGCGCAGCTTTCGCAGTCCGCAGCAATAACACCGGCTGGCCGAAATCCGCATCGCTTCGCCCGATCACGCGCGCTCCGTTCGACCATCGCCCGACCGTTCTCGTAGCCCGGACCAAAGACGCCGCTGCATTCCATACACCCGCCAGCATCACGGCCATTCCGCAGATGCACAACGCCACCAGCACGGGGCTCATCGATTCCTGCACCGCGCGCGGTTCGAGCAACAGAAACGAGGGCACGGCAAATGCGAGCGTCACAACTCCTGACACTACCCACGGAATCATGCGTAAAACAAAAAGCGCATCGGCGCAGCTTTTCGCCGAACCCTGCCGGCGATAGTTCCATACCCTTCGCCACACCAGCCCAACCGCCAGCGTCAGCACACTATAAAAGATGAAGAAAATTGAAAAAGAGACCGCAACTCCGCGCACGGCAAACATTACTCAGTCTCCCTTCGCCCGGCTTTATCGGAACCCGATTCGCCGCGCTCCGCCTCGCGTTGACTTAGCTCCCGGCGCTTGCGTTCTACCAGCTTCCGCAAGTCCTCAAGCAACTGTGCATCCCGCTCTCCCAGGATCTCCACCAGAAACGACAACGGCAAAGACGAACCTGGGCTAGAGTCCAGCAGTTGCCGGAGAGCGTCCCCCGCTGCTTCCCGGCGAAATTCCTCGCGGCTAAATCGCGCCACATAGCGGAATGCCCTGCCTTCCTCCGAGCGCGTAAGCACACCCTTCTTGAACAGCCGGTCCAGCGTGGTCATCACCGTGGTGTAGGCAAGGTCCTCACAGCCGCCATCCACCAACTCCCGCACCGTGGCGCTGCCTCGCGCCCACAATGCGTCGAGCATACGTTGCTCAAGCGGACCAAGGTTCCCTCTAGTGGGCCGAAATGAAGAATATCGAGACGATGAGTCTCGAAACAATAGGTCTCGCGACGAGAGATCCCGTGATGAAGACTTCCGAAATGGATTGAAAATCCGTCTCATTTTTTCCGACTGAGTCACTGCATTCTACCGCCGTAAGGAGAACTACGCCAGAAGCTTTCTCAGTCCGTATTACGGTTCCAGGCGATGCGTCACGGGGACATCCGGGTAACGATGAACACCCACAGTGACCCGGTGAACGATGCTCTCAGAAACGATGTTCTCAGAGATGTTAGCTCGAAGATTGCGGAGCGGGCTATCAGTCATTTGCTGACCAGAAGTGTGAGTAAGTTATTTAGATTTGGGGTGGGAAACGGGAATCGAACCCGCAACCGTCGGAGCCACAGTCCGGTGCTCTGCCAGTTGAGCTATTCCCACCGCCACGCTGATTATACAACCGCGCCCCGCCCGTGTGTTCCAACTGGGTTGCGCGCCAATCGCGCCGAAAAAGAAAAATCGTCCGTAGGACGTTTGACAATAGCCCCGGCGTTTCAACGCCGGGTAAGATCGCGGGCTGCTATAACCCCGTCCCGTAGGGACGGCTGATTCGGAGAGCCGAGCAGGGCCCACATGCCCTGGCCACTCACTCGTCGCAGAAAGCTAAAACACACAGCGCTCAGCACAGGAATCACCGCAGAAAAGGGCAAACAAAATAACCTGAATGAAAAACTATCGAGAATACCCGAAAGGAAAAAGCCAAAACGCGAATACAACGTGGCACGTTCTACCGAATTACAAACTTCCTCGCTCCCACCCACCCTCACCCGCGCCCCACGCCCACATACTCAAACCCCATGGCCCGCAATCGAACCGAGTCCAGCAGATTTTTTGTATCCACAATAATCGGCTTCTTCAGCAAATGTTTGATGCGTTCAAAATCCAGCGCGCGAAACTCCGGCCAGCCAGTCCCCACAACTAGCGCATCCATCCCCTCCGCCGCCGCGTAAGCCGAATCGCAATAACGCACCGATCCGTTCAGCCGCGTCTTCGCATCCGTCAGCGCAACCGGATCATAAGCCCGCACTCGCGCGCCCTTCGACACGAGTGTCTCTGCCAGCCGGATCGCCGAAGATCCCGCAACCGAATTCGTATTCGGCTTGAATGCCAATCCCAGAATTCCTACATCCTTGTTTTCCACCGAATTCAAAGCCGCCGCAATCTTGTCGACCAGCCGCTCCGCCAGGTTGTGGTTAACGTCCCGCGCCGCGCTCAAAACTTTCAGCGGAACTCCATTCGCCTGCGCCAATTGCGCCAGCGAATCCATATCGGACTCCGCAAACACTCCGCCCATCCCCGCTCCCGGCTGCAGACATCGCGGAGCGATCTTCTTATCCAGCCCCAAAGCCAACGCCAAATTCACTGCATCCGCGCTCACACGCTCGCATAGTGCGGCCACTTCGTTGATGAAAGAAATTTTCGTCGCCACAAACGCCGTCGCCGCTTCCCGCACCAGCTCTGCCGTCGCCTGATTGGTCACGATCACCGGCACTCCGCGCATCACCAGCGGATGAAAAATCTGCTTCAGCACGTGCACCGCTTCGTTCGATGTCGATCCTAGAATCAATCGGTCCGGCCAGTTGAAATCCTCCACCGCGCAACCGTCAGTGAAAAACATCGGCTGCGATACGATCGTCGCCTGCAGCCCTGCATCCTTCAAACTTTTTTCCAGCGCCGTAGCTGTGCCCACCGCCACCGGCGTCACCACCGTCAGTATTGGAGGCTTCGGCGCCAGCCGCGCAATGCGCATCACCACATCGCTCAGATTCTCAGCCCCGTCTTCGGCCAGAAAAATAACCTGTGCCTTGCGCGCAAAAGATTCAATGTCCGTCGAGTACGCCAGCCGGCCCGCACGCACATTCCGCCGGATAATCTCTTTCAGATTCTTTTCAAAGAATGGAACGTTCCCCTGCGCCATCTCGACCATGCGCGTCCGGTCCGGATGACAGCAGGAAACGGGAGTGCCAAAGTCTGCCAGACAGGCCGAAATCACCGTTCCCAGAAACCCTGAACCGTAGACCCCAATCTGCATTCTCTGTCCCCCTGGGTGCTCTGAAACCCGCGCCCGAAGCGGGTGCCAGCGCGGATGTCGCACTTCCCCGTCTTCTTCTGTTTACAGTGCACTCCACCTCTCCGCAACGCACGGGAGGGAAATGTACCAGGGGCCATTCCAGCCGGTCATGGGTAACGTAACGGATAGTAACTAATGGAGGTAACGCGAGTTCAGCGCCACAGAAACTAACCTGAAGCGCTAAAGGAAGGAAAACTTACAGCCGCGGAGAGGATCCCCGGCAGCACCGTGGAAGAGCGGCGCTTCAGCACCGCGTAAAGCTTTAAAATTAATCGGGCTTTACCGCATTACCGCGAGACCAACCTGCCGCCCAGAGTTACCGGAGCCAGATCAATCCAGCAATTCGGCGACTCCTCCCGCACAAAAGTCAACCGCTCCAGCAGGACGCGCCGGCTCCCCCCATATTCCTCCCAGCGTTCCCCGGCAAGCTGCAAAGCCTCCGCCGCCGCCGCTTCCCCGGGCATTTTCGCAATCGTCAAATGCGGAATATAAGCCCACTCTTCCACAAACTCCAGCGCCTGTGTGTTGAGCTGCTCGTGCAGTTCGCACATCTGCATCGCCCCATACGCCACTCGGATGTACACCGTCGGAGTAGTCGGAGCAAAACCGTCTATCCCGCCAAGCGTCACTTCAAACGGCTCCGTCCGCCCACAGATCGCCGCCAGAACGTGCAACGCCTCACTCTCGGTTCCCCGTAGCGGCCGTGGCGGCAGCAACGTCAAATGCGCCGCAAAATGCGCCAAATCAGGATGCAGATCCCGCCGGAGGTTCTCCACGAACTCGCCCACCGGACCTTTCACGTAGGCCACCAACGCATACCGCGGATTCTGCATAGACAGAGAAAAATTATAGCGCGTTCCGGCGTTTATAACGGCAGCAGTCGTTGACTTAGCAGTGTCAATCTGATTTGCGTCTTCCGCGCGAGCTTTCTCCTCGACCCCACTCTCGCATTTCCGTATTTAAGTCTAGCCTTTTAAAGGCCTTAGCTTTCCCCCCCATCGCAGAACAAAAACTTGCCATCGCTCCACTAAAATATTCCCTGCGATCACTCGTCTATATCAATAGATGGACGACGCGCTGAAAAGACAGTGGCCGATGGTGGAGCAGGACCAACGCATCTCCGAAACGGTCTCGCGCGAACAGTCCCGTCTCCGCAGTTTCATTCGGAGGCGGGTGGCCGATCCCGGCGACGCCGAGGACATCCTCCAGGATGTCTTCTACGAACTTGTCGAAGCCTACCGCATGATGAAGCCGGTGGAGCAAGTCACTGCCTGGTTGTTTCGCGTGGCCCGCAATCGGATCACGGATCGATTTCGCAAGCGGAGCCGCGAGGTGTCACGCAACGAAACGGCCAGGACCGCGGAGGATGGCGAGGAACTCTTACTGGAAGAACTTCTTCCCTCCCCTGACGCTGGTCCCGATGCTGCCTACGCGCGCAGCGTGCTGCTGGAAGAGCTCGACGAAGCGCTCGATGAACTGCCCGCGGAACAGCGCGACGTGTTCGTCGCCCACGAGCTGATGGGATACAGCTTTAAGGAACTGGCGGCCCAAACTGGAGTCAGTGTGAACACGTTGCTCTCGCGCAAACACTACGCCGTGCTGCATCTGCGCGAGCGTCTGCAAGCCATCTACGACGAATTTCGAAACGATAGGACTTAACCATGAAAAGAAACCGGTTTTTACGAATATTGAAGTTCGCCTTCTTCGCAATATTGTTCCTCGCCGTCTTTACCCTTGTTGTCATGAGGCTGTGGAACTGGCTCATGCCCGTCTTGTTCGGCTGGCATGTCATCACTTACTGGCAAGCCCTGGGATTGCTGGTCCTCAGCAAAATTCTCTTTGGCGGATTCCGCGGTGGCCCGCACCGCCACTGGAGATGGCGCGGCCGGATGATGGAGCGATGGGAGAACATGACCCCCGAAGAACGCGAAAAATTCCGTAATAGTATGCGCGGACGATGCGGACATTTCTCCGCTTCGCCCGTCGAACCCAAAGCGTGACATTCATTCCAGCTCGCTTCAGAAAAGAGAGGTTTCAATCATGCTGAATGTGACCGTTAAAAAATTCGCTGAAACTGCCATCCTCCACTGTGTCGGAAGAATCGTCCGCGGCGATGAGACTGCACTTCTGTGCGCCGCCGTAGGGCAGCATGGACGCAACATCATTCTCGATCTCCAAAAGACGGACGCCATCGATGCCGCAGGAGTCGGCGCTCTGATCTCGTTGCACGCCGCGGGCGTATATCTGCGGCTGATCAATCCAAGCAAAGCCATTCGCGACGTCTTACGCCTGACCCGTCTTGACTCCATATTCGAGATCAGCGGCGCTCCGCCGACGGCAGACTATAGAGAATATGAAGACTCCGACGCACTCCAAGCATCGCCGTCGTTCTCTTCGCCAATCGTAGCCACCGCAACCTGAACCCAGGCGCGAGCGAAGCCATTCGAAATGGCGACGGAGCGCTTGTCCTTATCGACCAGCGTTGCGACCTGAAGCTCGATAAGGTAACCACTTACGTTCTGGCTTCAGGAGACTTGATAGCGGCTCACTGATTTCCGCCCTTGTAATCCAGGAAACGCGTGGTACTATACGGTGTCGTTAACGTACACGGTAAGGCAATGGCTTTGCTGTCCTGATGGCAGCCAGCAGGCAATCGGTGGGAATTTACCTCTTAGGCGTCGATGTAGGAACCGGAGGCACGCGCGCCCTCATCCTCGATGAGAGAGGCCGGGTTGTTTCATCCGCTACCGAGGACCATCGAGCTTTCGCATCTCCGCAAATCGGCTGGGCCGAGCAAGATCCCCGTGATTGGTGGCGCGCCTGCGGCATAGCCGTGCGCCGGGCTCTCGCGCAAGCCAGACTGCGTAGCGATCAGATTTCTTGCGTCGGCCTGTCAGGCCAAATGCACGGAGCTGTCCTGCTCGATGAGCAAGATCGCCTCGTACGGCCAGCACTAATCTGGTGCGATGTGAGGACGGAGAAGCAGTGCCAGGACTTAACCGCTCAAGTCGGCGCCGACAAACTGATCCAACTCACGTGCAATCCCGCCCTCACCAACTTCACCCTCACCAAGTGCTTGTGGGTCAGAGAAAATGAGCCAGAAAACTGGCGCCGGGTTCGCTCTCTCTTGCTTCCCAAAGATTACGTTCGGTTTCGGTTGACAGGGGAACATGCCACCGATGTTGCGGACGCCTCGGGCACACTGCTGCTCGACGTCGCCAACCGCCGCTGGTCAAAGGCGATGTTGAAGTTGGTGCAAATGGACGAGTCGCTTCTACCCCGCCTATGCGAGTCGCCCGAAATCTGCGGCCAAATTTCCGACGACGGCGCGCAGGCTACCGGCCTGAAGAAAGGCACTCCCGTCGTGGCTGGTGCGGGAGATCAGGCTGCCGGTGCCATCGCCATGGGGGCCGTCTCCCCGGGAACCGTGAGCGCAACAATCGGGACCTCGGGCGTGGTCCTGGCCGCCACCGATCGTCCCACACTCGACTCCAGAGGGCGCGTTCATACCTTCTGTCATGCCGTTCCCGGACGCTGGATCGCGATGGGCGTGACCCAGGCTGCAGGACTTTCGTTGCGTTGGTTCCGCGATCAGTTGGGCTCCGACCAGCAACAATCGTACGAAAGCCTCACCGCCGAGGCGGCCAACGCTCCTGCGGGATGCGACGGACTACTCTGGGCGCCGTATTTAATGGGTGAGCGAACTCCCTACCTCGACCCCGCGGCGCGCGGAATGCTGGTTGGCTTGACTGCTTCTCACACCCGAAGTCACGTAATCCGGGCGATCCTCGAAGGGGTTGCTTTCAGCCTGCGCGATACCTTCACGATTTTTCGAGAGATGGAAGTGCCAGTAAAGAAGATTCGTCTCGGCGGCGGCGGTGCCAGATCCACCCTTTGGCGACAGATTCAGGCTGACATTTATGGACAGCCTGTTGAAACTGTCGAAGCCGAAGAAGGCGCAGCCTACGGAGCCGCAATCCTGGCGGGGGTAGGAGCGAAAACCTGGTCTTCGGTGGACGAAGCCTGCCAATCTGTAGTGCGCGTCGTCGAGAATATCACTCCGGATCCGGAAGATTCTCTGGCTATGGAAAAGTTGTACGCCGCCTACCGGCGCATCTATCCTGCAATGAAGTCCATATTCAATTAACTTTATAACGCTTGCGAAGTGGAGACTATTTCATGACCAATCATCAGCCTGATATGAATGATTACCAACCCCGCGCGGAACACAAGTTCTCTTTCGGGCTATGGACGGTCGGCAACCGGGGACGCGATGCGTTTGGCGATTTCGTACGTCCGCCGATTTCCCCCACTGATATTGTCTCGTTGCTGGCCGAGGTCGGCGCCTGGGGGGTGAACTTGCATGACAACGACCTGGTCCCCATCGACGCAACTCCCGCCGAACGCGACTGCATCGTCCGGTCGTTCAAGAAGGCCTGCGGGGCCAATGGAATCATTGTTCCGATGGCGACCGTTTCGCTGTTCTTCCATCCTATTTTCCGTGACGGAGCTTTCACCGCCAACGATCCTGAAGTGCGCGCCTACGCTTTGCAGAAGACCATGCGAGCCATGGATATTGGCGCGGAACTGGGAGCGAAAATTTTCGTGTTGTGGGGCGGCCGCGAAGGGGTTGAGACCGACGCCTGTCGCCGGGCCGATGACGCCATCAAGCGGCTGCGCGACGCGGTGAATTACTTGTGCGAATATAATCTCGACCGCGGATACGGCATGAAGTTCGCCTTAGAAGCCAAGCCCAACGAGCCCCGCGCCGATATCTACATGGCCACCACCGGCCAGTACCTGGGCTTCATTCCGACTCTCGATCATCCGGAAATGGTTGGTGTAAATCCCGAGATGGCCCATGAACATATGTCGGGATTGAACTTCATGCATGCAGTCGCCCAGGCGTGGGAGGCGGGTAAGCTTTTTCACATCGATCTGAATGACCAAATGCCCGGCCGATTTGACCAGGATCTGCGTTTCGGATCTTCCAACTTGAAGTCGGCCTTTTGGCTGGTCAAATTTCTCGAAGATGTTGGCTACAGCGGCTCTCGCCACTTCGATGCGCATGCTTACCGCACTGAGGACTACGCCGGAGTGAAGGACTTCGCTCGCGGTTGCATGCGCACGTATTTGATCCTGAAAGAGAAAGCAAAACGATGGAATGCCGACAAGGATATACACGCGGTGCTGGCTGAGATTTCGAAGAACCACAACGGCACTCCCTCGTTGGACCATTATTCGAAACCAAGCGCTTCCGAGTTACTGGCCACCGTCTTTGACAAAGATGCAATCCTCAAAAAGCGTTTGCCCTACGAATACCTTGATCAACTCACGGTTGACTTGCTGCTGGGTGTGAGATAACGCGATGACCCAACTGCTGGCCGCGGCTGTGCCCACTCAGCTGGTGCGTCTCTCTTCAATCGATATCGTCATTGTAGTTTTCTATTTTGTCCTCGTACTTTCCATCGGCTGGTACTTAAAAGGTCAGGCCAATACCGGGGAAGACTTTTTCATGGCTGGCCGTGAGATGACGGCGTGGGTAGCCGGCCTCAGTTTTCTTTCAGCTAATCTCGGTGCGCTCGAGTTGATGGGCTGGGCCGGCTCTGCCTATCAATATGGAATTCTCGCTACGCACTGGTACTGGATCGGCGCTATCCCGGCGATGCTGTTCCTGGCGCTGGTGATGATGCCGTTCTACTACATTTCCAAAACCCATTCGGTCCCGGGATATTTGAAATTGCGTTTCGGCGAATCCAGCCGCGCTTTGTCGGCGGTTTCATTTGCCTTCATGACCGTGCTCATGAGCGGCGTCAACATGTTTGCCATGGCCAAGGTGATGCAGATCGTGCTCGGCTGGGATCTTAATTTCAGCATCTGGGTTTCGTCGCTGACCGTGGCGATTTATGTAACACTCGGCGGCCTGCGCTCGGCGATCTTCAACGAGGTGTTGCAGTTCTTTCTGATCTGGGCCGGGGCACTGCTGATCCCGATCCTCGGACTCTACGAAGCCGGCGGGTGGACAAGCCTGAAACTGCAAATTGCGCACAGAGCTTCGGAGCAGTATGTCCATCTCTGGTCTGGATTAGGCTCGTTCAGCAACAACCCCATGGGCATCCATTGGACCGGCATTGTCTTCGGGCTGGCCGCCGTGATCTCGATGGGTTACTGGACCACGGACTTTCTTGTAGTGCAGCGCATCCTCGCCGCAAAAGATATTCGCAGCGCGGAGATGGCGCCCATCATCGGCGCCGGATTCAAGATGTTTGTACCGATCATTGTCATCCTGCCCGGCTTACTGGGATTAGCTTTGCTGCCGGAGAAACTGGTTCCAGAATCCGTGGCCGCCGTGACTGGAGCTCATAGCTATAACGATGTGCTCCCGCTCATGCTGGCGCGCTATTGTGGTCCCGGCCTGCTTGGCCTGGGAGTTACAGCCCTGATTGCCGGCTTCATGTCCGGCATGGCCGGAAATGTCAGCGCCTTCACAACCGTCTGGACTTATGACATCTACCGTCCATTTATCAACAGTAAGGCCAGCGACCACCATTACGTGAACATGGGGCGTTGGACCACGATTATCGGCGTGTTGATCAGCGTAGGCACGGCATATCTGGTGATGCAATTCGCCAGCATCATGGATTATGTGCAAGCGCTTTTCAGCTTTTTTATTGCGCCTCTATTCGGCACGGTCGTGCTGGGAATGTTGTGGAAGCGTGCGACCGGCTCCGGAGGATTTTGGGGATTACTGTGCGGCACGCTTTGTTCTATCGGCATGTGGACTTGGGTGAAAGTCGATCCTTCTGCCTTGCGTTATGTCGCGCTTTCCCCCCACGCGAAGGGACTCGCTCAGGATATGTATCAAGCGCTTTGGTCATTCATTACTTGTGTGCTGGTGACCGTGACTGTAAGCCTGACTACGAAGCCCATACCGGACGCTCAATTGACGGGTTTGGTATACGGTCTAACGGAGGTACCTTCGGTCGGAAATCTTCCTTTGTATCAGAAGCCTATTTTCTGGGCCGGCGTGGTCACCATCGTTTTTGTAATACTCAACATTATCTTCTGGTAGAGATTAGCGAGGTAGCGAATGGCAGTCAGGATGATTTCGATCTGGTTCTTCATCGGCGTTTCGCTGGCAGTAAACGGCGCGCTGATCCTGGCGGCGGGAATTTACCAGCTGGTAAATCCTCCGGCGAATCCAAGCGTTGTCCTGTTTCATTTGCACGCCAATGTGTGGTGGGGCGCGGTGCTGTTGGCGATCGGTATTCTTTATTCTGTCAGATTCGCTCCGCGGCGGCAGTCCTAACAGCGGCGCAAACCATCGCGCGGTTCCGACCCTCTTTCGCTTATGGATGCAGCGGAGGTGGACTCGAGGAAATTTTCAAAGCCAGCGGCTCGTCGGACTTCTCATGCAGTTCGCGAACCTTGGCAAACTGCTTCTGCGATTCCGCCGTTTTTCCCATCGCCTGATAGATTCGTCCCAGGCGGTAATGAGCGTCCGGTTGCGCAGCATCCAATGCGATCGCGCGATGGAGAGCGGCAATTGCCTCAGAGTATCGCGTCTCCTCAGTCAGAATAGCCCCCATGTCGATATAGGCCATGCGTATATCATTTTTTTCGGCGACTGCTTTGCGCAGCAGAGTGAGGGCTTCGTCCAGATTCGTTTTCTTCATCGCGATGTCGCCCAAATACGCCAGCGCTTGCGGATGGTTAGGATCGAGCGCTAGAACCTTCTCGAATTCACTCTTTGCTTCATCGTATTGGTGCGACTTCCAGTACAGATAGCCAAGACCAAAATGCACGTTGGGGTCCTGCGGCAAAACTTTTTCCGCCGCCTGAAATTCGAGGATTGCCTCCGGAGTTCTCTCCAGCCCATCCAGAGCTTCTCCACTTAGCATGTGCGCCGACGCAGAATCCGGACTTTGTTGGAGAATCAGACGGAACTCATCCAGCGCGCAGGAATACTTCTTCGCCCACAGACAGCTCTGCGCGAGAACCTGGAGCAATTCGGCATTGTTCGGATCGGCCTTGGCCGCTGCCTCAAGATATTTCGCAGCCTCGGCAAAATGCTTTGCTGCGTAGTAGCTCAACCCCAGCAGCGTCGCTGCTTGATGATTTTGACTGTCCGCCGCGGAAACCGCGCGGAGCGGAGCTATCGCCGCCTGGAAGCGTCCTTGTTTAAACTCCGCTAACCCCAGATTGAGTTGCACCCCGGGCAAATTTGGATTCAAGGCAAGAGCCTTCTCATAGGCGGACGCCGCCTCTTTATATTTCTGTTCCTTCGAAAGCACTACTCCCAGGCTGGCATTCGCCGCAGCATCATTGGGATGTTTCTGGATGACCGCCCGCCACGTCGCAGCAGCTTCCTCTAGCTTTCCTTGTTGTTCGAGCGCAATCGCGTCGGCGGGATTGGTCGATTGCCCGCTTGCATCCGGCGGCAGGGAGAGTACAAGTGAAAACACCGCAGCCACTGCACAACCAAGATTCCACTTCGTCATACTCGAAACGCAGCGTCGCAGCGTCTAGGGACACCTTAGCACTGAAAATTCTGGCAGCAAAATTACGCTCCGCTCACCCACAGGTGAGCGGAGCATCAGAAAATTATTCAAGTTCATGTTAGTAGATAACTTTCAATCCTAGCTGGAATTCTCTCGGATCAAAAGCTGCGGTTACTGCCCCAAAATTGCCGGACCCCTGGTCAAGGCTGATACCGCCGTTATTGATATCGCCCTTGAACTGGGTATGGTTCCAGGTGTTGAAGGTCTCAGCGCGGAATTCGATGCGGCTGCCGCGTTCGGCGCTAAGAACGAAGCTCTTCAAAAGCGCAAGGTTCCAGTCGTTGCGGCCCGGACCACGCAAGGCATCAAATCCCAGATTCCCGTATGTTCCCGGAGCCGGGGCCGAAAACACCGCAGGATTAAACCATTCGGCCGCCGTTTTGGGATAAGAAATCGATCCGTTCAGGTTTGGCCGGTTGCCCTGCTGAGTGGATGTGCCGGCGTTAGGGATGACGCTGGCGACCGTGCTCCCGCTCACCCCAAGATTGATTGGCGCTCCCGATTCCATGGTGACGATTCCCGACAGCGCCCACCCTCCCACCGTTGACCTCAGGATATGGTTGTCGCTGTTTTTCAACAAGGGAATCTGGTACACGAAATTAACAAATGCCACATTTTCGCGGTCAAACACCGATGGACCAAGATCGTATCTCCACCCCACATATGGATTGGTTACGTTGTTGAGGTCGCCGCCGCTGCCATTGCTGTCAGTCGCATCCACCGCACGCGCCAGCGTGTAGCCGAATTGCATTTGCAGATCCCGAGTTACGTTCCCGTGCAAGTCAACCTGGAGCGAATTGTAGTGGGCATTGGCTCCATCAATCGATAGCCTGATCCCTCCGTAGCCTCGATACTGATACAACTGGTTGATGCCGGTTCCACCCGAGGCAACCAGTGCCGGTAGAGCAGCGGCCGGCGGAAGGTTTACTTCCTGATAGTAGTTCTCGTGTCTGCCCTGGCTTCCGACATAGGAAATACCCAGCACCGACCTCGCTCCTAAAGCCTGCTGAACGCCGACGCTGTACTGGTAACTCGTGGGGGGTTTGTAATTCAGGGCGATTCCTGTAATACCAACCGGAAGAATCGGCAACGCCGCGGCAGTTATGGTGCCGCCGGTAGTAACGTCGAGTCCCGGGTTCGAAAGAGAAACGTTGTGGACCGTGGGGCTGGCGTCGAATGGAGTGTTCGTTGCGCCGTTATACATATCGTTACCCTGAATGCGGTCGTACATAATGCCAAATCCGCCGCGCACTACCGTCTTCCCTCGTCCCGTGAGGTCATAGGCAAACCCAACGCGAGGGCCAAACTGCGGCCAGTAATTATTGGTCAGGCCCTTCGGGATTCCGTTCTTCCCGCCGATGCCGATGCCGTTCTCATAAAACTGCAGGCCGGCCAATATTGGATTCGGACTGGTTCCCAGGCCCGGACTTGCGGCCGTGCAACCCGGATCGGCGGCACTGCTGCAAATATTGCCGGCGGTGTCGAATGTCGCCGCATTCGCCGGGTTATAAAGGTTAGGATAGAAATTGGCCGACTGTTGATTCGCCTCGTACGTGTGCGGCGCATCATCCCAGCGCAAGCCCAGATTCAGAGTCAATCGATGATTGACACGCCAGTTATCCTGCACATATGCGGCGAGAGAAATGTTGTTCCAGTGGCCGCTGGATTTGACCGCGTCTTCTTCGTATTGCTGGGCATCGCCCAACAGGAAATCGGCAAAGTCGTTACCCGTGAAATTGCCATTGAAGTTGAAATTGCCTTGCGTGTTGGCAAAGTAATCCTGAACCTTTTTGTAAAGCGCCCAGCTGAATCCAAACTTAAGCTGGTGTGCGCCCCTCGTCCACGACACGTCGTCGCGAAGCTGGTAATCGTTGGCGGTGTTAATCCAGGGCGTCCAATTCGAGGTGTAGTCGGTTCCGGTACTGCCGTTCAGATTGATGGAGGGAATGCGATTGTCTGCGTTGGGGCCGGTGAACAACCGGTTGAAGGTGAAATTCGAAGGCGCGGCGAAAACTCCCTGCGGGATAATGTTGATCCGATTTCCGTTGTAATTGAAAGCGGCTTCATTCAACAGCGTCGGGCTGACCGCGTAAGTCGTATGAATCACTGCGCTGTATGAAGGATTTCCGAAAACATCGCTGACCGTGGGAACGTTGTCGCCGCTCCACTGCGTGGTCCCGTAAGTTTGCGAAACCTGCTCGGAAACCCAGTGTCCGAATACGGAAAACTTGTCGGTGAACTGGTGATCGACACGGGCAATTTCTTCGCGGACGTTGGTCGGCGAATTATTGCCGCCGATAAACTGGCCAGTGCCTTTCGTATTTGTTGAAGTAACTGTCGTCTCCGCCGGGAAAATCCCCGCTTTCAACAGCGTCTGTGCGTTGGGATCCAACATACACGTCGGAATGGTGTTATTGGGGAAGGGCTTGCCCGCCACTACTCCAGCGGGAGGGACTCCACCGGGACAGTTTGCTCCAAGACTGACGACATTGCTGGGGACGTTAATGGTGACCGCATCGCTGCCCGTCGTCGGAAACACACCGCCATACTCGCTCGCCAGGGGAACGGTTTGGTTGGTCAGACCGCCCTGGACCAGACTTCGCCATTCCATATTGTAAAAAAAGAAAGTTGGATGAGCCTTGAAAAGAGGCACCTGGCCACCCGCGTTGAAGCCGTAAACATTGAATCGCAGTTCGGCAACCTTGTTAGGTGCGGGATTGAAATAGTTGCGCGCATCGAGGGCGTCGTTACGAACGAACTCCCACGCCGAAGCATGGAACGTCGTGGTTCCCGACTTAACCACGGTCGTGATGGTTGCGGCTCCCGAAAGTCCATACTCTGCGCTGTAATTCGAAGTCAGATTGCGGAACTCGGCAATCGCGTCCATCGAAGGCATCACACTGGCGCTACTGCCTCCACGGTCCAGATTTTCCCCGCCATCGAGAAGTTGCAGGTTGTGCCCGGCTCTTTGACCATTGATGCTGACATTGCTGTCACCACTCACCGGAGTAGGAATTACCAGGTCGCCCTGAACGCTGGACGCCCCCGGAGTGAGTGCATAAAGTGAATAGACGCTTCGGCCATTCACGCCCAGTTCCGACACTTGCTGGCCGTTGATCACGCTGCTCACTTCGCTCGAATCCGCCTGCACCTGGACGGCGTTCGCTTCCACCGTCACGTTCTCCTGCGTTGTGCCGACTTTCAGGACAAAATCGATGCGGGCGCGATCGTTGACGTTCACCGTCACCCCATTTCTTTCCGCCAAGCCGAATCCCGTCGCTTTGGCGCTCACATTGTAGTGACCAATCGGCAGACCCGGCGCAACGTACTGACCGGCATCGTTCGTGGTGCTGCTGCGAGACTCGCCGGTTTCTGTGTGGGTAATCGTAACCGTCACCTTCGGAACAACTGACCCCGAGGGGTCAGTCACCGTTCCAAGAATGGTCGCCTCCTGCCCGAAGGCGTGGAACGACAAGCCGAGCAAGAGCATGCAAAGCACGGCAAGGCTTCGACCGCAGCCTTTCACGGCAAGAACGACGCTCCCGGCGAATTGAGACGAGCGAGACTTCATGGTCCACATCCCTCTGGCGTTTGCGCCCCAAGCGTTAACGTTAACGATCACCGAGCAGCTTGTACCTTCTTTCCACGCTGTTTGTCAAGAAAAATCTCAAATCCCTGATATCGAAACCTTGAATCCGCGCAGACCGGTAGGCGCTTGCAGCAAATAAACGTTCAGATGTTCGCCAGGCTCTGGAGGGAGAGCTCTTGATGGGGAAGGTTAACTGACTGCTTCAGTCTTGCCGCGGAGATGAAACTTGTTCCCAGCCCTGGTATGGGTCGCGGGTCCAAGAGCCGAGTCGTCGAACTTCACGCCCGCCAACCGGATCTCCCGGAAAAGATGCAGGTTCGATGACATCACAACGCCGGGGCTAAGATGGACGGTCGGCGGGAAAGGCACCTTGCCGGTCAGATTATCCGCCATCAGCCGAACCGCGAGCTGGCCCTGACGATGTGGCTGCTGATAAATGGACGCCGTCACGGTTCCCTTCTCGAAGTAGGGAGACATTTCCGCGAAAAGATCCGTGGTAATCAGCTTGGTTCTTCCGGCAGCTCCCCGCGCGCCGAGAGCCCGGCACACGGGAAGGCAATTGACCGTATTCACGTAAAGTCCGGCAAGAGTCGGAACCCGACCCAGGAGATCAAAGGTCTTCTGGAAACTTTCGTCTTCGTCTTCGTGTCCTTCCACAACGCTGACGATCTCGCCTCCCGGACAGTTGCGCGGAAACGCGTCGGAAAAGCCCGCTGTTTTCTGCCGGTGATCTTCGGCGCTCAACATGCCAGCAATCACGGCCACTTTGGAGCCCGGCGGCACAAACTTTCCCATCAGCTCTCCCGCCAGGCGTCCGTTCAATAACGGTTCCACACACACAATGCTCGACCGCCGGCTCTCAGGCGCGTCGGTAGAGACGCAAACCACCGGTATTCCCTTTCCCTCGGCTTCATCGATCAGGGGCGCGAGCGCTTGCGGATTTCCAGCAGTAAGAATAATTCCGTTCACGCCTTCCTGTATCAGTTCCTTGAACGCTTCGGTGTCCGCCTCCCCCAGCGTCTGAACTGGCCGGTATACAAGCTGGATCCCGTGCTGTGCCACACTGCGAGCTTCATCCAGCACTCCGCCCCAGAGTTGATCGTAGAAAAAATGGATTTCCCGCGGGATGCATACTCCAATGCGAGCGCTCGCTTTGGAGACTGACAGAGACCGTGCCGCCAGGTTCGGCGTATAGGCGATCTGCTCGGCAATTTTCAGAATCCGCTGGCGCGTGGATTCATTAATTCCAGCGCGACCGTGCAAGGCACGGTCGACGGTCCCGATCGAAACGTTAGCCAGTTCCGCAATCAGGTGGATTCCGCGCCTGTCTTTCTTGTGTCTGGACGCGCTCATCCTCTCGTTTCCATTCTAGCTTGCTTCGCAAATCATCTGCCCTTTGAGTCAGTGGGCTTCCGTCGATCGCACGCTTCCGGCCAACTGGCGCATCATTGTCGCCATGATTAGAACCCTCCGAAAGGCTCCGTGTACGTTGACGATGCTATACTGCGTCCCGGCTTCGCGCCACTCTCTTCGAACCAGTCTCCCGGTTCCGAAAAGATTTCGCAAGGAGATCCCCTTAATGTCTCAAGATCGCACTCGCGTATTTATCTTGACCATCGCCTTGATCTTTGTAGCAGTATTCCGTTCTGTCGCGCAAACCACCCCTGCTGCCAGCGTACCGCCCTACCTCGATCCATCGCTGCCTCTCAGCCAACGAGTGGACGATCTGGTGTCGCGAATGACGCTTGAAGAAAAGGCTTCTCAACTGGTAAACCAGGCACGAGCTATCCCGCGGCTCCAAGTTCCCGGCTACGACTGGTGGAGCGAAGCTCTTCATGGAGTTGCCAATGCGGGAACTGCCACCGTCTTCCCTGAACCAATTGGACTCGCCGCAACGTTCGATTCGCCTTTGATCCACGACATGGCGATCGTAATCAGTACGGAAGCGCGCGCAAAGCATAACCAGGCCGTGCGCGCCGGGCGTCGTGACATTATGGAAGGCCTGGATTTCTGGTCACCGAACATTAATATTTTTCGAGATCCCCGCTGGGGCCGCGGTCAGGAAACCTACGGCGAAGATCCGTTCCTTACTGGACGGATGGGAGTCGCATTCGTTACCGGAATGCAGGGAGACGATCCGAAATATTTTCGCGTGATCGCCACACCCAAGCATTTTGCAGTGCACAGTGGGCCGGAACCCTCGCGGCACATGATGGATGTGAAAGTGTCGAAGCATGACGAAGAAGATACTTATCTCTCCGCCTTCCGTGCCGCTATTGTTGAGGGCAAAGCCGCTTCGATTATGTGCGCCTACAATCGCGTGAATGGCGAACCCGCCTGCGCCAATAAATTTCTGCTGGAAGATCAGCTGCGCGGCGCCTGGAAGTTTGATGGCTATGTCGTATCCGATTGCGACGCCATCGCCGATATTTTTAACGGTCATCACTATACGAAGAGCATGGCCGCAGCCGGAGCCGTGTCGCTGAAAATGGGCATGGACAATGAATGCGCTGATTTCTTTACTCAGGCCACTGACAACTCCGATTACGTAAAATTTCTCGACGCAGTGAAACAGGTCCTGCTCAGCGAAAAAGATATCGACGTATCGCTGAAACGCCTTTTCACGGCCCGTTTCCGCCTGGGAATGTTCGATCCTCCCGAGATGGTGCCCTATGCAAACATTCCAGATTCCGAGATCGATAGCGAGCCTCACCGCGCCCTCGCGCTGCGCGCGGCGCAGGAGTCGATTGTCCTTCTCAAGAATAATGGCATCCTTCCTCTTCGTCCGGATGTAAGAACAATCGCAGTTGTCGGTCCGCTCGCTGAATCCACTCGCGTGCTGCACGGCAACTACAGCGGCACGGCATCCCACGCAACTTCCGCGCTCGATGGCATCCGCCGGCAATTCGCTTCTGCCCAGGTGACCTATACTCCGGGTATGAACTTCCTGCGGCCAGAGGAACTCATTCCATCGACCGCACTCTCGACCGCGGACGAACAGTCCGGACTTACCGGTGAATACTTTTCCAATCCCAACTTCGAAGGAACTCCCCAGGTTGTGCGCGTGGACAAAGCCATCGACCTGCAGCGCTTTCATCCTGAACGCTCCTCGATTCCTCCTCCTCCAGGAATGAAAGATTTTTCCGTGCGTTGGACGGGATTTCTCACTCCGGACGAATCGGGCGACTATCAAATCGGCGACGTTGGTTCCATGAACCGCCTTTGGCTCGACGGCAAGCTCATCGTCGATGACTTTTTATTGCACGACCCCAAGCCGACCAATGCGACTCTCCACCTTGAAAAAGGACATCGCTACGCCATCAAGTTGGAATACGGACAAGGCGGCACCGGCCTCAGGTTGGTATGGCTTCGCCTCTTGGCTGATCCCATTCCAACTGCCGTCGCTTTGGCAAAGAATGCTGACGTGGTTGTAGCCGTTGTCGGCATCACTTCTCAACTCGAAGGCGAGGAGATGAAAGTGGACGTTCCCGGCTTCAAAGGCGGCGATCGTACCAGTCTCGATCTGCCCAAAGAAGAAGAGGATCTTCTCGAGGCGATGAAGACCACCGGCAAGCCGCTCATCGTCGTCCTTATGAACGGCAGCGCGCTTTCGGTAAACTGGGCAAACGAAAACGCCGATGCCATTCTCGACGCGTGGTATTCAGGTGAAGAAGGTGGCGCCGCGGTCGCCCAAACTTTGGCGGGAGTTAATAATCCTGCCGGCCGGTTGCCAGTAACGTTTTACAAGAGCTTCGATCAGTTGCCTGCCTTCGAAGACTATTCCATGAAAAATCGCACTTACCGCTATTTTCAGGGACAACCGCTCTATCCTTTCGGTTATGGACTCAGTTACTCCAAATTTGAGTACAGCAACTTAAAGCTTTCCAACGCCTCACTGAAAGCCGGGGATTCTCTTAGCGTGGATGCGGATGTGCATAATACAAGCCCGAGAGATGGTGATGAAGTCGTCGAACTATATCTGAAGTTTCCCGACTCTCTCGTTGCTCCGCTTCAGGCTCTGCGTGGCTTCACCCGAATCCACGTAGGTGCGGGCGATACGCAGCACGTCCACTTTATTCTGGACGAGCGTGACTTGAGCGAGGTGAATGACAAGGGAGATCGAATCGTTGCCGCAGGCGCCTACCGCATCACCGTTGGTGGTGGACAGCCGGGGACCGCTGCCCAGCAGGCAGAAGGGGAATTTAAGATCAAAGGTAAACGAACATTACCGGACTAAGAGATCTCAAGAATCTTTCGGAATCCGCCCGGCGCCGAAGCGTAGTTGCGTCACCCGAATCGATGGTTTGCGGTTGAGACACTGGCGAACAGCGTGCGTAGTTTCCGTGGCGTTGTTGTCGACACTCTTGTGTGCGCAGACTCCCAATCCTTCAAATGCGCCGAAGGTTTCAACGAAGAATACTGGAACAAAGATTGGCGCAACACAAAAGCTTCCGGCCGATCATGCATCCGCTATCAGTCCCATCCATTTCGCGTACAAGCCGATTCCTTTCGAACTCGACAGCGACGAAACCCCGGAGCGCCACGCGCCTGAAACCATGGCTGGAGGCGTGGCCGTCTTCGATTACAACAACGACGGCAAGCTCGACATATTTTTTACCAATGGAGCCGACATCAACACGCTGCAAAAGTCGTCTCCAAACTATTCCAATCACCTTTTCGAAAACGATGGCCATGGGCACTTCACCGACGTCACCGCCAAAGCTGGCCTGGCCGGCACTGGCTACGATATCGGTGTCGCGGTAGGCGATTACGACAACGACGGCTACGAAGATATTTTCGTCGCGGGCGTGTATAAGAACACGCTTTATCACAACAACGGAGATGGCACGTTCACTGACGTAACCGCCAAAGCCGGGCTGAATCGGCCCGATCCTGAATATGGCCCGCTATGGTCCGTCGGCGCGGTTTGGGTAGACGTGAACAACGATGGCCTGCTGGACCTCTTCGTCATCAACTATATGAAGTGGGATATCAAACACGAACCTTCGTGCCCCATCGACGGCCATCCTGACTACTGCAATCCAAAGATGTACAAGCCAACTCCCAACCAGCTTTTCATCAACAATGGAGACGGAACTTTCACGGATGCGTCCGTGAAATGGGGATTGCGCGCACATCCCGGGAAAGGCATGGCAGGCGCGACCGCCGATTTTGATCTCGACGGCAAAATGGACGTCTTCGTTGCCAACGATAAAGAGTTCAATTATTTCTTTCGCAACAAAGGAACTTCGTTCGATGAAATCGGATTCGACGCAAATGTAGCTTTGCGGGAAGACGGAGTATTCATCTCCGGGATGGGCGTCGATTTCCGCGACCTCAATAATGACGGGTATCCCGACATTGTCATCGTTGCTCTCGACAACGAAACCTTCCCCGTCTATCGCAACACCGGCAAAGGAACGCTCGACGAAGTGACGGAAGAAAGCGGCATGACCATGCTAAGCCTGCCCATGGGCGGCTATTCGCCGACGATTGCCGACTTTAATAACGATGGCTGGAAAGATATCTTCGTCTCCCGCGGACATGTTCAATCGCTTCTGTCGGCGCCTCGCATCGCCGTTGAGCAGCCGAACACGGTCTTCCGCAATTTGGGTGGCATGAAGTTCGCCGCTTTGACGGCGGAAGCTGGACTCACCTCACGTCCTCCCGCGCGGCATCGCGGGTCCGCTATCGGCGATCTGAACGGAGACGGCCGCATCGATGTGGTTGTAACCGCGCTCAAGGCTCCAGCGGAAATTTGGATGAATGACAGCCCAGGTAGCAATCGTTGGTTGGAAATTAAGCTGCAGGGAACGAAGAGCAACCGCGATGGAATCGGAGCGCGCATCAAAGTGGTGACCAAAAGCGGCACGCAGTACGATCACAAATCTACGGCTGCCGGCTATGCTTCGTCGAGCGCGGGCCCAGTTCATTTTGGATTGGGGTCAAACACGTCCGTCGATCTCATCGAAATTCGATGGCCGTCAGGCACGCTCCAGCAGCTGCGGGACGTTGCGTCCGATCAGACCCTGACAGTGAAAGAACCAGCGCCAGCCGGCAAGTTCTAACACTCGAACGCGGCAGAGCCTGGAGGCAGAACTCTTGAACGGAAATTTACACAGGAACTATCGCTGCTGCGCTCCCGCCCGTCCGATTCTCCCAGCAGTTGGAGTCGAATACTCACGCACCGCCCCTGCACTCATTTCATTCTGCATGTGGCGCCGGCGAACGTGAAGGGCAAAGGCCTCGATCAGGTTCGTCGCAAACCCCTGAGTCCCAAACTCCTGTCCACACATCGAGCAGCGCGGATTTCCCCGCTCGAAAATATTGATTCGCAGCGTTGCCTCGCTTTTCAGCATGCTCCCATTGTGCCACAATATTCGCCATACGTGTACGTTAACGGTTTGGTCACCAGGCCGGTTTTGCCGGTATGGAAGAATTCGGCTCTCACAACCGCATGAGCCACAACGGACTTATCCATTTTTCGAAGCTTGCAAAAAAGAACTTGAAACCGACCATTCATTTCATGTTTGTACTGGCATGTGGCTTGTGCAGCGCCGCAACCGGTCACGCGGAAACCGGGCAGGATGCGTGGCTTCGTTATGCGCGCCTGCAACCTGCTGCCGCTAAGCGTTACCGCGCACTCCCTGCAACTGTTCTTTCGCTCGACGGCACCATCGTACTAAACACCGCTCAAGCCGAGCTCGTCCGCGGTGTGAAGGGCATGTTGGGCAGGACTCTTCGAATCGCCTCGGGCGCACCAACCGAAAGCGCCATCGTCATCGGCGCCGCTCAGCAACTTCGAAAAATTGCTCCGGCTCTACACATAATCGAAGGGCTGCATGGAGATGCATTTTGGTTGACTGCCGGAGAAGTACGCGGTTTCCGCTGCGTTATCATTACTGCCGAAACCGACCGCGGCGTGCTCTACGGAGTCTTCTCTTTTCTCAGCCGGATCGCACGCCAGGAGAATGTTTTCCGGCTTAGCGACTTGCAGCAGCCCTCAGCCCCCATCCGCTGGGCCAATCAGTGGGACAACCTCGATGGCACCATCGAACGCGGCTACGCCGGCCGCTCCATCTTTTTCGAAAATGGCAGCGTTCGGCCCGATCTTAAGCGGGTTTCTGAATACGCGCGCCTGCTGGCTTCGGTTGGCATCAACGGCTGCACCGTGAACAACGTCAATGCCGATCCGCACATCCTTGATCCGGCGTTCATTCCGCAGCTTGCCCGCATCGCGGAGGCCTTTCGCCCCTGGGGAGTTCAACTCGGCATCGCAGTCGACCTCAGCTTGCCCAAAGCCTCCGGTGGTCTCGATACTTTCGATCCCCTCGATCCCCGCGTCGCAACCTGGTGGCAGAAAAAGTTCGACGAAGTTTATCGCGCCATTCCGGATTTCGGCGCCGTTGTGGTCAAAGCAGATTCCGAAGGACGGCTTGGTCCTTCCTTTTACCAGCGCACTCCCACCGATGCAGCCAATGTCATCGCCCGCGCCCTTAAGCCGCACGGCGGACTCGTTTTCTATCGTGCTTTTGTTTATAACCACCATCTCGCTTGGACCAATCTGAAAAATGATCGCGCCAAAGCCGCATACGATATCTTTCACCCGCTCGACGGTGAATTCGATGACAACGTGATCATCCAGATCAAATACGGTCCCATCGATTTTCAGGTGCGCGAACCCGTGTCTCCCTTGTTTGGCGGCCTTCGCCACACGAATGCAGGAATCGAGTTGCAGATCACGCAGGAGTACACCGGCCAGCAGCGGCATACTTGTTTTCTCGTTCCGATGTGGAAAGAGATTCTTGACTTCGACCTGCGCGTCAACGGCCGTTCGACCCCGGTAAAGCAAATTGTTGCCGGCGAAAGCTTCCACCGTCCCCTTGGCGGATACATTGGCGTCGTCAACGTCGGTCTCGATCAGGATTGGATGGGAAATCACTTTGCGATGGCCAACCTGTTCGGATTCGGAAGACTCGCGTGGAATCCGAATCTCACTGCAAATGCCATCGTCGACGAATGGACCAATCTCACTTTCGGCAACGACCCCATCGTGGTCCAAACAATTTCGGGCATCCAACTGAATTCGTGGAAGGCCTATGAAAACTACACCGGCGTGCTCGGCCTGCAAACGCTCACCAACATCCTCGGCAGCCACTACGGGCCTGCACCCGAATCGCAAAAGCGCAACGGCTGGGGCCAATGGATTCGCGCCGACGCCCGCGGAGTCGGTATGGACCGGACAGTCGCCACCGGCACTGGCTTCGTCGGCCAATATTCCCCCGATGTGCGGAAGATTTATGAATCGCTCGCCAGCACGCCCGACGACCTACTTTTATTTTTTCATCACGTGCCCTACACCTACAAGCTGCACTCCGGAAAAACGGTAATCCAGATGATTTACGATGCGCATTACGCAGGCGCCGGCAAAACGCGGCAGTTCGTCTCGCAATGGAAGTCCCTCCGACATCGCGTGGACGACGATCGCTTTTACAATGTGCTCGCTCAACTCACCTATCAGTCCGGGCACGCGATCGTTTGGCGCGACGCGATTAACGACTGGTTTCACCGGATCTCCGGGCTCGCGGATGCGAACGGCCGAGTTGGAAACCATCGCCACCGGATCGAAGCCGAGTCCATGGAACTCCGGGGCTACACCCCGTTCGACGTGACTCCGTGGGAAGGCGCCTCCGGCGGAAAAGCCATTGTGTGCGTTCAGACCACACAATGCTCCGCAACGTATCGTTTTACCGGCCCGAAAGGCTGGTACGACATTGATGTTGAATACTTCGACCAGAATAACGGCGTGTCGAAATATCAGGTCTTTGTAGGAGACCAGTTAGTCGACGAGTGGCTTGCCGATTCCTCGCTCCCCGCAACCGCACCCAACGCTGACTCATCCACTCGACGACGCGTCACTGGCGTGGCATTACGTCCGGGCGACGTGTTACGGATCGAGGGCTTTCCCGACGGCGCCGAAGCAGCGCCACTTGATTACGTAGAAGTCTACCCCGAAGGCACGCCTCGCTAGAAACAGGATGCTGCCCTCTTCGCATCGTGGGTCCTATTGTTTACAACAGAGGTAGCGCCGAAGTCGAAAAGTACTTTAGAATCGATTCTGCCAGTAATGTCGGGGCGTAGCGCAGCCTGGTAGCGCACCTGCCTTGGGCGCAGAATGATTTACTCCAACCGTTCCATTCTTTTTTTGATTTCTATTGTTTCCAACAATTTGGGGAATCTGCTTTTCGTTCAAAGTTAACCCAAATGGTTTGAATCCCGCTCATATTGGCACGGTTTGTGCACGGTCGCTTTTTTCCAGTCGAGGCGCACATGCAACAGGGCCGACGAAAAAGCAGAGCGCGCCGAATCAGTTCAGGACGAAGGTTTCCAAGGACCTCTAGGGCGCCGAGCCGTTCGCGGAGTTTCTCGTTCGCTTCCTGCCAGTCCTCGGTGAAGGTTGATCCCCGGATGCGCTTCCCGCTTTGATCGAAGTAGCACATCCACAGAATTCTTGTATTGGGTCGCTGGTAGACAACACTGTCGTGCTCTCTAGGTCTTGCCTTCTCCCACCTCTTTCTTGAAGCTTGCGCTGAAGGGGGACGAGATCCGTTCGCAAGAAGCGCCATCCTCCTGACAAATCTGAAATCAGTTCTTCTAAATGACCGTCCGGATTGATACGAATCGCTATTCCCGTGCGTACTAGAGTTAGTGGTATTCGATCGTTCGTGGGCCACTCGCTTCGCACGCAAGGAGGCAGCGGCCCCGGCGTGAAAGATCCATGCGCCTGGATCTGGAGCTTCGTCATTTGTATTCCGTGGTTGTTCTGGCTGAGGAGATGCACTTTACTCGGGCATCTCATCGGCTACGCATCGCCCAGCCCAGCCTCAGCAAGCAACTCCAGCAGATTGAGCGCTCGCATGGAGTGCGTCTGTTCGCGCGCGACAAAGGCCGCATCGTTGAGCTTACGGATGCAGGTCGCACTTTCGTCGACGAAGCGCGGGTCGCCATTTTCCACGCTGAACGTGCTCTGAATCTCGCTCGCGCCGATTGTCGGGCCGACGACTCGCTTGTAATCGGCTACTCGCCAGATGCCGATCACGCTTGGGTTTCGGGCATCCTGGCTACGCGGCGTCCCTCATACAC
>JBAWBG010000472.1:0-9125 GCA_049589695.1 Candidatus Sulfotelmatobacter sp. | reverse complement strand
CTTCGACCGCTGCCTGGTTCAGGCGGCTTGCTTTCTCCAAAGCTGCCTCTGGGGTGAGACCTGGCGCGGTGACCACGAATTCGTCTCCGCCCATGCGGGCGACGTAGTCGTAACCGCGGCAAGCTTCCTTCAATCGCATGCTGAATTCGCGCAGCAATTTGTCGCCTTCGAGATGTCCAAAGGAATCGTTAATTTTCTTGAGGCCATCGATGTCGCAGACCATCACCGCGAGGGATGTCTTCATGCGGCGGCAGCGTGTCACTTCCTGCGCCAGGTGAACGAACAATGAACGTGCGTTGGGCAAGCCGGTAAGGAAGTCCGTAGTTGCCGAACTCTGGGCCTGCTGGTACTTCAAAGCGTTCTCCACGGAGAGAGCCACTTTGGAAGCCACGGCCAGCAATATGCGCAAATCGTCAGGCGTAAATGCGTCCAGGTTCGAGTGGTACATTGCCAGAACGCCCACGATGCCATTCAGCCCTTCCAAGGGAACGGCCAAGGCCGACTGCAGGGTCGCAAATTTCTCCGGATCGGAGCTGTATCCCGCTTCTACTTGCGGATTTCCGTTGATGATCGGCTTACCATTCTCCGCCACCCAGCCACACAAGCCTTCGCCCACGCGGATTTTCAGCGAAGATAGAACGCGGAAATTCTCTCCGCTCACCAACTCGGGGAGCAGCCAACCGTTGCGGTTCACGTATACCGCAATCGAGTCGTATTGAATCAGCCTGCGCAAGCGCATCGACAAGACGGACAAAGTTTCGCTGAGGCTGAGCGAGTTCCCCAAGTCCTGGCTCAAATCGAACATGGCTTGCGCCTCTTGCCTGGCGGATGCGATAGAAGTGAGGAAGTCGGATTCTCCGGCAGGCATCTCTTCCGATCTTTCAAATCCCGCCGCTGGAGCCAGACCACGTTCCACGCGAAGATCTTTGGAGAACCCTGAAGGGATGAAGGCGGCCTCTTGGGTCTGAGCCATGAGCTCCAAGTCCACATAGCGACGCTCCAGCAAGGTCACTACTTTTGGATCGAACCAGATTCCCGATTTTTCTTTCACCGTGCGCATGGCTTGATCCAGCGGAATGGCGGGCCGGTACTGGCGATGAGAAGCGAGAGCATCGAGGCAGTCCACGGCTGCAAGGATGCGGGCTCCAATGGGAATCTCCTCTCCAGCAAGGCCCGCCGGATATCCCGAGCCGTCCCATCTTTCGTGGTGTGAACGCACAATGGGAGCGACGGGATAAGGAAAAGCCACGCGCTCGAGAATTTCCGCACCCACCAGCGGGTGAACTTTCATTTTTTCGAACTCTTCTGGTGTGAGCTTGCCGGGTTTGTTGATGATGTGTTCGGGCACGCCGAGCTTGCCAATGTCATGCAGAAGAGCTGCCGCCCGCAGCGCTTCGATCTCATCGGGCGAGAGTCCGATCTCTTTTGCGATTTCTATCGCGTAGATCCGTACGCGCTGCAGATGGGTGTGAGTGGTGTGATCTTTGGCCTCGATGGCCAGCGCCAGGGCTTCGATAGTTCGCATATTCAGCGAAGCAATTTCTTCGACGTGGCGCTTCTCGATCTCAACACGCTCCTTCTCGGCCTCGAGACGTCCTAGATAAAGCCGGTAAGAACGGTACACCCAGTAAATGACCGGCAGAACCAGCAGGGAAGTTTCCCAACCCGCCTGTCGATTGACAATTCCTACCAGGCCCACTGCGGCCGCACCCACCAGGTAGTAGGGAAAAGACCAGAAGTAACATTCCGACCACACCTTGCGGCTTGATTTGTCCTCGGTAAGAGAGATCACAATCGAAACCGGCAATGTGTTTGCCAGAAAGAAAACCAGCGCGGCTATCATCAGAAGGATTGGTTTATTTGATCCAACTCGGGCGTCCAGCCAGTGATAGCTCGCATAACAGAATCCGCTGGCATTGGCCATCATTCCAAATACGTTGAACAGGATTTTGATCGGATCCCGACGGCCCCGCGTTTGCCAAACGCTCTGCACCAAACTCGCGGCGCAACCGATGACTAGGGTCTCCGGCAGGCTGAGCTCCATTACACCGAGAAGAATGAAGAGGAAATTTACCGACATGGTGCCGTCGATACCCGGCAATTGGACTTTCAAGCCGGACGCCAGCACGGCGACTCCGAGGTAGCAGAAAAAACGCGCGAGATCGGCCGATTGCCAGTGCCATAGGGCAGAGCACAGCACCGCCAAGCCCATCGAGACGGTAGTCCCGACAAATAGTTTCGTCCGAATCGACATTGCGTCGTCAGTTTTGGCCGGGGGAAGGCAGGACAGTAATGACCGCGCGTGGACCTAATCCACGCACACTTCCGCCTTTATCCTCGGTCGGTGAAATCCTAATTTTGTTAAAGCGTTTTAAGTAGCTTACCGACGTAACCTTGCGTACGTCGTTTCGGCGAATTGGCAATTGACATAAGGAAAGGCTTGAAGTCTTGTTTTTTTCTTGGCCATCGGTAACCGGCGGGAAGTTACCAATTACTTTGGTTATGACTGAACGCTGCATATTTCCTGTGCTGTTGGTCCACTGTGTCAAGATCAACTCCAAACGTGCGGAATGACAGCAGCCAATAGCAATTCGCAGCCTCCAACGACAGTTACGGCCGAACCGGGATGTCCCGGCCGTGAAACAGCATTCGCCACGGGCGCCGGCGCTTCCACAGAAGTAGTGGTTCTCTATACCGATCTTGAAGGCAACATCACCGCCTGCGATGAAGCTGCTTTGGCGAAGTTCGATCGCAATCCCTCGGAAACCTTTAGCCGACCCCTGGCAGCATTTCTTACCGGTGAGGGCGGTGGCGAATCGAAGAATCTGCAGCAGTTCATGTTGGCTACGGTGCTCAAACTCGGCCACCATCAATGCTCTGTCCAGTGTCAAACCAGAGACGATGAGCGCTTGCGTGCAGACATTTCGCTCTTACTGCTTCGCGACGGCCGCTCCGTTCCGACAGGAATCGTAGCCATCATCTCTATTGCAGAGCGAAAGGCCGAATTAGCATCAGTTTCTCGCTGGGCGCCATCTTCGGGATCAGACGAAGAAGAAACACCACACACTGTACGTCGCGAGATTGAAGGATCTGCTTTTGTTCTGGCCAGCCCTCTGATGCATCGATTCGTGGGCATGGTCGATCGCGTCGCTGGCCATACAGAAACGGTGCTTATCACGGGCGAGACTGGAACCGGTAAGGAGTTGATTGCCCGTTCGATTCATCAATCATCGAACCGCCGCGGGCGGCCGTGGGTCGATATTAACTGCGCCGCGCTGCCGGAAAATCTGGTGGAGAGCGAATTGTTCGGCTATGAAAAAGGCGCTTTCACTGGGGCAGATGCTTCCAAGCCTGGACTGTTTGAACTCGCCGATCGGGGCACGCTCTTTCTCGATGAAATTGGAGAGCTACAGCTTCACACGCAAGTCAAGTTGTTGCGAGTTTTAGATGGATATCCTTTTTACCGGCTGGGCGGCCATCGCAAGATTAAGGTGGATGTTCGGATCGTGGCCGCAACGAATCAGGACTTGGAAGCTGCGGTCACGGCGGGCCGCTTTCGCCAGGATCTTTTTCATCGTTTGGGACAATTTCAGTTGCGGGTTCCGCCGCTGCGCGAGCGTCCGGAAGATATCGTAGCGCTGGCCGAACACTTTCTTCATCTGAAGGCGCCACGAAGTTCGTTCGCGCCCGAAGCTGTTTCAGCGCTGCTTTCGTATTCATGGCCGGGAAACATTCGCGAACTTCGAAATCTTGTCGCTCGGGTTGCAGTGCAATCAAATCATCCTGAGATTCAACCCGCACAGATCGAAGCGGCGATGTCCGGCAGTCCGACCGCGCAACGTCAGTCGGCTTCCATGCCCGTGGGCAACCTCGACAGCATGGAGGAACAGATGATCATTCGCGCTCTCGAACGGAGCGGAGGCCATCGCGGACAGGCAGCGGATCAACTCGGTATTTCCCGGCGAACGCTCAGCCGCAAGCTCAAGGAATACAACATCAACATCTCACCCGGCGATGGAGCGAATACTCTGGGATTCATCAGCCTCGATCAGCAGAAATTTTTCCGTGCTCGCATCCAGCTCGCGGTTACTCTGAAAAACCAGCATGGCGAGGAAGCTTCGGTGCAAGGCGTCAACCTGAGCACTGGCGGCATGGGACTGGACGGCTTGAAAGAACCGATGCGATTCTCGGGGCTTCTCGACGTCAGCTTTCCGCTCCCCGACACCGAGGTCGTGTTTCGGGCGAAGGCTCGAATTGTCTGGATGGGAGACGAAGGTCGCGTCGGCCTTCGCTTTGCAGTCATCGATCCCGCGCTCTTCGAACAGCTTCAGCACTGGACGAACAAGAAGATGAAGGACGAAGGCTGGGATCTACCCGCCTGATTGCTCGTTACAATTTGAAAACTTCTAATGTGCCGGCGCAGGCTGCGGAGTTGCTTTCGGAGCCATGGCTCCTGGACTTGAGAAGTTTACTTTCGGAACTTCGCGCGATCCTGCCGAAGCTTCGAAATAAGCTTCATTCGGTTTGAATCCCGCAATGCCGGCAAAGAAGCTATTGGGAAACTGCTGTACATACGTGTTGTAGTCCCGCAATGTATCGTTATAACGTTTGCGTTCGACTGCAATGCGGTTCTCCGTGCCGGCAAGTTCATCTTGAAGACGCAGGAAATTCTCATTCGACTTCAACTGCGGATAGTTCTCGACAATCAGCAGCAATCGTCCGAGGGCTCCGTCAAGTTGACCGTTAGCTGCGATCTTCTCTTGCGGTGAGCCCGCGGAAAGCAGGGCCGAGCGAGCCTTCGCGATGTCACCGAACACCGTCTGCTCCTGCTGCGCGTAACCCTTTACTGTTTCTACCAGGTTAGGAATGAGGTCGGCGCGGCGTTGCAACACAATATCCACCTGCGACCAAGCCGCCTTTACCGCCTCATTCTTGCTGACCAGTGTGTTTTTCACGCCTACGTATTGGCCGAAAGCAACCAGGACAATTAGCAGTACAACCGCTATTACAACCGCAACTGCGATAAGTCCCTTAATCATGGATTCTCCTGAAGACCGCCTAAGCTACGAAGAGCCTGACGCACCCGAGTCCAGCATTCTATCAACCGCGGCCGTCACCTTCTCGAGAGCAGCCAGGTAGCGGGAAAAAACATCCGACACATCAAATTGCTTGGGTTTTGCAATTTTCTCGCGGACGTCCAACACTTGCAAAAAAGCTGATGGATCGAAACCGATCTTTTCCGCCAGGGCTTTGAACGCCTGCCGTTTTCCGGTCGGCGACTCGTCGCCCAGAACCATCAACGCATGCCGGAACAAAGTTGCGAATGATGAAACCGACCGGGTCAGCAACTCCCACAGGCGCGAGTCGTTGCCGTAAGCGAGGAGCAAATGCTGCCGCAGGAGCGCCAGTTTTTCCCGCAATTCGTATTCAACCTGCACCCGATGCAGCTTCGGAGGAATAGACAGAGTCGCGAAGATGTCTTCCCCAAAAAGCAGGAGGTGGTGCTGTTTCACATCCATAAACTCGATTGTAAAAACATCGACTGACCGCTCGATCTCTGCGCGGGTCATGAAGAGAGGCGGCGGTTGTTTTTGTGCGTCCCACCATTTCGCCGCGGGAGCAAGCGCCCGCATCGCCGCGAACGACGTTTCGCGAACAACGCAGAACACATTCAAGTTAGAAAACTCAGCATGAAAATCTCCCGCGACCGACGAGCCGAACAGGATCACGCTCTCCAAGTTGGTTCCAGCAGCATCCCGCAGACGGCCGACAAAGTCGCTCAGTTTTTTATCCGGAACCTTCGGGTTTGTCTCGGGAACCATCGCGTCTTCACTCAACTACCAGCTGCTGCTGGCCCCACCGCCTCCGGAACTACCGCCCCCAAACCCGCCAAAGCCGCCGCCACCGCCGAATCCGCCCCCGCCCCAACCGCCGCCACCTCTGTATCCGCCACCACCCCCGGAAAGAAGCATCCAGAAAAGGATGCCGCGAAGCGGAGTAAAAAGAATAACCAGTATAACGATAATGAGCAGCACAACACCGCCCGCGGAAATTCCCCGGCTTGGCTGGTCTACCGGTTGCCGCGGAGGAGGCGGGACTTGTGGTGTGGTGAGTTGAATCCCTGCATCGTGCGCGATTACGCTGGCCACGCGAGAAGTCACCAGCAACAGTGCCTGGCTGTAATTGCCGGCATGCATAAGCGGGATCGCTTCACGTTGAAACGCACCAACCTTGCCGTCGGGCAAAATAGGCTCGAGCCCGTAGCCAACTTCAATGCGGGCGCGATGGTCGTCAATCGCATAGAGAATCAACACCCCGCGGTTTGTGGATTTGTTTCCGATGCCCCACTGGTGGAAGAGATTGACCGCGTAGCTTTCGATATCCTCGGCATCCAGCGAACGGATAGTTACAACGGCGATTTGGGCATGTGCCTTAGCGTCGACTTGCCCGCAGATCTCGTCGATCTGCGCGATGGTGTTCTGATCCAGGACATGAGCAAAATCGTTGACGTAACCGGTGGGTTTGAGCTGGGAGATCGGTTCGGCGGGCGCGGCCAGAACGAGAATAAAAAGAAGTGCCACTGCACCGAGCGAAGCGAAGCGCGATTTTGAAGAAAAACTCACGAGAAACAAAATTGTACAGGGTTGTCATTCATTCCATGTCGTGCGTCCTTAAATCAATCGCGATCATCCAAACATCTGGCGAAGGGAGATTTATCGAAGGGAGATCAGATGCTCAAACGAGAATTAGGAAAAACTGGGTTCGAAGTTGCGCCGCTGGCTTTGGGAGGCAATGTTTTTGGCTGGACCGCTGACGAAGCGACATCCTTCAAGCTGCTCGATGCTTTTGTGGACAAGGGATTCAGCCTCATCGATACGGCGGACGTCTACTCGCGCTGGATTCCCGGACATAAAGGCGGCGAATCGGAGACCATTATCGGCAATTGGCTGAAAAAGAGTGGCAAGCGGAGCAAGGCGGTCATCGCCACGAAGGTTGGAATAGACATGGGCGAAGGAAAAAAGGGACTTTCCGCTGCATACATTCAGCGCGCGGTTGAGGATTCTCTGCGCCGCCTGCAGACCGATTACATCGATCTCTATCAAGCACACAAAGACGATCCCGACACGCCGCTCGCAGAAACGCTGGGAGCTTTCACAGAACTCATCCGCCAGGGCAAGGTTCGCGCCATTGGAGCGTCGAACTATAGCGGTGCGCGCCTCGCCGAAGCCCTTGAAGTCAGTCAGCAAAAAGGACTGGCGAGCTTCCAGACCATGCAGCCCGAATACAACCTTTATGATCGCTTGGCGTATGAAAGTGACCTTGAGCCAGTGTGTCAAAAATATGGTCTTGGCGTAATCTGCTACTTTTCACTTGCAAGCGGTTTCCTCAGCGGCAAATATCGTTCGGAAGCGGATCTCTCGAAGAGTCAGCGCGGGAAGATGGTCAAAAAGTACTTGAACCCGCGCGGCTTCCGCATCCTTGATGCGCTCGATCAAGTGGCCGAAGGGCACAACACCACTCCGACACAAGTTGCTCTCGCCTGGTTGATAGCGAGGCCAAGCATTACCGCGCCAATTGCGAGCGCGACCAACCTCAAACAACTGGATGAACTGGTGCACGCCGCTACCCTTGAACTCGATAAGTCGTCCATTGAGTTGCTTGATCAAGCCAGCACCCAAGATCCAGAGAATGAAGCCCGACCGTCGGCCGCCGCGGACTGAAGCTTATGCTGGGCGATTGACGAACGCCGGAAAACTATTCCGCAATCTAGAACGATGGCCGAGGAGAGAGCGCGACACGTCACATCTCCTCGGGCCGTTGAATGAATGTTTACTGGTTCACGCGCAGCAGCATCATCGTACCGCTCTCCAGCTTTACGTTGTTTTTCTCCGAAGTTACTACCGATCCTTCGGTGGAATTGCTCGCCGGCGGGCTGAGTGTCAGATCCGAGATTCCCACCACTCCCTGCGTCTGCGCCGTAATTGGAGGCCGCGAGCTCTTTGCCGTCCCAGTATTGCTTGGCGTGTCATTGCCGGCGGATGCTGACGAAGGAGCGGGCGAAGACCCTGACATACCGGGACGCGCTCCGCTGCCGTTGCTGGGGCTCGCGCTTCCGCTCGGCGCGGCTGCCTCGCTATTTCCGCCGCCGGAATTATTCTGCTCGTTCTGCTGACCGATGATTGCCTGAATCGACATTGGCATCTGCATAGTGTTTCCATCTTTCATTACGGCATGGTCGAAGAGGATTCCAACTTGCGATTCTTTCTGTTGCTTGTTGTGTGGTTGCGCTTCCGTTACGTGGCCGATAACTTTTGTATCCTTCGGCACAAGTATCTCGCCGCCAGTCGACTTCATATCCTGTGTAACCCTGGCTACAACTTCCTCTCCGGTTTTCGCTTTCTTAGCGTCAATAGTTTTGGTCAGCGATACAGGAATGACGCTGCCCGGTGCAATTCGCGGAGGCGCGCCCGGCTGGGTCGAGGCGGAGTTCGCGGTAGGGTGAGTCTGAGATTGCGCTGGAGTTGATGCCTGCGGCTGGGAGGCGGTTGAGTTTGGCGTGAATGGGGCATTACTCTGGGCAACAGCAGCGCCTGCAAGCAATGTGACTGCACATAAGCTGATAAGAAATGTTTTCATCGTCTATATCCCCCTAAATAAGCGTTCAAGCTTATGACTGCGAAGGCGCGCAAGGATCGTACCTCCAATTCGATGCATTTTGGAATGCGAGGGTAGATCGAAAAACGTGCTTGAGCGTCGCGATTATGGTCCTTGGGAATGCTGTCGCCAACCGACAGCAACAAGATTGCATCGAACTGCAATGACTCGCTACCTCCCGCTCACCGCTCTCGCCCTGGCGCTCACTACCGTGGTTGCCTGCACAACCAAAGACAATCCCGACGAAATCCGTCAGCGCACAGCCGAGGCGACGGAAACGATGAGACGCGACACGAAAGCCGTTGTGGACGGCGTGAAGGAAGGGATGGGCCACGATAACAAGGCCATCAATATCAACAAGGCCTCGCGCGAGGATCTCTTGACTCTACCTGGGATGACCGAACATGAGGCCGACCGCATCATCGCTGAACGCCCGTACGACGACTCACACGATCTGGTGACGCGACATG
>JBAWBG010000471.1:0-20777 GCA_049589695.1 Candidatus Sulfotelmatobacter sp. | reverse complement strand
GCGCTGCGAGCTGGAGCGGTGTACGAGCATAAGTATTTGCTGGGTACATCGCTGGCGCGTCCGGTGATTGCGAAACATCAGGTGAAAGTGGCATTGCGCGAGGGGGCGACAGCCGTGGCGCATGGATGTACCGGCAAGGGAAACGATCAGGTTCGCTTTGAATTGACGTATCAGGCGCTTGCACCGGAGTTGAAAGTGGTCGCGCCGTGGCGGGAGTGGAAGTTGAAATCGCGCGAAGATTGTCTGGATTATGCTGAGCAGCACGGCATTCCAGTAGCTGCGAGCCGCGAAAAGATTCATAGCCGCGACCGCAATCTATGGCACCTCAGTCATGAAGGTGGAGAGCTGGAAGATGCCGCGAATGCTCCGCTGGCGAGTACGTGGCAGATGACGCGGTCTCCGCAAGAGGCTCCGGACAAGGAAGAGCAGGTGAGCATCGGCTTCGAGAAAGGGAATCCTGTCTCGGTAAATGGGATGAAGCTGGATCCGGTATCGCTGGTCGAATTGCTGAACGAGATCGGATCGCGCAATGCTATCGGTCGCGTCGACCTGGTGGAGAACCGCTTTGTGGGGATGAAGTCGCGGGGATGTTATGAAACGCCGGGCGGAACGCTGTTGATCGCTGCGCATCGCGAACTGGAAGCACTCTGCCTGGAGCGCGAGGTCGCGCACTTTAAACAGCACGTGGCGCTCAAGTATGCGGAGTTGGTTTATTTCGGGCTATGGTTTACGCCGCTGCGCGAGGCGCTGGACGCTTTTGTCGCCAGCACGCAGACAGAAATGACTGGCAGCACAACTCTGTCTTTGTACAAAGGAAATATTTCCGTTGTGAGCCGGCAGTCGGAGCATTCGCTTTATCGGACTGATCTTTCCTCGTTCACCATGGGCGACAGTTACGACCAGAAAGATGCGGAGGGATTTATTCGCATCCTAGGATTGCCTTCGCGGACGCGCGCCAGGGCCCGGCAGGAGGTTACGCGATGAAGATGTGGTCGGGGCGGTTCCGACAGGGGCTGGATCCGCAATTCGAGCGGTGGCAGCGGTCGTTTGATTTCGACCGCCGGCTGCTGGGTTACGAACTGGCGGCGAGCGGAGCGCACGCTCGTGCTTTGAAAAATGCCGGAGTTTTGTCAGCGGACGAACTCATTAGCATTCTGGAGGGACTGCAGAAGATAGGGAAGATGTTTTCCCATGTCTCGCAAAAGACGCAAGACCCTTCGACAAGCTCAGGGCAGGCAATGGGGCACCCCAAAGAAGTTGTCGACGATGAGGCCGAGGATGTGCATCACTTCGTCGAGAAGCAGTTGGTGGCGTTGATTGGCGAAGTGGGATACAAGCTGCATAGTGGACGGAGCCGTAACGAACAGATCGCTACCGATCTGCGTCTTTATGTTCGCGCGGCGATCGATGAGCTGCGCAAGGAGCTGGCTGAAGTTTGCGCGGCTTTCACCGACCGCGCCGATCAAGCGGGCGACGCGGCGATGCCAGCTTACACGCATTTGCAGCATGCTGAGCCGGTGCTGGTGGCGCATTGGCTCCTGGCTTATGTCGAAATGTTTTTGCGCGATGCAGACCGGCTGGTCGATTGCCGAAAGCGGTTGAACGTCTGTCCTTTGGGATCAGGCGCGATCGCTGGCGCGACTCTGCCGCTGGATCGTAATTTCATGGCTGGCGAACTCGAGTTCGCTTCGCCGACGGCCAACAGCATTGATGCTACCAGCGACCGGGATTTCGTTCTCGAATTTGTCAACGCACTTTCACTTCTCAGCCTGCATTTAAGCCGGTGGGCGGAGGAGATGATTATTTTCTCCACGCAGGAGTTTGGCTTTGTGCAGTTGCCGGAAGCTTATTCCACCGGCAGCAGCGCCATGCCGCAGAAGAAAAATCCGGACCTTCTGGAGTTGGTGCGCGGCAAAGCGGGGCGCGTTATCGGAAATGCAACGACACTGATGATTACGCTCAAGGGTCTGCCCCTGGCCTACAACAAAGATTTGCAAGAGACGCAGGAGCCACTATTCGCCGCTGCCGACACGGCATTGCAATCGTTGCCGCTGGTTGCCGGGTTTATGAAAGCCGTCGAATTCGATCACGCGCGTATGAATGATGCCGCGCAGTCGGGATTTATGAACGCTTGGGCGGGCGCAACTTATCTGGTGAGTCGTGGCGTGCCATCTCGGCTGGCGCACGAGCAAATCGGCAAAGCAGTGAAGCTTTGTCTGGAGAAAAAGTGTGAGCTCGGCGATCTGCGGCTCGACGAGCTGCAGGCTTTGCATCCTGCATTTGATGAGAAGTTTTATCACAGCCTGAAACCGGCGGTGGTGCTGGCGATGCATGATGTTGTTGGCGGGACCGCGTCTGCGCGGGTGCGGCAAGAGCTGGCAGCGGCGAGAAAGAAAATCGAATGCTTGCGCGAGGAGGTCAATCTCCATGCGCACGCGTAAGGCGATTTTGCCGGATGCCAAGCAAATTCACGATCTGATTGCCAGCTATTCCGGCGACGGTACTTTGTTGCCGCGGACACTGGCTGAAATTTGCGAAAACGTCAGGGATTTTGTCGTGCTGGAGGAAGACGGTCGCATCATCGGATGCGGTGCGCTGCACCTTTATGGCACGCATCTTGCCGAGATTCGTTCGATCACGGTGGCACCTCGGACTCAGGGCAAGGGCGGGGGAAGCCGTCTGATGAAGGCTTTGGTAGCCGAAGCGAAACGGCATCGAGTGGATTGCATCTGTCTGTTTACACGCGCTCCGGAATTCTTTGCGCGCCAGGGTTTTCAGATGGCGCAGCGGGAAGATCTTCCAGACAAAATTTATAAGGATTGTCACGTGTGTCCCAGGTTTCACAAGTGCGATGAAGTCGCCATGGTGCGCGGGAAACTTCCTACGTTTGCCATTCTGCCCGAGCCGGCGAACTGGCTGGTGAAGCTGCAGGTTTGAGCGGCGGGCGATTGAGTCGGTCAAAATCTTAAGGCGCAGAGAATCGCTGAGAACCCCGCGGAGAACGCTGAGAGGGCTCGACGCCTCGGGAGCGATCGCCTTTTCCTGCCACGCGCCTTCCGGTGTATGATGCCCAACGGAAACCATAACTATGCCTATTGCCACCCCGAGCCAGTCCACCACAGTCTCTCCTGATTCATCATCTTCCTATACTGGCCCGCTGGCCGTGGTGACCACGTTATTTTTCATGTGGGGGGCCCTAACGTCGCTGAATGACGTGTTAATTCCCCACTTTCAGCACGTCTTTAGCCTGAATCTGTCGGTCAGTATGCTCGTCCAGACCGCGTTTTTTTCATCCTACTTCGTGTTCTCTATTCCCTCGGCTAAGATTATCGATTGGCTGGGCTATCAGAGGGCAATGGTCGTCGGGCTGCTCACTATGGGCACAGGTGCTTTCCTATTTGTCCCTGCCGCAAAGGTGCCTTCATTCGGATTATTTCTGGCGGCGCTCATCGTATTGGCGGCGGGAATTACGCTTCTGCAAGTTGCCGCCAACCCTTACGTCACGGTGCTCGGCCCGGCCAAGACAGCTTCCAGCCGCTTAAATCTTACGCAGGCGTTTAATTCCCTGGGAACGACTATCGCGCCTTGGATCGGCGGACTATTTATCTTAAGCGCCGCAGCGGTAGCCGCAGCTGATCCGGTCCAGCAGGCCGCCTCGGTCATCAAGCCCTACGTTTTCCTGGCGATCACGCTGGTTCTATTGGCCGTCTTAATTGGGAGCTTCAGGCTTCCGAAGATCGAATCTGCGCAGCATCAGATTGGGGAGAAGGTCGACGATTCAGTTTGGCGTCACCCGAACCTGGTATTTGGCGCAGTTGCGATCTTCGTGTACGTAGGCGCAGAGGTTGCCATTGGTAGCTCGATCGCAAACTATCTCGCTCTTGATAACATTGGACATTTTATTTCCGCTTCTACCATGCCAAATTCTATGTTGCGCTATCAGGAAGCGCTCCGTGTGGCGGCCAGGTACATTTCCTTATATTGGTTAGGCGCGATGGTTGGCCGCTTCATCGGATCGGCGGTCCTGCAAAAGCTTAAGACCGGGCCGGTGCTCGGCTTCTGCGCGATAATAGCTGCCCTGCTGGTGAGCCTTTCCGTGTTTAGTAGCGGGGCAGTGGCGATGTGGTCCATCCTGCTGGTAGGCCTCTTCAATTCGATCATGTTTCCGAGCATCTTTGCTCTCGGAGTAGCCGAGCTCGGTCCGCTTACGGGAGACGGCTCCGGCATCCTGATTATGGCGATTGTGGGGGGCGCCGCTATCCCCTATCTAGTTGGCAAGATAGGCGACATGATTAATGCAAGGTCCTATGGAGGCGCGATTTGGGGGCAGGGACTACATTACGCTCTTATCGTGCCTACTCTGTGTTATCTATATATCCTCTTCTTCGCCTTGAGCGGCTCCAAGCCAAACAGTGAACGTCACGCCCGGAGCTAGATGGGCTAGCCCGGGGCGCGGCTCATACCCTTTGCAAGATGGGTGGCAGCCGAGACGTAGCGATTAAACCTGTACGGAAATCAATTCCGGAGTGCAGCGCGAATTCTGCATCAATTTCACGGCATCTTCCGCCGTAAATCTTCCCATGGCCAGGGCCAGCTTTTTATTGGTTGTGGTCTGAATGGGGGTTCGATCCACTCGCAGGACGTATTCGGCGGCACGCGCACCACCGCGATTTACTTTCACGAGAAACTTTGTGTTCTTCATGGGCTCCCTTTTGGTTAAGGACGGGTGCAGAAACAAACGATCTAGACGAGCTAGGCATTCTTTAACTGCGACCAAGCGCCAGTCCCCTCATTTGGTTTTACTGTCGGGTTAAGAGGGCTGACTCATTCCTCATAGATTTACAGGACTTGGAAGAGCCAATAAGTATATCTTTATGTTAGGCTTGCGGACTAAATTTGTCAAGTCTTAACGTTCTATACTCGAACCGTGCACGGGCGAAGCGCATCCGTGAAATGGTTCTGGCTGTTGCCAGCGCTTCTGTGCGGGAACACATGGGCGGCGCAAACGTCTCCGTCCCCGGCGAAACCTCCTCAATCTTCTCAAGGAAACTCCTCTCCATGGGTCGCTTCCGAACCGCGTGCGGCCGTCCTCAAGCTTTCTGTTACGGTGACCGACGAAAACGGGGTGGCAGTCCCATCGGCGCGGGTTGAGTTGCAACCTCCTCCGCCGGCGCTCGCGTTACGCTGTGAAACCGATTTTGCCGGGCATTGCGAGTTCAGCAATGTTTCGTCGGGAGCGTACGCAATTCACGCTGAGAAGACTGGCTTTTACGCGATTTCACAAAACAATGTGCAGGTGGGAATTGCAGCCAATGTGGACGTGACTCTGACGCACCAGCAAGAGGCGCGGGAGGTGGTGAATGTTGCGGAATCCGCGCCGGCGATTGACCCGGCACAGATTTCCAGCAAGGAGGAACTGACCGCCGCCGAGATTATCGATGTTCCTTATCCCGGGGCACACGACTACCGCAATGGATTGATCTTCATCCCCGGAGTTACGCCGGATGCATATGGTCTGCCGCACGTAGCTGGCGCCGAGAGCTACCAAACCCTGCTTTTGCTGGACGGTTTTAACGTAACCCAGCCAACCAACGGACAGCTTGTGGTGCGGACCAGCGTGGAGTCATTCCGCTCCATCGAGGTGGCCGCGAGCCGCGAGCCAGCGGAGTTTGGCAAAGGATCCGGCGGAGTGCTCGCTCTGAACACGCGCATGGGAGACGACCACTTTCACATTACTTCGACCGATTTCACGCCCGGGGTGCAGGACATCAAGGGCATCTCGATCGGCCAGTGGCCGCCGATTTTAACCTTGTCGGGTCCGATCAAAAAAGGAAAGGCATGGTACATCGATGCGCTCGATGGCGAGTACGACAACAACATTACGAAGCAATTGCCCGACGGCGCCGATGCGGATCACGTTTGGCGCATAGACAACCTGGTTAAGCTGCAATCGAACCTGACCACACGCAATATTGTGACTCTCAGCTTTTTGTCGAACTACTACCACGATGAATACGATGGACTGTCAGTGTTACAGCCTCAGCCAAGCACTCCGACTGACGCGGAGACAGCTTATATCGGCTCGGTCAAAGACCAATATTATTTTCACGGAGGCGCGCTGCTGGAAAGCGGATTCGGCGTGGCGCAGTATAGTGTGGGGCTCACTCCACAAGGCACAGGCCCTTATATTCAATCGCCGCAGGGCGCTGGCGGCAACTATTACCTGAATGAGCAGGCGCTGGCGCGCAGAGTGCAGGGCATTGCAAACCTTTATTTGCCGGCGCAGCAGTGGCATGGCCGCCATGACGTCAAAGTTGGCACGGACCTCGACCATTTGAATTATGCCGCGCAATTTCTGCGTCAGCCGATTTCCTATCTGCAGCCGAATGAGCCGTTCCAGTCCTGCCCCACGAATGCAAGCGGCGTGCCTTTAGCGCCTTCGATTACTTGCTCGCGCTATTCTGTGTTTTCCGGGGGGAACTACTCGACGATCTACAACTCCGAGGCGAGCGGTTACGCGGAAGATCGCTGGCTGGTCACGAATCGTTTGCTTATCGAGCCGGGCTTACGGCTAGATTGGGATCAGATCCTCCGGACGCCCCTATTCTCTCCACGACTGGCGGGAACTTACATTCTGGACGATGAAGGGAACACCAAGCTCTCGGCGGGAGTTGGGATCATCTATGACACAACCAACCTGGGTCTGCTCCACCAGCCTTTCGAAGGGACGAGGGTCGACTATTTTTTCAATCCCAGCGGGCTGCCGACGGATGCCAACGGAACCCCCGCGACCGCGCCTGTACCCGTGGCGACTACATTCGAAGCGAACCGGAATACGCTCGAGGCTCCACGGTATTTGAATTGGAGCGTTGGGCTGGAGAAAAAACTGCCGGAGGCCATATTTCTGAAACTGGAGTTCATCGAGAAACGCGGTGTACATGGCTTCGCCTACAACACGCTGAATGGCGCGGTGGATGGCAACTACTTTCTCGAAAACGGGCGCGATGACCGCTACGATGCTTTTGAGATCAGCGCCCGGCGCCGCTTTCGCCAGCATTACGAAATTTTTGGCGCTTACACGCGCTCCCGCGCGCATACCAATCAGGTGTTCGATTTCAGCCTGGATACTCCGTTGTTGAGCCCGCAGTTGCCCGGACCGTATCCGTGGGATACGCCAAACCGTTTTGTCGGTTATGGTGTGCTGCCATTTTTCAAGCTGCCGATTCTACACAAACTGGATCTGGTTTATTCCACGGAAATCCGCACCGGTCTGCCATTTAACGCCACGACCGACCAGGGGCGAATTTATCCGGGCGATCCTCCCGGAACCTTTCGTCTGCCGATGTATTACACGTTAAATCTGCAATTCGAAAAGCGGTTCCACATGTTCGGCCGTTATTGGGCGCTGCGCGGCGGCTTCGACAATTTCACCAACCACGCGAACTACATATTGGCCAACGGCGTGCTCGATCCAACGCATCCAGTTCCGACTCTCATCAACGGCAGCGGCCGGGCTTTTACGGGACGCATCCGATATTTGGGACGGCGGTGATTGTTGGAGTTCATATGGTCAGAACCATAATCCCCAGAGCCAATCGACGCTGGCATGAGTGATCGTCGAGGCCGGAATGCGCCGACGCTCGCGCCAGGCGCGCCCGTAGAAAATTCCTGCGATGGTTGCCAGCAATACATAACGCCAGTTGAAATGGGCTGACCGTTTATTGAAATGCGAGAGCCCAAAGAGAATTGACGCGATGACAAGAGCAGCGCGGCGTCCGACGCGTCGCTCCAATAAATTTTGGACCCAGCCACGAAAGAAAAGTTCTTCCGGGACAGCGGTAAAGAAAAATATCAAAATCCAACGCAGGAGTGCGTTGCCGATTCCTGGCATGTTGCGATGCGGATGGATGAAGCCCAGAGCCAAGCCCAGCGCGATCACGATGGGAGTGAAGAAAATCAGTTCCCGCAAACCGGCTTTCCAATCACTCCACTGCAAATGAAAGTCGAAGCCGACTCCGTGTAACTGCCGGATTGCCAGAAACCCGTATAGGCCGGCATCGACCAAAAATAATTCATTCAAGGCGCGCAGTCCGGCGGGCCACGCGCGGTCGAACCAGCGCAAATCGACGGCCAGACCCAGCACCAGCAAGACGAAAGCATCGCGCCAGTCACCGCGCTGCTCGGGATCGGCAGCGGCAGCTCGCAGGAGTAAGCCCGCAATCGCTACCGGGAGTAACGCGTACAGCGCGAACCATGTCCACTGGAATGTGTGCGCGGAAGTCGAAACCATGGCGTAAGGCGCGACCAGTAATGCGGGGAGACTCAGGCGCAAAGCCACCGGCCAGCGTTGCACGGCGCTTGCCACCCGTTCGGCGGCGAAGCCGAAGAAAATGGCAGGAACGAGTTCAAGTCCGAGAGTCGCAATTGCGACCGGCGTCACATTCTGCATGGAATTATCTTAAATGCGCTTGTTTCGCCCATGCCTCGGGGATAGAATTCCCTCTCGTTTCGCAGGAGGCACAAAATGGCCGCAGCTCCGCTCCCGCCCTTATCCGAACCCGCGCCCGTGCCTGCGACGGCGCCGCTCTCCGAAGCTGCGCGGATCGTCGATACTTTCATCGCGCCGTCTAAGACCTTCACCGATCTTCGGCGTAATGCGAGCTGGTGGGGGCCGTTCTTGCTGATGATCGTAGTGTCGGTGTTATTTGTTTACACCGCCGGGCAGAAAATTGGTTTCCGCAAGATCATGGAGAACCAGATGCAGGCGCAGCCGAAAGCGCAGGCTCGCCTGGAACAGATGCCGCCGGATCAGCGCGAAGAACGCATGCAGAACGGCGCAAAGGTCACGCAGATTATTTCTTACACTTTCCCTGTGATCACGCTTATCTTCTGGTTGATTATCGCAACCGCGCTTTTCGCCACTTTCAAACTCGCTGCGGGGGCGGAGGTTTCGTTTAAAGTCTCGCTGGCCATTGTGGTTTATTCTGCGCTGCCTCTCATACTGAAGTCAGTCCTGGCCATGCTCTCCGTAGTCGCTGGAATCAGCCCGGATTCGTTCTCCTTTCAGAATCCGGTGGCCTCCAATCCCGGTTATTTTATGAGTCCGGCGGGGAATGTTCTTCTTTACAACCTGGCGTCCGCTCTCGATATTTTCATGATCTGGACGCTGGTGCTCGCCGCCATAGGATTCACGTGTGTGAGCAAAGTGAAAAGCGGTACAGCCTATGGCATTGTGTTCGGATGGTGGGCGTTTTTTACACTTGCCGGAGCTGCTGCTGGGGCAGCGTTCTCCTAGTCGATCTGAGATTTGCGGTATGCTGGAAATGCCCAGGAGATATCCCATGAAACTGACATTCGCGTTTTTGTGTATCTTCGCATGTAGCGTGTTTGGTTTTGCACAAGCGCCGGCTGCACCGGCATCGACTGCGGCGCCGGTGAAGGATCCCGTAACTGCTTCCCTGCGTATGCTGCTGCCACGCTCGCAAAAGAATATTCTCGGCGCTATTTCTGCAATGCCCGCCGACAAATTCAACTACAAGCCTACGCCGGATCAGATGAGCTTTGCGCATCTGGTCGTCCATATCATCGGCTCCAACAATGGCGGATGTTCTAAGGCCGCAGACGTTCCCGCGCCCAAGGTTGAAGAGGTGAAGGAAACGGATGCCAAGGACAAGCTGCTGGCTGCGGCTACCGCCTCCTTCGACTTTTGCAGCGAAGCTTTGGCAAAGATGGATGACTCAAAACTTGGCGACAGCGTTGAGCTTTTTGGCGGACATCAGTTCCCGCGCGCCATGGCCGCGCTGGCTCTGGCGAGCGGTTGGGCCGATCACTATGCAGCAGCAGCGCAGTACCTGCGATTGAATGGGATTCTGCCGCCGAGCGCGCAGCCGAAAAAGTAATCTTCAAAAGAGCAAAGCCCAATTGCTCATTGTTGGAAGGGTGGCGCGGCCAAGCGTCGCGCCCCTTTGAAATCTAATTACTTTATTTGTACGAGCTGCCCGGCTGACGTTGCCGCAACGGTTGGCGGTGCGGGACGCTGGGGGGCACGCCAGTTGTCGAATATTGAAACCTGGTGTACGCACGAAACCGTACAATGCGGTGCGCAGCCTTTTTCCGTGAGATATTCGCGACGCATATCCTCGCGGCTGTAGGTCGCAAGGGGCACGCCAGGGTAGCCTCGTTGCTGCGAGCAGTAGTGGACTAATCCATCTTCGCAAATGTAGAGATAGCGCGCGCCGGCGCGGCAGCGCCATTCGTTGGGCAGGCCCTGGGCGATATTGTCCTGGAAGGCGTTGATGCGGGTGAAGCTGCTCTTGTCCCAGGATTTCATTTCTTCGTAGATGCGGCGTTCTTCTTCGCCCAGCGGCTGCAGTTGGCCGCTGCCATCGTGAATGATGCCGATGGTCGAAGTGAATCCGAGTTCGATGGCGCGCTTGCCGATGGTGAGCGCGTCTTGCGGATGATGAATGCCGCTGCCTACCACTGAGTTTATATTCACGTGGAAATCCGCATGCTCGGCGAGCAGTTGCAATTTCTTGTCGAGAACCTTCAGACTCTTCTTTGAAACTTCATCGGGATTGACGTTATCAATGGAAATCTGCAACCACTCGAGACCGGAGCGGTTCAGGCGTTGAATGCGATCCGCGACCAGCAGGTAGCCGTTGGTGATGAGCCCGGCAATCATTCCATTGTGACGGATGCGGCTAATGACATCATCAAGCTCAGGATGCAGCAATGGTTCGCCGCCGGAGATTGTGACTACAGCTGTCCCCAGCGAGCCCAGCTTGTCGATGCGGCGAAACATTTCGTCCGTGGGCACCGGCTTCGAGAAATCGTCGAATTCATTGCAGTAGGTGCAGGCCAGGTTGCAACGGCGGACAGGAATGATGTGGGCCAGCAACGGGTGATCGGTCGACGCGAGCGCACGCGCGGCCATGGCGGCTCCGCGCAGGTTGCGGTGCAGGGCTTTGGCGCGGCGACGCAGGGTTGTAAGAGCTGATGCCATGGATTTAATACTGCTATTACAGCATGGATGCCGGGTTAATGTCAGGCCTGGCGACAGCGTGCGGAGCAATTGACGGGGCGAACGGAGCCCGTAAGAGTTTGGATTGGGCGGCGCGTCAATAGTGGGGGCGTAAGTCTTGATACGCCTACAGGCTGAGGAATTCGTGTCCGGCCTTAGTCAGCACTTGCAGCGCTTGTCCCGCGAATGCTTCCGGCACGAGTACATAATCCGTCTCGAAAGTCGAGATCGCGAAGATGGGGACGCCGTTATTGGAAAGCGCTTCGATGAACGAGAGCAGGATTCCGGTCTGCGAAAATGCAAACGGGCCTTCGAGCTTCAGGCAGATCCAGCGATGTTGGGAATGCATGTCGGCGGGAAGATTGTCCATCGGGCAGACGATTGAGAGTTCTTCGGCGGTGCGGGTTATGGAGGTGAAGTCGGCGTTTGTGGCCCAAATGGGGACGGGGAAGTTTGGATCGAGGTGGACGACGGCGTAGAGATGGGGAAGTTGGCGAAATTGCAGCTGGGGGCTGGGGTCGTGTCGGTCTGAAGTAGTCATACGTGACGACAGAAAAAGCAGGTTTCTCGACTCGCCGTCGCGTGCGCTCCGGCTCGCTCGAAATGACAAGCCTTAGAATATACGGAATGTCTCCCTGCGTTCGCGGGCGACGGCGCCCGCGCCACACTGCCGCTCAACACAAAAAGGCTCGCTACGCTTGCGGACTGCCGGGGCGGCTGTCCCCACATATGCGTTAGCCTTCCACAGCTTTGCGCACTGCAGCTTTGGCGAGGAGGCGCGTGGAATCCAGAGTTGGAAGTGGTGAAGATTCCGGAGTAACCAGCAGCGGGATTTCGGTGCAGCCTAGGACGACGGCGTCGCAACCCTCGTCTTTCAGTGTGCGGATTACTTCCACATAGTAGGCGAGCGAGCGGGCAGAAATTGAGCGTTGACCAGTTCCTCCATGATGATCTGGTCGAGGCGCTCGCGCTGCTCGGGGCCAGGGGTGCGGTGTTCGATGGCGGCCGCCTTCAAGGTATCGCGGTAAACGGGGCCTTCCATCAGATAACGCGTACCCAGGACGGCGAGCCGCTTGAATTGGCGCTGCTGGGCTTCTTTCGCTACTTCTCTGGCGATGTGCAGCCAGGGACGCGGCGAGCGGTGCTCGACCAGGTCGAAAGCCTGATGGATGGTGTTATCGGGACAAATGAGAAAGTCGGCGCCAGCACGGGCAAGCTTTTCGGCGGAAGAGAGCATGAGTTCGGCTACCCCGGCCCAATCGTTGGCGCGGACACACTGCATGTATTTCGCGAGCGAATGCGAATGCAGCGAAACTTCGGGATGATCGTGAGGGCCGAGCATCTTTGCGCCTTCGAGCGAGATGGTGCGGTAGCAGAGCGCGGCTCCTTCGGTGCTGCAGGCGACGATGCCGATGTGGAGGGGCATGGTTATCGCGAAGTCGAAAAAATGCAATTTCCAATTGCCGATTTTACAAGCTAACTTCGTCCGCAAGCATGTTCATAAACGGCCGCTATCAGTAGAACTTTGTAATTGGCAATTGGAAATTGAACGTCGGCAATACTTTACCTTGCGGCGGCGGCGTCGAAGAGGTTCAGGAATTCCAGTTTCTTTTCTGCGGCCAGGAAGGACGCTTCGAAGGAATTGCGCGCCAGTTCGCGCAGGTGCTCATCGGTGAATCCAAAAGTGTTTTGCGCGAGTTGATATTCACGGGCCAGGGTGGTGCCGAACATGGCGGGATCATCGCTGTTGAGCGTAATCATCAGACCGTGATCAAAGTAGCTTTTTACGGGATGCTCGTTAAGATTGGGGCAGAGGCCGGTGCGGAAGTTGCTGGTGAGGCAGATTTCTACCGGGATCTGGCGCTGGGCTAGCTCTTCGACGAGATCGGGATCGTGGAACGCGGTGAGCGCGTGGCCGATACGCTCGGCGCGGAGGTTGATCGCCCCCCAAACGGACTCGGGAGGACCGTTCTCACCGGCGTGAGCGGTAAGGCGCATGCCGTGGTCGGTGGCCCAGGTGTAAGCGTCACGAAAAAGCTCGGGCGGAGCTTTCAGTTCATCGCCGCCAATGCCGACGCCGACAACTTCGCGATCGTGATAGCGAACGGCGAGTTCGAAGACTTTCTGCGCGGCTTCCGCGCCGAACTGGCGAACGGCGTCGAAAATCCAGACCAGAGAAATGCCGAAGTCACGAGCGCCGCGGGCGCGGCCGCGATCGAGGCCTTCGAAGATGGCGGCGAAATCTTGTTTGCGCCAGAGGCAGACTCCGACTGAAACGTAAACTTCGGCGTGCAGAACATTTTCTTCTTTCAGGCGCTGCATCAGGCGGTAGGTGATGAGCTCGTAATCTTCCGGGGTGCGGAGATGCTCGGTGATGTTTTTGAACGCGAGCAAAAAGCCGGGGAAATCATTGTAGAGGTAAAGTTGGTTGACCTCGGCTTGAGTGGCGCGGTCGCCGTGCTGGCGGCGGAGTTCGAGAAGTGTGGCGGGTTCAATTGCGCCCTCGAGGTGCAGGTGGAGTTCGGCCTTGGGCAGTTGGCGGAGGAAACTGCTGGGCAGCCGGTCGAGTGCGAAGGACATCACTCCTTGATTGTAGATTTTTGGGGAGAGATTTGCGAGGTATGGCTTCAGTGGGGCTGCTGAGAGAACAAGAGACTGTAGGGATCCTTCGGCTGCGCAAACCGATTCGCCTTCGCTCATCGGACCGCTCCGCCCAGGATTACAGAAACTTCTACTTCTTCGCGAACTCGCTGCGATGGCGGCTGTAAAAAATGTAGATTAGCAAGCCGAGGCCGAGCCAGACTACGAAGCGGACCCAGGTAATGACGGTGAGTCCGGTCATGAGGCCGCCGCAGAGGATGATCGAGATCAGCGGGAACCAGGGGACGAAGGGGACTTTGAAGATGCGTGGGCGGTCGGGTTGGGTGCGGCGCAGGATGATTACTCCGAGCGAGACCAGAACGAAGGCGAAGAGCGTGCCGATGTTCGAGAGATCGGCAGCATCGCTGATGGCGAAGATTCCGGCAGGGATGCCAACGGCGAAGCCTGCGATCCAGGTGGAGTAGTGCGGGGTTTTAAACTTCGCGTGGACTTTCGAAAACAGTGCCGGGAAAAGACGGTCCCGCGACATAGCGTACCAGATTCGAGCCTGACCGTATTGAAATACCAGGAGCGACGAGATCATGCCGGTCAACGCACCGATGACGATAACGGAGCGCGACCAGCGGCTGGCCCCAAGGACTTTCAACGCATAGGCGACGGGAGCATCCGAGGCTTCGCCGGTAACGAATGTGGTGTATTTCATCATGCCAAGCAGGACGATGGAGACTCCGACATAGAGGATGGTGCAGACGATGAGTGAGGCAATGATGCCGAAGGGCAAATCTTTTTGCGGATTGCGCGCCTCCTCGGCCGCAGTAGAGACGGAATCGAAGCCGATGTAGGTAAAGAAAACGATTGCGCCGCCGGTGACGATGCCGCCGAATCCGGAGGGAGCGAAGGGATGCCAGTTGCTGGGATTGACCAGCGCGCCACCGATTACCAGGAATACGAGGATGGCACCGATTTTGATCGCGACCATGATGTTGTTGGCTTCGGCGGATTCGCGCACGCCCCGAACCAGCAAAACTGTGAGGATGAAAATGATCAGGAATGCGGGGAAATTGAAGTAGGAACCGGTCCAGTGTCCTGATTCCCAGACCGGCGTCGACCATCGATCGGCCAAGTGGATGCCAAAGGATTCCAGTTGAGCTTTGGTGTAAGCGGAGAAGCCGATCGCGACCACGACATTGCTGACGACGTATTCGAGGATGAGGTCCCAGCCGATGATCCAGGCGAAGATTTCACCGAGTGTGGCGTAGGAATAGGTGTAGGCGCTGCCAGCGATGGGAATCATCGAGGCCAGTTCGGCGTAGCAGAGTCCAGCAAAGCTACAGGCCATCGCGACTAAAAAAAAAGAAATGGCGATGGACGGTCCCGCAGGTGGGCGTCCGTGCATGAGGACCGCGCCCATGCCGCCACCGCGCAGGAAGTTAACGATAATATCGAGAACTTGCGCGTGGAGGATGGATGGGGCCTGAAAGTACTCTCCAGCGGCGGCGGTTCCGGTGAGTACGAAAATTCCGGAGCCGATAATGGCACCGATCCCCAGGGCGGTAAGGGACCAGGGGCCGAGAGTTTTTTGCAGCCGCTGCCCTGGGACTTCGGATTCCGCGATCAGCTTGTCGATCGACTTGCAGCAGAAAAGCTGGTTGTCGGAGGTGCGTACTGTTGCAGGAGGTTCCGTGGATGATTGTGACAAGAGGTAGTTGTCTCCTCCGAGCGGAATCGGGCATGGACCACGAGACGACGATCACCGGTCGACGGTCGATGATCCATGCCCGGATTGCTTAAGCCAGTTGTGCTACCGCTTCGACTGGCCGCGAGCCAACTTCTTCACCTTGCGTTTTTTCGATCCGCGGGCGTAATCGCGGGGCTTCTTCGGCTTTTCCGCTTTCGCTTTCTTGCGGGCAGTGCGTTTTGATTTTTTGCGTTCTTCTTTTGTGAGTTCTGCTGTGTTTGCCATGAATGCTTTCTTGAATCAGTATTGAAATTAAGTTGCTCTTACGCTCTCTCCAACTGAGCGTATTTCTCGACCAGCTTTTTTAAGCCGAAGCGAGGAAATTGTACAGTAATCTTGGCTTCTTCGCCTTCACCTTCCCGCTGGTAGACCGTTCCTTCGCCGTACTTTGGGTGACGGACTTTCTGGCCGGGACGGAATCCGCGCTTGCCCGTGGGCTCTTCGACCACTGTTTTGGGAACGGTAAACTTCTTGCCGCGGCTGGCGAAAAATTCCGCGATGTTCTCGATGGAGTTGTAGGGCTTGGCTGGGGCGGTGGCACCGCTGCGGGGTTTCGGGCCTCCGGACAACTGAGGGCGGCCGTCCCCTCGTGATCGGCGCCAGGCTGCGCTTTGATCTTCGTCTTCGTAGGAGTAGTGGACATCAGCATCGTGGGCAGCGGGGCTTCGCCCGGCTGGGCGGCCGGGGACGGCCGTCCCCACATAGCCGGAGCCAACGCGGCGGCGGCCTAATTCTTCGATCAGCGGAGCGGGGACTTCTTCCAGAAAGCGCGAGGGGACGCTGGCTTCGGGAAGATCGGTGCCGTAGCGGCGGCGGTAGACGGCGCGGGTGAGGATGAGTTGATCCATGGCCCGGGTCATGCCGACATAGCAGAGACGGCGCTCTTCTTCGACGTCGTCGGGCTGGAGCATAGTGCGGGAGTGCGGGAACAATCCTTCTTCGAGGCCGCTGAGGAAGACCAAGGGAAACTCCAGGCCTTTCGCGGCGTGCAGGCTCATGAGGGTGATTTGCTCGCGTTCGTCGTAGTCGTCGGCATCGCTGATGAGGGCGGCATGGTCGAGGAATTCGTCGAGACTCTCACCACGGTCGCGGGAGTCCATCGCTGCATTGACCAATTCGTGCAGGTTTTCGATGCGGGAGAAAGCTTCGGGCGTGTCTTCGGCTTCGAGAAGGCGAATGTAGCCGGTGCGATCGATTAAGAATTTCAGGATGTCGGCGGTGCTGACAGTGGGAACCGGAAAGGAATCGGCGGACGCCGCTGCGATCGGCGCATCGCTGGGTTGGTCTCCGCGCTGCGGCGCCACGTCGGCGCTACTCTCCGGAATGCTCCCATTTGTTTCTTCGTCCCCTCCTATGTAGGCACCGCCGAAATCGAAGGCAGTGTTTGCGAATTCGTTTGGATCGAAGGCGGCTGCATCGTCCTCTGCGGATGGCGCTGCATCGGATTCGGCGGCGAGTGAAATGCTCTCGTCCGCATTGTTCGCTTCGACGCTGTCTTCGAGATGCTCGACAAACGTTCCGGCTAACATCGCCTGGGCGTCCAGAATCAAGTGCCTGAAACTTTTCAAAGCAGATAGCGCTCGCTGCGGGAGCAATCGGCGGCGGATGGCTTCGGCGAGTGCGCCCCAGAGTGACAAACCAGTTTCAAGAGCCAGGCGCTCGATCGTGTCGATGGTGCTTTTGCCGATACCGCGCGTGGGTGTGTTGATCACGCGCAGGAGCGATATCGAGTCATCGGGATTTTGAATGACTTTGAGATACGAGATCATGTCTTTGATCTCGGAGCGCTCGTAGAAAGAGAATCCGCCGACCACTTTGTATTTGAGGCCGTAACGGCGCATTGCTTCTTCAAACAGGCGCGATTGCGAATTCGTGCGGTAGAGCACCGCGGCGCGCGGAGTTTCGCCGCGCTGGGCCGCCTCGCGCAGATATTTCGCGACGTGGTCCGCAGCGAAAAGAGCTTCGTTTTCGCCGTCGGGAGCTTCGTAGTAACCGATCTTCGCGCCGCCCTGGCGGGAAGTCCAAAGATTTTTACCTTTGCGGCGGATGTTGTTCGCGACCACGGATGAGGCTGCCTGCAAGATGTTTTGCGTGGAGCGGTAATTCTGTTCGAGACGGATAATTTTTGCTTCGGGGAAATCTTTTTCGAATTCGAGAATGTTGCGGATGTCGGCGCCGCGCCAGGAATAGATCGATTGGTCTTCATCGCCGACAGCGCAAACATTGTGGCGCTCCCCGGCCAGCATGCGCATGAGCTCGTACTGCGGACGGTTTGTATCCTGGTATTCGTCGATCAACAGATATTGAAAGCGGCGATTGTAATATTCGCGGACATGGCTTGCGGTTTTCAGTAAACGCGTCGCTTCGAGCAGCAGATCATCGAAGTCCAGGGCATTGGCTTTGCGCAACTCTTTGCGGTACTCCTCAAACAGATGCGCGATCTTTTCATTCTTGGGATCAGCCGATTGCAGGTAGAGTTCCTGAGGATCGAGCATGTGATTTTTCGCCCAGGAAATTCGCGAGAGCACGGTGCGCGGCGTGAGTTGCTTGTCGTCGAGGCCGAGGCGCTTCATGATTCCTTTGACCACGGACTGCATATCGCTCTCGTCGTAGATGACAAACTTTTTCGTATGCCCGATGGGCGGCTGGCCGGGAGTGGAGGAAGGAATCTGCAAGGATTCGATATCGCGGCGAAGAACGCGGACGCAGAAAGAATGGAATGTGGAGATGACTGGCTTGGCGATGCTCAATCCGCCGACAAGCTTTTCGACGCGTTCGCCCATTTCGGCGGCGGCTTTGTTGGTGAAGGTCATCGCCAGAATGGATTCGGGCATTACTCCCATGTGCTCGATCAGGTGGGCGATGCGGTAGGTAATGACGCGCGTCTTACCGCTGCCCGCGCCGGCGAGGATCAGCACTGGGCCCTCGGTGGTTTCGACGGCCTCGCGCTGATGCGGGTTCAGTTGATCGAGAAAAGACAATGCAGGAGTGGCTCCGGAGCTGATGATTCAATTTTACAGGGGAATCAGACAGTCGGCGACCGAATGAAACTTTTGCGCCGAGTGCCGCTGCTTTCGCTGTTTCCAGTCCAGAAAGAGATTTTCTGCAGCACCGGCGAAAGTTGCCTGGCAGTGGGCTTCTTCTGCTGTATTATTCTGGAGCATTTTATTGCTGCTCCTGATTCGTTCACATCAACCTCAGTGACTTAAGCCGGTTCGCAGCCGGTTTCCAAATATGTTCTCTTAAGGAGAAAGATTGATGGAAGATAAGAAAGCAGTTTCTTTGCAGCCCTCCAACCGTGTTGGACTGCTGCTCCGCTCGCTATGCCTTTTTGTCCTTTTAACTGCGACGCTGACGACGATCGTTCTTCCAGCGCGTGCAGCCGATGGTCAATTCATACCCAATAACACACCCGCGTATGTTGCCTCGGCCAAAAACCTGGGTACGGCAAATCCGTCTCAGGGCATCGAGGTGAGCATCTGGTTGAATCCGCACAACCGTGCCGCACTGGATGCTCTGGCGAGCGATCTTTACAACCCTAAATCATCCAACTATCGCCACTGGCTGAAGAGTTCCGACATGGCCGCGCGGTTTGCACCCACGGCGGCGGAAGCCAAGACGGTGCAGGAGTTTTTCGAATCGAACAACTTGAAGGTCGTTAGCGTCGGCCCCAATAATTTCTATGTTCGGGCGCGAGGCACGATCGCCGATGTCGAAAATGCTTTCCACGTGCAACTGAACAATTATCAGGTGGGCAGCAAGGTGCTGGTGGCGAACGCCGGCAATCCATATGTTACCGGGGCAGCTGCGGCGCTCGTGCAAGCTGTCTCCGGACTCGACAGTGGAGCGTTTGATCATCCTCTGGACCTGCGGCCTGCCAGTCTTTCCTCAACTTCGCCGTTGAGTCCGGGAAGTCTCGGCCGTGCTGCGTCTGCGGCTGATGCCACGTCTTTCCAGTCAGTCTGCTTCACTGGACTGACAACGGAGAACCACACAACCTACGGCACCTACCCGAAAGCCACCTACAAGGGCAATGGCTACTACTCGCCTAGCCCCGGATGCGGCTACTCACCCTCGAACGTGTACGGCGCCTACAACCTAAACGGCCTGTACGCCGAAGGTTACAACGGCGCGGGACAAACCATTGTGATCATTGACTGGTGCGGTTCGCCTACCATCCGACAGGATGCCAATGTCTTCTCCGAACGATTTGGCTTGCCGGCATTGACGTCAGCAAACTTCAACATCATCAACGTGGGCGGACCATCAGCATGTTCAGGCGTGGATATGGAGATCAACCTTGACGTGGAATGGAGCCATGCGATCGCTCCCGGCGCAAAGATCGATCTGGTGGTTCCACCGACGGCGGATTTCGAGGATGTGGATGAGGCCGTGTATTATGCCGCGAATTACGACCTGGGCAATGTGATTTCCGGCAGCTACGCCAGCCCGGAATTCTTTGTCGATCAAGCCGAACTGAACAAAGAGAATCTTATCTCCGAAATCGCCGCCGTTTCTGGGATTGCAACCAACTTTGCCTCTGGCGACAGCGCCACCTACCTTACTGATCACATTCCGCTAACGGTCAGCGTGCCAGCTGATCTCCCCTACGCTACTGGAGTGGGCGGAGTAAGCCTGGCCCTGAATTCGGACAACTCTATTGCCTTCCAAACTGGATGGGAGAGCCAAGTGTCCATCCTGATCGATGGAGGAGTGATTTACGATCCTCCGCGTCCGCTTAACTTTTACGGCTTTGACGGCGGGGCTGGGGGCGGACCCAGCGCATACTTCGCCAAGCCGTCTTTTCAAAAGGGGGTTCCGGGAAAATACCGCCAAGTGCCTGATGTTTCGTGGCTGGCCGATCCCTTTACCGGCGGCGTGGTCTTAATCAGCGAGCCAACCCAGTTGCCCGAGCAGATTTGGTACGCGGTGGGCGGGACCAGCCTATCTACTCCAATGTTCTCGGCATTGTGGGCCATTGCCAATCAGGAATCGGGAACGGCGCTCGGTCAGGCTGCACCTTATCTATATTCCATGCCGTCGACAACCATCACCGACGTCGTGCCTTATCTTCCCGGGCACAATGTCACTGCGGTCGTTCAGGATTCGAGTACGGTAACCCATAGCTACGATCCTTCAGAAACGGTGGCAGCCTTCGAGCCCCTGTTCGGAAACTTCTACAGCGCGATCTGGGACGATCCGAGCGCGGAAAATACGGCACTCGCAGTCTCGTTCGGCCAAAACTACTATCTGAAAGTAGGAGTTGGCTGGGACGATGTGACTGGAGTGGGAACCCCGAATGCGAAGGCATTCGCCGATTGGTTCGCACCAAAGAAATAAAATGTGTTACGGCATGCGACCCTCAGCAGTTTCCGAAGAGGCTGCTGAGGTTCATTGCTGCACTGTCTTTATAGC
>JBAWBG010000470.1:0-12548 GCA_049589695.1 Candidatus Sulfotelmatobacter sp. | reverse complement strand
GTCGAGATCCGTTATCTGATCGATATGGCTGAAATTCCTACCTTTCAGGAGATTCGGCAGTTCGAGCTTACGCCCAAGGCCGCCGATCTCAACGCAGCTCGCTATCTCGACAGGCAGGAACAACTCTTGAAGGAAGGACTCTCTTTGGAGAGCGATGGCCAGTCCATTCATTTAGAGACGATATCTCGACAGATCACTTTCACCGACGGCGCAGGCGGTCTGCCTACAATGAAAATCGGATTCGTGTTTCGCGGCAAACTTGGCGTCACCGCGGGCAGTCACAAGCTGTCGTACATCGACAACAACTTTCCCGGGCGTTCCGGGTGGAAGGAAATTGTAGTTCTCGGCGATGGAGTCGGGATTCTGGGGAGTTCTGCTCCCGGCATCGATCGCAGCCAGGAACTATCCAACTACTCCAGCGATGCGTTGAATAGCCCGCCCCAACAATTGTCAGCCCTGGTCGGCTTCAGCACTTCCCTCGTGGGACCGGAGCGGCAGGCTTCAGCGGCGGCGGTTGGGAAAACTTCCAGCCAGGCGATCCCTCCGGTAAGGCCCTCGGCATATCAGAGATCCGCATCTGCGCTGCCGCGTCAAAGACAACGCCAGTCACTTGGTGTGAGGACGGCTGGTCCGATTACGTTTGGCGCAATTGCTTCCTTCGACTTCAGCGCGCAGTCCTCTCCCGCAAGAATGGCCGCATCTACTGCTTCTCCACCGTCGTCCACGGCTCATGCGCAGAATACTCCACGCAGTCACTTCACCGAACTGATCTCTACGCAGGGTAAGTTGAGCTTCTGGGTGTTGTTCTCTGCTGCTCTGATCGCCGCGGGTCTGGGCGCACTTCATGCGCTCGAGCCTGGACACGGCAAGACTATCGTTGCCGCCTACCTTGTAGGTTCGCGCGGAACGGCAAGGCATGCGGTATTACTTGGAATTGTTGTCACTACTGCTCACACGGCGGGAGTATATCTATTAGGCGCGCTGACGCTTTATGCATCGCGATACGTTGTTCCCGAGCAACTTTATCCATGGTTGGGGGCGATTTCCGGGCTGAGCGTTGCCGGACTCGGTATCTTCATTTTCCTTAGACACTGGACGGGAGAAACCGGCGAGCATTCGCACGCCTCCGGAGAGAAGCATTCTCACTGGTTCCTCTCCATGTTTAAGCGGGGCATGACTAAGCAGGACTCGTTCGAACCAGGCACACCAACCGGACTAGCGAACCTCACGGTTGTCACAGCTGATACAACACCGGCCAAGCGGGCTCTGTCATTGCGTGAACTCTGCATGCTAGGAATCACCGGCGGGATCGTGCCGTGTCCGGCGGCGCTGGTCGTGTTGCTGAGCGCGTTTTCGCTGCACCGCATAGGCTTTGGATTATTCCTGATCACCGCATTCAGTTTAGGGCTGGCCGCAGTGCTGGTGACGGTTGGCTTAACAATGGTCTACGCCAAAAGAGTCGTTTCATCTAGAGTTCGGGGCAGCAACGCCGCTCTGCGCTTCCTACCCATCTTGTCCTCTGCCTTCATGGTGGTGCTGGGGGTGGGAATAACGGCATCCGCCGTCGCATCGGTTCACATCGGGCAAGGCATTCTTCCCCATGATTTTCTTTCCAGAGACAAACTGGTTCCCTTCGCAACGGTAATCCTGCTGGGATTGTTCCTCGGAATGCGTCACTCCACCGACCCCGATCACATAGTGGCGGTGTCGACCATCGTGAGCCGGCAAAGGTCGATTAGAAGTTCTGCGACGATCGGATTGTTATGGGGATTAGGACATACGCTGACTATTTTTCTCGTCGGATCTGCGATCATTATTTTCGGTGTTGTGATTCCACCCCGTCTCGGGTTGTCCATGGAGTTTTGCGTTGCCTTGATGCTCGTCTTACTCGGGGTATTGAACCTGACCGGAGTCATGCGTTGGATTACAGAGCGACTTACTCCATTGTCCGATACCTCTCCCAACAATGATGCGCCAACCCGAAGCGTCTTCCGCCGAATGGAACTCCGCCTCGACAGAACGGTTGGAAAGATCGGTCTTTATCAGACTATTCGACCATTGGTCATAGGTCTCATACACGGCCTTGCAGGTTCGGCTGCGGTCGCGCTATTAGTTCTATCCACCATCAAGAGTCCGGTGTGGTCAACAGCTTACCTTCTGGTTTTCGGTTTTGGCACCATGGCGGGAATGATGTTGATGACGGCGGCAATCTCCGTACCTCTGGTTTACACGGGAAAGAGATTCTTTAAGGTCAACCAGCACTTAGCCACGATTTCTGGCTTTGCCAGTATGGCATTCGGCATTTTTCTTGTTTACCACATCGGCTTTGTCGATGGACTATTCACTTCACAGGTGCGCTGGATCCCGCAATAGATTGACAGGAATCTCGGGATCGACGTGACTCACCCAGATATTCGCCTCATTACCCGTGTTGTGATGTCACGGAACACTTCCTCAGTTCTCCGCGAATAACTAAGCGTTAGTGCATAGGCTAGTGGTATACGTTTTGTAAACAAGTGAGGATTCGTGCAATCCATTTGCGGCAATGACAACGTAACCCGGATACGTAGGCTAGCCAGACCAACTGCTTCATGGTTGCTCGCGAGCAGTTAGATCGCTGGCAATGTCGACGAATTCTGTAAAGAGGCATTTCAATGAAAAAGCTGAAGTCAATCATGGCTCTTGCGATCGCGCTGTCCATGCTGGCACCCTCCAGCCTGTTCGCGTCGAGTCATCGTGAAGCACCCATCACGGCATTGGATCGCACCGCGGATGTGACCGACTGGTACGCCTTTGTCAGTTATGACAATCCCAACAACGTCACCATGATTTTGAACGTTGACCCGCTGCTTGAGCCGACAAATGGACCTAACTATTTCCCCTTCGATGACGCTGTGGTCTATCAGATGCTCGTCGACAATAACCAGGATGGAATTCCGGACGTGATCTTCCAGTTCCGGTTCACCACTCAAATCCTTCAGCCTCAGCTGCCCGTCGGATTCATCGGCGGCATCGCCGGGATCCCGCCTATCACTTCACTAAGCGGCGCTGGCTCCGAGGGCTTGAGCCTGAGCCAGACCTATACCGTAAGCATGATCAAGCTGAGAGATGGCAAAGTTCTCTCGACCAAAGTGCTGAACAACGGACAGACGCTTTACGCGGTCCCGTCCAACGTAGGCCCGAAAACGATGCCGAACTACCAGGCGCTGTTCAATCAGGGGATTAACACCTTGCCCGGCGGAATCACCGTATTTGCCGGTACCGTGGATGACCCTTTCTATATCGACCTGGGTTCCACGTTTGACTCAGTAAACTACCGCGGAGTACCGGGATCTCCCGGAAATCCGATCCTGACGGCGGCCATCGATGCCGACAATACTCACAACTACGCTCCCGACGCGGTCGGCGGCTTCAACGTTAATTCCATCGTGCTGGAACTCCCCATCAAGCTGCTGACGGTGGACGGCCAGACCCACCCGGCCACAGACAAGCGAGCCGTGATCGGAACTTACGGCAGCACGGCGCGCCATCAATTCACGGTTCGACGCTCTCCGGATCCAGACAAAAACGTTGGCAAGCTTCAACAGGTTAACCGCGAAGGCAATTCGTTGATCAACGAATTGATCATCGGCACGGGCTCTAAAGATCGCTTTAGCGAAGATTTTCCGGTGAACGACAGCCAGTTCGCGAACTTCGTCCTCAATCCAACTCTGGCAGGGGTATTAGCCAGCGTGGGGATTCCGGTTCCACCCAATCCGCGCACCGATCTGCTGATCCTGGCGCAGTACGAACCACCCATCTGCCGGGGATGCGGGCCCGGCGATGCGGGACCGGTCGCGGATCTACTGCGGCTTAATACCGGCATTCCACCAACTCCGGTAGGCGGCCAACTGCGCCTCGGCTTCATCGCCGGCGACTCGGCTGGATACCCCAACGGACGCCGACCGATCGACGATGTGGTTGACATTTCTCTGCGTGCCATCGAAGGCATCCTCGTCAGTCCCACGCAATACGGGTTGCCCCTCGGCGATGGCGTAAACACCAAAGTGGAGGGCTTCAACAATTCCTTCCCTTACGTAATGCCAGCTAACAGTGGACGCGAGAGCGATCACATTGGACCTGGACAATCTGGCTGCACCGGCATCGCCGGCGGCATCTGCCCAGAGTGAGTCACCTACGCGGCCGCTGGACGCCTTAGAACGTGGACAGCGGCCACGATTTTTCTTCCGAATTTGAAATGAGGTATGCCATGAAAAGAATTCCGCTGCTCAGCGCTATCACGATGCTTCTCACGTTCACTGCCGCGCAAAATCCAACATGCGTCGCGGGCTCGGATCTTTCGCCGGCGGCCCAAAGCATTGCAGCAGCCCAAAAAGCGATCACCGAAAAACCCAGCGAATATTCGGGATATAACCAACTCGCGACGTCGCTGGTTCGCCGCGCACAAGAGACTTCCGACCCCAGCTTCTATACGCAAGCCGAAGCCGCGGTGAAGAAATCGTTGGAACTTACCCCGAACAATTTCGAGACCGAGAAGGTAGAAGTCTCGATTCTCCTGGGCGAACATGAATACTCCGCGGCGCTGGAAGCCGCCGGGAAACTGAATAAAAGAGTGCCCGACGATGTGATGGTCTACGGTTTACTGACCGATGCGAATGTGGAACTCGGCAATTACAGCGACGCAGAGGATTCGGCGCAGTGGATGCTCAATCTTCGGCGTGGCAATCGGCCGGCCCTGACCCGTGCAGCCCTTTTGCGCGAGCTATTCGGTGATCCAGAAGGCGCCTATGAGGCGGCGGATCTGGCTTTTCAATCGACCATCCCGAGCGAGGCCGAAGAGCGTTCCAAACTGCTCACACTGATGGGCCGTTTTCGACTGGATTCCGGTAACGCCGACGCGGCGGAAAACCTTCTCCGGCAGGCACTCACATGCCTCCCATCCAATCCTGCCGCCCTTGGAAATCTGGCTCAGGTGCGCATCACCCAGAAGCGTTATGCGGAAGCCGTTTCCCTCTTGCAGCAACGCAGTCAGGCCGCCCCGCGCGCGGAAAATCTTTACGATCTTGCGGGGGCTTTGCAGTTGGCGGGTCGCGATGCAGAGGCTAAGAAAGTATTCGCAGACTTCGAAACCCAATCAGTGGCTGAGTCCTCACGAAAAGACAATTCCAACCGTGAACTCGTTTTCTACTACGCCGACCATGCGCACCAGCCCGCCAAGGCTTTGGACATAGCGAAGCGAGAGTACGCTTGGCGGCACGATGTCTACACGCTGGACGCCTACGCGTGGGCGCTGCACGTCAACAATCAGCACGCGGAGGCGCGCAAGCAGATCGAGACTGCGTTGGCAGTTGGAATCCACGGAGCTAAAATCTTCGAGCATGCCGGCGAGATAGCTCTGGAGCTCGGTGACCGCGCCGCCGCAGAGAACTATTTGCAGCAAGCCGCAGCGATGCACGGAGTCGGATCGGAACATGCGCAGCTTGTCTTGGCTCAGATCTCAGGGCCGAGTGCGCAACGTTAGAAGAGGGGCCGCGCCAAAACGAAAATGTTCTCATCCTGCAAAAACTTGGCAATACTTGTCGTGTTGCTGACTCGGCTCTCTCTTCCTCTCCTGGGACAGGAAATTGGCATTAAGGGCCAAGTCACCGATCCGCAAGGGAACGGGTTGCCCAACGCTTCGGTTCAGCTCATCCATCATGATTCCGGTGCAAAAGGTCAGGCTTTGGCTCAAACAATTTCTGGGCCGGATGGCCGATTCGAAATCGCGGCGGCGTCCGCGGACAGGTTCGACATCAGGGTTGACGCTGAGGGATTTCGACAAGTCATCATCGTGGTTCAGAACCAGCACCCGAGCGGAGATTCCAAAATTACAATCCAAATGGCCCAGATTTCCTCCCGCGTGGAAACCGTCACCGTTACAGCCGACGTAAACGGCACTGATGTGTTCTCTCCCGATCCGGCAGAGAAGGTTTTTGTCCGAGAAGACCTGCTGGACGCGAATCCCGGACGGCCCGGCGCCCCGGTATCGATTCCCGGCTACCCCATCGAAACCGCTTCTAGCGGGATCAAAGCGCCACAGTACTTTGCACCTGGCGTGGCTGGAGATCACGGTGAGCCCATAGCGCAGTACATTGCAGTTGGCAGCTACCTCGTGCCGAACAATTTGTCGGCCAATGCCCACGGAAACGGCTATTCCGACCCGAACATATTTATTCCAGAGGTTCTGGAAAGCGTCCAGGTCGATGGCGGAGCATTCAACGTTCGGGAAGGAAATCATTCCGTCAATCTGGCAGCGACCTACGGGCTGCGGTCTCACCTCAATCCGTTCATTACTTTGACCGGGGACTATCGAGATATTGATGTGGTAGCGGGATTCAGTCCGACTCCCGAATCGTGGGTGGCATTTGCAGCTTCCTATGGCAATGGATTCCTCGATCGCTTGGAACATCGACAACAGTACAAATTCAACGGCGAGCGAACGTTTCACGCCGGTGACCATCAACTCACGCTATTTGGAGTTGGGTACTACGGTTTTTCCTATGTTCCAGGACTGGTCCCAATCTTCGCGTTGAATTCCGCCGACGCCAGCGTTCGCAATTATGGCGACACAATCGACCCGAGACAGAAGGACCAGACCCATACCGCGCTCGTAGCCGTGAACGACGTCTGGCAAATTAGCGCAGGCCAGCAACTGGCGATTTCCGGATTTTTTCGTACTTACAACCTTTCCCTGTTCTCCAACTTCGGAAGTGATCTGGGCCTGATTCGCCAAAGTGAGTTTCGCACCGTGGCCGGCGGAAGCGCGAATTACGTAAACAAAGTTGCTGAGTCTTTTTCGTTGCTCGGAGGGTTCGACTACGAACGCGAAGCGCCCCGACGCGACGATCTTGACAGCTACGGGTTCTTCAATCCGAGCGACCCAGGTTACTACCCGCCTTTCACGCCCATGGACGGAAACAACATCACTATAGGATCGGTGACGCCTTACATTGCGGCCGAAGGGAGTCTGGCACATTATTTTCGCTACTATCTCGGCTGGCGCCGCGACGAAATCTATGTTGATAACGAGGATTTGTTGCAGCCGGAGAATTCATTTCAGAAGTGGGTGGGAGTGAACTCACCCAAGGCTATGGTCTCGTTTCTTCCCAAAGCATCGTGGTACGCTCCCGTTATCTCACTGAGTTTTGGCCGGGCCTTCTTCACGGAGGATCCCCGCATTGGCATTGGAACGCCGGGCACCGGAACTAGCATAGGCACTCCGGTAGCCACGTCGCACTCTTATCAGTTCGTCGCCACTAAGACCATTCACCGGACAGATCTGCGGCTTACTCTGGGCCATGTAACCAGCAGTGCGGAACTGGCGAAAATCGACCCTGACACTGGGCTTCAATTTAACGAGGGGCCAAGCCGCCTTCGCTTTATGACGGCCGCGGTGCGGCAAAACTTCAGTTACGGATCGCTTCTGGCAACCTTCTCCAAAGCCGACGCTCGGGATCTCGATTCGGGAGAACCAACTCCAGAAGCGCCGCGAACGATCTTCGATCTGCTGGGAACAGTTCAGAAGCTGCCCTTTCGTCTCCAAGCGCGAGGTGAGTTTGAATACGTAGGTACGAAGCCGTTAGGCACCGGATGTCTGCCCAACCTGAATGCGGAGTGCACCGGAACGCCGGTGAAGGAGTTTCGCGGCGCCCTGGTTCGCCCGTTCAGTAATGGACGCCTGGACGCCGGTGCGAACTTCCTGATCGCCCGTGGCTACAGCGGGCAGACAACAGAAAACTTCTACCCCTCCGATATTCAGGAAGTTGCAGGAGTGCGCATACCTTCCTATGCAAGCCTGTCTATTACCTACCGGTTTGGTCGCACTGTCAGCCACTAACTGTAGCGCCTGTACCGCTAAGAGGCTCGGCGGATTTTATAAGCATTGATTCGCAATTACACTTCTCCGAAGAGGACTCCTCGCCCGGAATCACTTCCTGCTTGCCGCCATGCAGAGGAATTCGTAAGACACAGTTCGAGGACAGATAACGTTGTACACGGAATGCTGCCTAAGCTCTACTTGAGGGATGAGATTCCAGGCTGTAGCCATGAGAAGACAAAGTCAGTTATACCCGGAAATAGCCGTGCAAGTAGACCGAGGAGGGGGGCAAAACCAAACCCCAGGATCTTGAACCAGAATTCCGTACCCAACTCTCCGGGCTTCGTGTTAGTGACATGACTCAGCGTGGAGTCGCGATGCATATCCGCATACACCTTCACAATCACCACCCCCACGATGACAAAGAGAACGATGAATACCGCGCTCAGCGCCTCTTGCGGATCAAAGGGATAGGTGGACGTCGCAACCGTGGATACGATGAGCAGCAGCATGATGGTCAAGGTCATCGTGCGCAACCGGCCGAGAACATTCTGGATAAACGCCAGGTAGTTCAGGCAGACAAATTCCTCAGCATTTTGAATATGCTTTTCGGGGGCCGGCGGAAGAGGACACGTGGCAGCTTCGGCGGTTTCGTTTTTTTCAAACGCCAGGAGTGAGTCTTTCTCCCGCTTCCAGAATGGCACGAGTAGCTTCGACAGCAGCGTGCCACTCGCAGACGAGATACTTTGCTGAAACGTGCTGAAGCTTCTTAAATCGCCCGCGAGCGACTTGTCGTAGTTGATCGAATACCAGGTCGCGAATGTTATGCCCGCATCGTGCATCTTGGTGAGCGCTTCGACTGAGTCTTTGATCTCGGGATCAGAGGCCTTTCCGAGAGCTTCCAGGCTGGCGATCGTATGATTCATGCACTCCAGTTGTCTGGAAATTACTTTGTACCGTACTTCCAGAACATTGCCGCTCATCTTCCATACGCCTCCCCAGGAAAAGCCGCGCAGAGATGCCATTGTTCGCCGCAGCGGCAGGCGATCGAGAAATGCGAGGAGTCGTTTTAAAGCTTCCCATGTTTTGCATAGCCGCCAGGTCTCGACAATCGCCAAGGTACAGCAAACGTCCAGAGCCACGAGGAAAATTTTGGCATAGTTCTCGGCGCCCAAACTGCGCACGGGGACTCCTTTCGCGATAATCCCGGCTGGGACAAGGAACAGCGCAAAGCAAGTCAAACCCACGGCAACCATCATTCCGTTATCAAAAGGCCTGGCAGCGTCCTCAATTTTCCTGGCCGCATCCTCCTGGCTGAACATTCTCAGAACGTCCCAGCTGTGCCCCCAGCTATCCTTCATTGCGATCCGTGCTTTTGGTGGCAGACAAGGGCGGTCTGGGCCAAACAGCGCCAGTCCGTGCAACGTAAACCAGAAGGATAGGTACATCCCGGCGAACACTAATAAAATCGGCACGATCGGCGAAACGCCACTCGTCAGGTGCATCGCGCGCCAATAGGTCAAAGCACGGTTTTCAGGAAGTAGCACCCATTCAACAGGAAGTACGAGCACCACACCACCTAGGAGCAAGGCATCCGGGAAAAGAAGAGTCGCGCTATTCCAGATGTCGAATTCCTCTTGTGGCCGTTCCGGCCTACTGGAAACGTCCTCGGACAGCTTCCTTACCGTGCGGTTATTGAGGAGGACGGCCAGCCATGCCATTAAGCAGATGGCGGAAACACAAACCAGAGCGAACCAGGGATAAGCCAATCCGGTTGCGGGCTTAGAAAATACACCGCATCCCCATCCCGCCTCGATGGCCAGAGATGAGACGCAGAAACTTCCAAGAAATACCAACAATGTGTGACGCCACTCTCCGTGGCTGGCGAAGTGGGCCAGAAATGCGGGCTTAGCTGTGTAAGATCCGGCCCAGCAGCACCACGCATGAAACAGCGAGAAACCCATTAGTACTAGCAGGAATATCTTCATTCCCAGTGGCATTTCCGGCTGCCCACCGAGCCCCTTCTTCCTTTGGTTGGCACTCTCCGTCGTCTTCGGAACTACGGGAGGTGCGTTGGAAGTCTTCTCTGTCAGAGATGCCATCGGCCACAGCCTGTTAGCTCCTATTACGGACAGCCATGTCGCCGGTCCAGGGTAGTAGCACTTCTCGCCTGTAGTCACTATGTTCGGCGTATTCGGAGTCTTCAGTTCACCGCACTGATTGGCGAGCATCCAGAATGGCGGCGAGTAGTCAGGGATAGGATTTACCTTGCAGGCGATGGGTGGCAGAAAGATGTTGCTCTTGCCTTTCTTGCTCGGCCCCGTATCGGATTCAAACACATGACAGCGATCCTCGTCTTTCTCGTTGTCCAGGCTCTGATGATCGAGCAGAAGCCGGAAAGCGACATAAGTTCCCTCGCTGGTATCGGAGCTAAATATTCGATCCGCCGCGGGAAGCGATTGATACTCTGTCCAGTCGCGCTCTAAAGGAAAGAGGGGATAGGTGCTGAGAGTCATCGTGCCACTAAGTCCGTTACTACCGCGTTCCCGTATGGACATCAGGTCTGAACCGAAAATCACAATGCGCCCATCGGGGTAGCCCCGGCGAAGAAAGTCGGTCAGGAATAACTGATCAAGTGTGCTGCTGCTGCGCAAGAGGATGTAGCGAGCATTGAGCTCGCGCAAGGCGGCCACCATCTCCAGCAGGAATGCCTCCTGATTGAGCGGCGTTTGATTTCCTCCGAAGCTGCGGATCGAATCCTGAACCTTGCCCGAAGGATCGGCCAAGTCGGTCGGAAGACTTCTTTTTTGACGGTCCGTTGACTGCGGAGATGTTCCCACGGCGAAAAGGGACTTGGTTTGATACGCATCGCGCAACGCGGAGATGTCGCGCGGATAGTGAAGCGTCAGCGCATCGTCCGGGCATTTGCCCTTGTTGCTTTTGTCGCTGTCTGGAATCATCCCCGCGGTTCTATGCGCAGGATCGTTTCTTCCATATGCCGTTTCATCTTCGGAAATTATCGCGACTCTGGCGGCATCAAAGTCGGGTTGCTCTTTTCTTATGTAATTGCAAAACCGTCGCAGAATCTCATCGTCACTCTGCACAAAGCTGTGAAACGTGACTGGGGACCCAATCACCTTTTGAAATGACTGCGCTGCGTCAGCACCGCTCACGCTGCCGCTGTAGATGGCAAGCGGCTGCGCCTTTTGCGTGACGGTCAAATCCAACTTCTTCTCTTTTTCCAATTCGGACAGGGCTTGCGCCACCGACGGAAAAGAGCCTGAAAATGTGGGGCCGAGAATGGCCAACCGTTGAATACTGGCGACCGGTTTCGCCTCTAAGGCGGCAATCCATGCCAGTGCGTTCCTGAATTGTTCTGCGTGAATTCCCTGCGTGGCTTCTTCCCCAACCACAAAAACGACCAATCCCTCACGATAGCTTTGCGAAAGCGCGCCTTCGTTGCTCTTCTTGGTCGGAGCACCGGAATCGTTCTCACATCCACTCGAGCAGTCGACCGACTTTCGAAAAAGAATAATCCCGGGCTGACTCTCCTTCTGGTCCTTTTCCAGATCGGCAGTCTTCTGATCAGCCAGCAGCGCGTACGGTGTCGATTCATCGTCGTCCCAAGGAAGCCAGGAACTGTCAAAATCGTATTTCTCGTCTTGTGCGCCTTCCTGGATGGCAACGACGAACTGGTCGAAGAGAACGGGCTGGTGGGTATGGACGGGGTCCGGTAAAAGTGCGATGACGAACTTCAGTTGCGACGTGTTCTGCGTCAGCTCCAGTTGAGTTCCCGGGACGTCACCTGACGCATAGCATTCCTTTGGAGCAACCAGCTCCTTGATATCGAGGAAGGTTTCGAGCTGCTCTGCCAGGCTACTGCATCCGGAGCCAAGTTGATGAGACTTCGCTTTGGACGTGGAGCGTTTTGCCCGCGTGATCGCGGCGCCTTGGTCCGATCTCGCGCTACCCTCCTGCCTGGGTCCAGTCTCCAGAGAAATTCCTACCATCGCCGCGATGGCGAGAGCGGTTGCGGCTCCGATTGTTGCTTCCTTTTTCATCACTGGACTCAAAACGCGAGGGTACAGTTTGCGGTGCGCCCAATTCAGGTTCTCAGTTAGATATAGTGAACGCCGGTTACGAATCGTTACAGCGCAAAGCAATTTGGCCCCCCTCACAGCCAGATCAAGGCATCTACTCCCACCAAACGCCCTGCCAGCGAGGTCTGAACGGATTGCCATAGTCTCATTCAGACAGAACCCGGCATCATGTTGATAGTGCTGTACGGCACCACCCGGTTGGACGGGCGCGGCGAGTGAGGAACCGTATTTGAGTTGCGTTTACGGGACAAAAAGCGAAAGGAAGCGACCCTTTACGGTTTCAAAAATGGTCAAGATGGCGGGGATCCCGTCTCCGGTGTGGCGATTGACGCAGCTGGTATCCTCTACGGCGTCGCCAGCCCCGACGGCGGAGAATTCGGGGACGTCTATCAACTAAAACCGTCAAATCCCTCCGGCTTCTGTCGCCAGTGATCATCAACCACGATGGATGAGGCAGGAATAATTATGTCTCTCTTCGAGGCGGGGGCGCGTTCAACACCATCCAGTAGAGGCCAAGCTGGAAGGCTGCAGTCACGAATTGGTCATAATCCACGGGCTTGACGACGTAGCTGTTGGCGAAGTTTGTATATGCG
>JBAWBG010000469.1:0-14582 GCA_049589695.1 Candidatus Sulfotelmatobacter sp. | reverse complement strand
GGGACGGACACTCCGTCGCCTTTCACTTTTGCTTTTGGTGACGATTCAGACTCTGCTTTGGCTCCGCCACGCCGGCTCCCCAATTTGTCATTCCGACCGGAGCCGGAGCGCCAGCGACGGCGCAGTGGAGGAACCTGCTGTTCGCCGAAACCGCCGACAAATTCTAAAAAAGCAATTTTGCCTGGTTGATCTTCGCTGCAGAATTTGGGCGGCGCAGCGCTTCAGTGCTGGGAATAAATGTTGCCTAGGATTCCGGGGCTTCAGCCCCTGAGCGATTTATCCGACAGCTTACTCAAATACTCAATCACATCCGGCTCCGTCCAATCCACCGCACCAATAAACTTCCGCCGCACCACTCCATTGCGGTCGATGATGTAAGTCTCCGGAAACTTGAACGTCCCATAAAGCGTATTGCTCTTCTGGTCGGCATCGCGTACTGACAACAAATCCACATCATGATCCCGCAAAAACCGCTGGTAATTGCTCTGGTCTGCATCTACGCTGACCGCCAGCACCGTCACGCCCTTCGCTTTCATCCGCTGCTGCATCTGCACCAGCGACGGCATCTCCTCAATGCAAGGTGGGCACCATGTCGCCCAAAAATTCAGCACTACCACCTGACCCTTGAATTGGCTGAGCGTCACGGCGTGTCCGGCATCACGCACCGTAAAGTCCGGAGCCGCTGACCCAATCCTCGCCGGCCGCGACCCGCTATAACACCCTGACATCGCTAACAGGATTAACCCGACCGCAATGAAACCCAATGTCCGATTGCTGGAAAGAAACCCATGTGGGGACAGCCGCCCCCGGCTGTTCAGTCGAGCAACGCTCGACTTGCCTTTGGGCGCTACCACCACACTAAAACGCCTCGACATCGCCCGTAGAAAACGAATCGTTAGTCGCACCCCGCTATAATAATAGATTCGGCGTATGCTCGCGACAGCTTCAGCTAACGATCCGCTCACCGTCTCCGTCATCGTCCCCGCGCGTAACGAAGAGTTCTCCCTAGACGCTTGTCTGAGTTCGCTGGTCGCACAGCAGGGTGTAAGTTTCGAGATCATCGTCGTCGACGATCATTCCACCGACCGCACCCCCGAGATCGCCTCCTCGTTCTCCGGAAACGGAGTAAAGCTCATCCATGCTCCTCAACCCCCCAACGGTTGGACCGGCAAGAACAACGCCGTCGCCGCCGGAGCCAAAATCGCGCGCGGCGAGTGGCTTCTGTTCACCGACGCCGATACCATCCATCTTCCCGGATCTCTCGCGCGAAGCATCGAAGAGGCCAAACGTCAGAAAGCGGAATTGCTCTCCTACTCGCCCGAGCAGATCGTTAAGAGCTTCTGGGAAAAAGCTGTGATGCCCGTAATCTTCGCCGATCTGGCCGCTTCCTACCGTCCTTCGCAAGTAAGCGATCCCCGCTCGCCCGCCGCAGCCGCCAACGGCCAGTACATCCTCATCACGCGCGGGGCCTACAACGCCGCCGGCGGACACGCCGCCATCGCCGGCAATCTCCTGGAAGATGTCGCACTCGCCCGTGCCGTAAAACGATCCGGCAGAAAAATATTCTTCCGCTTGGGCGCCGACGCCGTCCGCACCCGCATGTATCGCACGTTTTCCCAACTTCGCGAGGGCTGGACCAAAAACCTGGCCCTCCTGTTCCCGCACCCGGCGCGTTTAGCCGCGCTGCGTGCCATCGAGTTCATTCTGATCGTCGCCAGTCTCGCAATCGCCATCGCAGATGCTTTGCGCGGACATTCGCACTCCGCCATCGCCCCCGGCACGCTATGCCTGATCTTGTACGCAGTATTTCTCACCCGAATTCGCCGCGCCCATTTTCCCTGGGATGCCAACTTGTTCGCGCTCTTCGGCCTTCCTCTGTTCTCATATCTGCTGATGCGGTCAAAACTGTTTCACAACCGCGGCGCTGTCTCATGGAAAGGCCGCCGGTATCCGGGCAACCGGAAAGCCATGGAGCCACCTAAAGAATCAGAATCGACTCCGCAGGAGAAGCATGGTCTATCTCACGCGCAAAGCTGAATTCTCAGCATCGCACGTCTATCACAACCCCGATTTCACTCCGGAAGAAAACCGCCGTGTCTTCGGCAAATGCAACAACCCCAACGGCCACGGCCACAACTATCTGCTCGAAGTCACGGTAAAAGGCGAAGTCGATCCCCGTTCCGGCTTCGTCATCGATCTCAAGAAATTAAAAGAAGTCATGCACCGCGAAGTGCTCGACGCCATGGACCACCGCTTCCTCAACAAAGAAGTCCCAGAATTTCTCCATCGCATTCCGACGACAGAAAATATCGCAATCGTAATCTGGCAGCGTCTCGCCACCAAACTCGAAAGCGCCAAACTACACCGTGTGCGCGTCTACGAAACCCCAGACCTCTTCGTCGATTTCTACGGAGAATCATGAGTCTTACCCTGTGCACCCCCGTGTCCCCTGTGTTAAAGATCTGTTGTTTTGTTTGTTGCATGAATCAAATAAGTGAGTAACTGAAAGAATGAAAGCCCATCTTTCACGCCGTTACATGTTCTCCGCTTCCCACCGCCTGCACAGCGAAGCGATGTCGGACAAAGAGAACCACGAAACCTACGGCAAATGCAATAATCCCTACGGTCACGGCCACAACTACACGATCGAAGTCACAGTCAGCGGGCCAGTCGATGAACAAACCGGGATGGTCTGCAACCTCACCGATCTCGATGGCTTCATGGAAAGGGAAGTGCTCTTCCGCTTCGATCACGAAAACTTGAACACTCTGCAGGAATTCGCCAAAGAAGTCCCGACCACCGAAAATCTCTGCATCCGGATTTACGAAATAGTGCACCGTGGGTTCACTCACGCGCATCTTGAGAGAGTAAGGCTAGAAGAAACCATGATGAACTCGTTCGAATACGCCGGCGAACCCGCATTGTCATCCTGAGGCGCCTTCTTTGCGCCGAAGGATCTATGTAACTTGCCGTTCGCGAGCAGATACTCGCGCAAGAGAGAGGACCGATCGATTCGGCTAAATATGAAACCAGTCTCTACTGAACAAACCGAACCCTCCACCCTTACCAGCGCCACTTTCGAAGACCTAGTCCAGGAAATGCTCGTCCGCCTCGGCGAAGACCCAAACCGCGAAGGCCTGCAGCAGACTCCCGAGCGCGTGCACAAATCCATGCAATTCCTCACCCGCGGATACACCGAAGACGCCGAAGCCCTGCTCAAAGGCGCGCTCTTTTCCGTCAGCTACGACGAAATGGTGATCGTCAAGGACGTAGAAATGTTCAGCCTCTGCGAGCACCACCTGCTCCCGTTCTTCGGCAAAGTCCACGTCGCCTATATTCCCAACGGCAAAGTCATCGGTCTCAGCAAAGTCCCGCGCCTCATCGAACTATTTTCCCGCCGCCTGCAGATCCAGGAGCGCCTCACCACTCAGATCGCCGAAACCATCCAGAAAGTAATCGAGCCGCAAGGCGTCGGCGTAGTCATCGAAGCTCGCCACTTGTGCATGATGATGCGCGGCGTCGAAAAACAACACTCCGCCGCCGTCACCTCCTCCATGCTAGGCTGCTTCCGCAACGAGAACGAAACCCGCCAGGAATTCCTCTCCCTGATCCGCCAGCGCCCCAATGGCATGTGATCGCCTTGTCATCCTGAGGCCCGCGCACTTCCCCCCGCATTGTCATCCTGAGGCCCGCGCACTCCACCGCATTGTCATCCTGAGGCGCGTTCTTTGCGCCGAAGGATCTATGCAACCGCCTCAGCCACTCCAACCGTCAGCTCAGAGATGTTGCATATAGCCCCCGAACCTCGCGATAAAAACGAACATCCAGCTCACCTTTCCTCCGCGCCACAGTCCGATTACAATGCCGATCGGCACTTCACACGGAGAAAATCAATGATCAAGTTCCCATTCGTAGCCGCAGCCGTCATCGCCGCCGCAACCATCGTCTTTCCTCACCCCACGCACGCTCAAGAGATGAAAAAGGACGTAGCCGTAAAGCCCGCCGACAGCCCCTCAAAGGCCGTCCTCTCTTCCTGGAACGAAATCGGCCGCAAGCTCATCGCCATGGCCGAAGATTTTCCCGAAGATAAATACGACTTCAAGCCCACGCCCGCGCAGCGCACCTTCGCCGAACAACTCCTCCATGCCGCTAATGCAAATTATTTTTTCACCAATGCCGCCATGGGCACGAAAATGCCCGCGGAAGAAGACCCGAAGCGCGCCGACTACAAAACTAAATCAGACGTGGTCGCCTTCGTAAAGAAAGCTTTTGCCGACGGCGCCGCCGCCATCCAGGCCAAAGGCGACAGCGGAATGTCCGATCTAATCGTCGATCCCTTCGAGCACAAGCAGTACCGCATCTCCGACTCGGCCTACGGCTTCATCGAACATTCCGGCGAACACTACGGCCAGCTCGTCGTCTACTACCGCGTCGCCGGACTCGTCCCCCCAGAATCGCGCCCCAAAAAATAAGCTATTGGTTGAGACAAAGAGTCTGCCACAACAAAGCCTGACCAAAAAAGCCCTGTCATCCTGAGGCCCGCGTGTGGGACGGACACTCCTGTCCGTCGCTTTTGACTTTGATTCTCTTTTCGAATGACTTACTGATACGCATACGGATAACGCCGCTCCCGCTCCCCAAACACTTTCACCAGCAGCGCTCCCGAAACAAATCCGCCCACATGCGCCCAGAACGCCACGCCTCCCATGTTGTGCCCTTGCACGGCGAGCGCCGTCTGCGCCCCGCTCAGAAAATTGAGCACAAACCAATATCCCAGGACGATCCAAGCCGGCACCCACAGCACAAAAATAAAAAACCACATCAGCACCCGCGCCCGGGGATACAAAACAAAATAGGCTCCCAGCACTCCCGCAATCGCGCCACTGGCTCCAATCGAAGGCACAGTCGAGTGCAAGTTAATCGCGACCTGAGCCATCATCGCAATCAATCCGGTCAACAAATAAAACACCAGATACTTGAAGTGTCCCAGCCAGTCCTCCACGTTGTCACCAAAAATATAAAGGAACCACATGTTCCCAATCACATGCATCCAAGACGCATGCAGAAACATCGACGTGAAAAAGGGAAGCACAACCACCGGCAGCGGATACCTCGACGACCCCGCCAGAAATGCCGCCAAATGATACGGCACCACTCCAAACTGATGAATCACCAGATTCAAGCTCCGCGGATCCAGCGCCGACTCCACCAAAAAAATCACAAGATTCAGCCCAATCAAAAACCACGTCACCCACGGTGTGCTATATCGAGGCTGGTCGTCGCGAATCGGCAGCATAAAAGGTCTGTTAAGTTAGAAGTATGATTGGTGCCATCCTGAGCGCAGCCGTTCTTCAGGCGGAGCGAAGAGCCTGCCCGGAGCGGCAGCACGAAGGAATCTCGCGTGTAGCATATCTAAATCGGAACAACTACCAGCGCACAATTGCTTAATGGCCCAATTGCTCAATCATTCAATTTCTCAATCCTTAATCCTCTCATGAATGGCGTCATCATAATCGATAAGCCCGCCGGATGGACCTCTCACGACGTAGTCAACCGGATGCGCCGCATTCTACAGCAGCGCTCCGTCGGCCATCTCGGCACCCTCGATCCCCTCGCCACCGGCGTGCTCGCACTCGTCACCGGATCCCTCACCCGCCTCGCCCAGTTCTACGTCGCCTCCGAAAAAACTTACGAAGGCGTCATCCGCTTCGGCTTCGCCACCAACACCTATGATGCTGATGGGGAACCCTCAGAAAGCAGTGTGGGGACAGCCGCCATCTCTGATCCCAACCTTGACAATTTGCAGAAGCTAGCCGCTGAATTCCGCGGCAAGATCCAGCAAACCCCTCCGCCATTTTCCGCAAAAAAAATCCACGGCGTCCCCGCCTACAAACTTGCCCGCAAACAAAAAGATGTCACTCTGCAACCCGTCCAAGTCGAAGTAAAAGAATTCTCCATCACCGCTGTCGAGAATGACCGCGCCCACTTCCGCGCCCGCGTCTCCTCCGGAACCTACATGCGCTCCATCGCCCACGAAATGGGCCAGCGGCTCGGCTGCGGAGCCCACCTCGCATCTCTCCGCCGCACCTCCGTCGCCGAATTCGACATCACCCAGGCCCACACTCTCGAAGAAATCGAAAGTCAGCAGCACTTCGAAGCTCAGATCAGAACTTCTGATTCCGGCGTCACTAGGATTTGTCATTCCGACCGGAGCTTCGCTTTTCCGCAGGAAAAGGGAAGCGAAGTGGAGGAACCTGCTGTTGTGGGGGGCGGGCACTCCTGCTCGCCAATCTCACCACAACCTGGGCATTCAACCGACCGCCACTCTTCGCCAGTACCCCAGCCCTTGCCACGACTCGCCTCGCTCTTCATCCACCCCCGCCAGCTTCTGCCCCAATTTCCCTCTGTCACCGCCGACGAACCCACCGCCGCCCGCATCCGCAGCGGACGCCCCATCAACCTCCCCGAACTCTCCCGCGCCCGCCAAGTTAAAGTCTTCGCCAGCCAAACGCAATTGCTAGCCATCGCCACCCGCGTCGCCGGCACACTATTCCACCCCAAAATCGTCTTTCCCCCAGAATAATTTCCGGTCCTTTATTAACCGTCTATGTGGGGACAGCCGCCCTCGGCTGTCCAGCAGCCCGTGTGGGACGGACACCCTTGTCCGTCGCCCTTGATCTCTCCTTTGTCGTTTCCCAATCCACCACAATTCACATTGACTCGCCACCGCTTCAGTGCTAACGTGTCGCCCGTGCTGGCCATCCCCGCCGCGCTCCTCCGCGCCCGCACTCACATCGAGGCAGGTACTCGACCGATGATTCCCATCAAAAAAAGTTCGTAGTGCCACACCGATAAACGCCAGGGCCCCTGTAGTTGAAGCACCCAAGGAGGTCTCCCATGACCAGCAAGCGTACTCTCACGGTCCGCATCCGCGCGGCATTCCGTCTGGTCCTCGCCGCTATCACGGTTTCGGCAACGTTGACCGCGATAGCCTTCGCCCAGAATCCCGTACCCTTCACCAACCAGCCGCTGGTTCCCGACGCCACCGCTCCCGGCGGCACTGCGTTTACCCTGACGGTAAACGGCGCGGGATTTGTCCCGGTCTCAGTCGTGAAATGGAACAGCAGCCCTCGTGCCACGACCTTCGTAAGCAGCTCTCAACTGACGGCAAAAATCCTCGCGTCCGACATTGCCAAGGCGTCCACGGCGTCAGTCACAGTGGTCAACCCCAGCCCGGGCGGAGGCGTTTCCAACATCCAGTTCTTTTCGATCGCGGTGGCGGAGACGTCCCTTTCGTTCCTGCCAGCCGTGACCTACGTCACCGGTGGATATAACCCCTATTCGGTCGCCATTGCTGACGTGAACAGCGACGGCAAGCCCGACCTGATCGTTGTAAATGAAGGCACCGGTAACGGCGAAGGATCGGTCGGCGTCCTGCTCGGCAACGGCGATGGAACCTTCCAGTCTCCAGTGGATTACGATTCCGGCGGGGGCGTTGGCTACTCTGTCGCCGTCGCGGACGTGAACGGGGACGGCAAGCTGGACATCGTCGTGGGGAACGGTTGTGCGAGTGGAACCTTCTGTTCTGCCGAAGGGTCGGTCGGCGTCCTGTTAGGGAACGGTGACGGAACTTTTCAGCCCGCCCATAGCTACAACTCGGGCGGAGCGAGCCTTTACGGCTCTTCGGTCGCGCTAGCTGACCTGAGGGGCGACGGCAAGCTGGATATTGTCGTCGCGAACCATAACGCCAGCAGTGTCGGCGTGATGCTGGGCAACGGCGATGGGACCTTCAACGCCGCGCTTACCTACAACTCAGGCGGCAGCGGCGCTACCTCGCTCGCAGTTGCCGACATGAATGGTGATGGCAAGCCGGATCTTGTTGTAACCAGCTTTTGCCCCGGCGCTGGCTGTGGCAGCGCCTACCCGTACCCGGACGGGGTGGTGGGTATCATGCTCGGAAACGGTGATGGAACTTTCCAGTCTGTCGTGACCTATGATCCCGGTGGGGCCGGTACCTATGACGTTGCTGTGGCGGATGTGAACGGAGATGGCAAGCCGGATCTTTTGACCGCTAACTGCGGCCCGGAGACGTGTGGACCTGGCAGTCCAGGTGGCACTGTCGGGGTCTTGCTAGGGAACGGCGACGGGTCTGTCCAGCCTGCCGTACCTTATGGTGCGGCGAACGCGCCTTTCTCGATCGCCGTCGCGGATCTGAACGGCGACGGCAAACAGGATGCGGTTGTAGCGAACTGGGGCACATCGAATGGCGGATCAAATAACGGCGCCGCTAGCGTATTGCTGGGCAACGGCGACGGCACCTTCCAGCCGGTGCACACCTACCTTTCTGGCGGGAACGAGGCTACCTCGGTTGCAGTCGCCGACCTTACCGGCGACGGTCGGCCGGACATTGTCCTAGGGGACTATGGTTCAAACGGCATTAACTCTCCGCTCGGCGTCGTGAGCGTGCTGCTGAACAACGCCGGGGCATCCCAGTCTCCCACCACCACAACGCTCACTTCCGCACTCAACCCTTCAGTCTACGGTCAGTCCGTAATCTTCACCGCGACCGTGTCCTCCACATCAGGCACTCCTGCCGGAACCGTGGAACTCTACAACGGTTCGACCGCCATTGGCAGCGGCACTCTCACGAGTGGAAAGACCTTAATCCCGGTCTCGTCTCCGCCTGCAGGTTCGGACTCCGTCACCGCCACGTATCGGGGCTCCGCCACGTACGCCACCAGCATGTCATCCCCACTCATTCAAACTGTGAGCGCGGCAACCACTGCAACCGGCCTGACCTCATCCGTCAATCCTGCCGGAACCGGACAGTCCGTCACGTTCACCGTGACCGTTACCAGCGAGTACGGCGGTGCGGCCACTGGCTCCGTGACTTTCCTTTCAGGATCGCAAACGCTGGGCACGGCGACCCTCAGCGGCAATCGTGCAACTCTGACTACCTCTTTCGCCACCGCGGGAAACTACTCCGTCTCCGCAAAATACAATGGCGACGGCAATAACACTGGCAGCACATCCCCCATTCTGCATCAGGCGATCCTCGCCGCGACCACGATCAAGCTGACCTCCACACTTAATCCTTCGCTGGTCGGCCAGTCCATAACTTTCACGGCCACCGTGAGCTCGACTGCGGGAAGCCCGCCGAACGGGGAGACCGTCACTTTTTACAACGTTTCGGCTGTTCTCGGCACGGCTCCCCTCAACGGAGGAATTGCCTCTCTTACCACTTCTTCACTGCTAGCTGGTATCTACACAGTCAGCGCAGCCTACAGCGGCGACGCCAACTTCGCAGCCAGCACCTCGCCCGCTCTCCGGCAAGTGGTCAACTCCACCACCAAGTCCGCGACCGCGACAACCTTGATCTCCAGCCTCAACCCCTCCATCTACGGCCAAAGCGTAACGTGGACCGCAACAGTGACGCCCACGGGCAAAACCACGCCCACAGGAAAAGTGAACTTCAACTGGGGCAGCTACTCGATCGGTTCCGGCACCCTGAACGCCAGCGGCGTGGCCGCGCTGACCCGGTCAAACCTCAGTGCAGACGCCTACCCGCTGTTTGCTGTGTACGTGGGAGATGCCAACAATGAACCCAGCACATCCGCCGTGCTGAACCAGGTAGTTACAGAAGCCACAAGTTCCGCCGCCCTCACTTCGTCCCCCAACCCCTCAACCGCCGGCCAAGCCGTCACCTTCACCGCCACGATCAAGTCCCCGACCGTCGCAGCGACAGGCCCGGTAACCTTCTCAGCGGGGAAGACCGTGCTGGGAACAGCTCAGCTTGCGAACGGCAAAGCCATGTTCACTATTTCGACGCTGGCGGTCGGCACAACCGCACTCAAAGCAAGTTATTACGGAGATTCAAACATCTCAGGCAGCTCGGCCTTCGCAACGGAAACCGTGAAGCCATAAGCAAAGAAAAGAAGATTTGCAAAATGGGAGGGACTTCTAGGATAGCTACAATGTCTGATAACAGGTATTATGTAAACTCAGCGAACAATCTCACCTCGTGTACCGGAGCCTGCCCCTGGGCGCAGCCCGAAGGTTGCCATTTGTGGTTAATTGCCTTTGAAGGTGTCCGTAACTAAACCAACGCAAAGCTACATCTTGTACTTCCCCAGATCCTCGTCGTTCAGCCCTTCCAGATATTTGCGCAGTTCTTCAGCGCTCACCCGGTCTGACATGTTGGCCGCCTGCTTCGAATTCTTCAGCACAATTTCATCCACGAAGATCGGACAATCCACCCGCAACGCCAGCGCCAGCGCATCCGACGGACGCGAGTCAACACTCACTACCTCGCCACTGCGCTCCAGCCAGATCACCGCATAAAACGTATCTTCGCGCAACTCAGTCACCACAACTTTGTGTACCTGAGTTTCGAGCCCCGTAAGCACATTCTTGATCAGATCATGCGTCATCGGCCGCGGCGTGTTCACTTTCTCCATCTCCAGCGCAATCGCATTCGCCTCATAAACTCCCACCCAGATCGGCAACACCGATTCCCCCGCCACATCCTTCAAAATCACAATAGGCGTATTCGTAACCGGATCCATCAATAGGCCGCGGATTGTCATTTCTACTTCCATTGGAGCTCCTTCAACTGCGGCTTCAAGGTTGCTTGTGCTGGCGGCGCCGCGTAGACCGAGTGCTCTTCGCCTTTTATATCACCAATTCTCCTAGGAGGCTGTTGGGAAAGCTTTGGGTTGCTTTTACTTTGACGTACGATCCTATTTGCGGAATCGACGTGTCGGGCGCGGTGAAGTTCAGGGTTTTGTTTTGACTCGTGCGGCCGATCCACTGTTTGCGGGTGTCATTTTTGCCTTCAACCATTACTTCTAATATCTCTCCGATGTAATTCTGGTAGCTGTTGATCTGTATTTTCTTCTGGAGCGACATGAGAGCTTCAAGACGCCGGGATTTTTCTTGATCTGGGATCGCATCTTCCATTGCCAGCGACGGCGTATTGGGGCGCGGTGAATATTTGAAGCTGAAGACCGCGTCGTAGTGGACCTGTTCCAGTAACGATAAAGTGTCGGCGAAATCTTCTTCGGTCTCTCCGGGAAAACCGACGATGATGTCGCTGGTGATGCTGATCGGGCGTTTCGCGGACTTCATCCAAGAGATGCGCTCGAGATATTGCTCGCGCGTGTAGAGGCGCTGCATGGCGTTGAGCACGCGGTCTGATCCGCTTTGCACGGGGAGATGAACGTGATCGCAGAGAGTGGGAACGGCATCGATGGCGTCGATGATGTCGCGTCCGAAATCGCGAGGGTGCGAGGTGGTGAAGCGCACGCGCTTTATTCCCGGCACTTCGCCGACTGCCGCTAACAATTCTGCGAATGACTTCTTCCCTGCTGAATCCTTGTAAGAATTTACGTTCTGGCCGAGCAATTGAATTTCCGTGTAGCCGAGATCGGCCATCTGGCGGGCTTCGGCGAGCACTGAGTCGGAGGTGCGGCTGCGTTCTTTGCCGCGGGTGAATGGGACAACGCAGTAGGCGCAGAATTTGTCGCAGCCTTCGATGATGGTGATGTATCCGCGATGCGGGTTGGTGCGGGCGGTGAATTCGGTTTCGAAACATTCGTCGGTTTGGCGATCGTCGAGTCCGGTGATGCGGAGCAGGCTTCGGGCTTCGTGCTTCGGGGACTTCCCTGTTTGCGGATTGGCATTTTCTAATTGCACCAGCATTTGCGGGAGGTTGCGATAGCTGGCTGATCCGCAGACGAGCGAGACGTGCGGGGCGCGCTCGAAAATCTTTTCGCCTTCCTGTTGCGCGACGCAGCCGAGGACTCCAAACTTTTTGCCTTGCGACAAAAGCTTTTTGTAATCCGCCAGACGATGGAAAACTTTTTGTTCGGCCTTATCGCGGATGGAGCAAGTGTTGTAGAGAATCAGGTCGGCTTGCTCGACGGTTTCTACCTGTTGGTATCCTTCGTGGATGAGGGTGCCGATGACTTTTTCGGAGTCATGGACGTTCATCTGGCAGCCGAAGGTTTCGAGGTAGAAAGTCTTGTTTGGGGCCGCAGGCATATATGTAGTCAGTATAACGCGGTGCTGGACGTTTACTGCTATCGCCAACGCGCCTGGCTATGGCGGCTAGGTAGCCAGAATATCGCGCAGGATTTCGCGCATATCGGAAACTATATGGGTTAGTGCGACAGCTCGATTTCCCTCGAAGGGCCCGAAGAGGAATTGTTCCGTCTCGCTAAATTTCCTGTGCACGAGCGCGCAGCGGATGTAATAGATAACGTGTGCCCGGCAATCTTCAGGTAATCCTGTTCCGGATTCTACCCACTTCGCAAGTCTTTTGTACTGCTCGCGGCTCGGCGGCTGTGCCCCGAACAGCGTCCGAAAGTCACCGCATGTGAACCGCGTGACGGGAACAAGACTGCGATCAATTGTCCTGCGCAATATCTCGATTTCGTTGACCGAATGCAGCATTCGGAGCTTCTCATAAACCTGGGAAAGTGCAGCCTTTGCCATCTCACTTTGCAGAGTGGCAGCAAACTCAAGTTCGAAAATTCTGTAAAGCCGCAGGAAGGCAATGTCTGGCCCATCCGTGCTCTGCAGTCCTAAGACATAGGCGTTGACTGCTTCCTTCGATGTCGTGATTCGATGCCGAAAAGCACGAGCTTGTGAGGGTAGGCTGAACTCTGGGAGGGATGGTGCGCCTGATTCCAGAAAGCAACCAATTTCTGCGAGCGCCGGATGTGGAGGCTCGCCCTCCGAAATCACGAATGGCCCCCATGCTTCCAGAATCGCTGCCCACTCGCGAACAGGCTGCGTTCGTTGTGGATCGAAGCAAGCAATGCAGATTAGTAACTCAGGGCACTGGACAATATCAATCTGACCTACGGTAGTGCCGAAGCTGCCGAGGAAAAGCTTCGCATCAACGGCCCCAACCTCAATGATGCCATGTTCGGGCTGAGGCCGAACAGCAACCCTCGACAGAGTGATCGTTCGATGCCCGTCGGTTACTTTCACTCTGTTGGCGGCGGTCTCTACGATGTTGAAGCTTTCAAGGAGTGCAGCCACGTCGAAGACCCCGGGGGCTGGCAGCGCTGATCCTGCGATGTTTACTCCGTCGGGATTAACCTCGATTTGTGACACGTCGATGCCAAACAACTTAGCAAGGGACGTTCTGAATTCCTGAGCTAGCGGCATAACAGATCAGTCACGCGGCTTGGGTCCAGGCCTCTGCGAACGGCGTTAGGCCCTCCGAGCGGAAATACTCCTTAAAGCCCGCGAATATAAGATTTCGTGTCTGTTCGCCGACGTTGTCCTTGCGCTTGAACCCTGTTTGGATCCTCTCAAGGCGACCGAGCGCCATTGGGTCATCAGTCTCAGGGGAGGCTGCGTCCAACGTCCCTAGCAAGACGTTCTTGCTCGCCTCTAGTGCGTCCTTTTTGTAATCGTTGCACCAGCTGTACGCCGCCGCCAGCCCGAGGTGCACCGTATCCCTCGATAGGAAAGTAACTCCTGACGGAACGTCTTCTCCTTGCTCGTTCTGACGTTTGACGGGATACAGGCGACAGACTGCCCGATCTAGTCGGATGAGAAAGCGCACGTACTCAACGAACGTCGTGGTTGGATCGGCGTCGCTGCCAGGGCCCATTGAACGACCGTATGCCTCAAGAGCGTCCATCGTGTTTAACTCGGATATAACTTCGTTTCGCAGGTCGATATGAGGTGACTTTTGCACAAATGCTTGAAACGAGGACGCTATGAGCGAGAATCGGTACTCTCCTGGTCCACTGCGGCGGTCTGGTTCCTTTTCCCGGTATATCGAAATCTCTGTACCCAACTGTGTCTTCAGGTGGTCGCAAAGCGCGCTGCTTACGACTTCGAGTTGGTGTCTGAGACTCATAGGCTTTTGGCCTGCATTTAGCAAGATCATTCGATAGGTGAGCGCTTTCAAGGAAATGTCCGGCCAGACTTCGACTCTAAGATGCCTGTTAAGGAAAGTGTCCTCGGAATCGGTATCCTCGAATGCATCAATGACCTGCTTGATAGCGTTTGTGCGTTGCAGACCGTCTACGATGTAGACATTCTCTGGGGACAGCCGCTCGAGCTCCGTTATGAACCCGTCGCCATCTCTGGGGTCGGGCATGAGGCCTTGCTTAGTCGCCAGGACAGGGGGTGGTATTAGACAGCCGGCGCTTAGATCCTTACGCAGTTGTTCGTAGGGCTTGAAGCCGCGCACTATTCTCCGCTGGATATCGAGGTTCTGCTCGGCACCTACGACAAGCTTCTGATATTCGGCGAACGTCATATCTAGTAGGACGCTTGTGGCCTTGATACGATCGTCGCTGATTACGTCTATTATTCTCATTTTGTTTTCGTCTTAATTGATTTTCGGAACTAATGACGGGAACCGTGCACATCCGGCGAACAATTCGAGCCCGTCGGTTCTCGCGGAGAGTATACACGGAGGGCGGGTCATCATACGCGGCGCTGAAGCGCCGTTCTTCTGCGGCTGCGCGGGCGTGACAGTATCGGATCGACTTTCCCTCGGGGGCTAAAGCCCACATCGAAAGCATTTTTATCGCAGCGCTGAAAAGCGCTGCGCC
>JBAWBG010000468.1:0-3901 GCA_049589695.1 Candidatus Sulfotelmatobacter sp. | reverse complement strand
CCAAACAAGTCCGCGAGACCGAGGCCGAAGCCGTGGCCTTTGTGGTCTGCCAATCTGTCGGGCTTCAGAACGGAACTTCATCCCAGGACTACATCCAGCTTTGGCACGGAGACGCCAGTCTCCTACGCGAGAGCTTGGAAGCCGTTCAACAAACCGCTGCCGTGATCCTCGGGGGCATTGCCCCCGAGCCAGCGGCACTCGCGGCAGCCGCATAACACGCTAACACCTGCACCGTTTGGTTCTTGAGCCCGACGTGTGCGCTGAGTCCACGAACACCTAACCAAAAACACATTAGAGGAGAAAAGATCATGCCTAGTACCCAAAATGCAGTCAACAACCACGAATATCGCAGCGTTCCCATCACGGCGCTTGCGGAGTCACCGACCAATCCGCGCAAGCGATTTGATGCAAAGAGCCTCGAAGAACTGGCGGCCAGCTTCAAAACGCAAGGGATTCTAGCACCTCTTCTGGTACGTGAACTGGAGGAAAGCAAGTATGAGGTTGTCGCCGGAGCACGTCGCCTGAGAGCGGCGAAACTAGCGGAACTCGAAAAACTTCCCGTCCGCGTAGTCAAGCTGACCGATGCGGAGGCCATCGAGGCTCAGTGCGTTGAGAACCTGCAACGCGAGGACATCCACCCGCTAGAGGAAGCTCTCGGTTTCAAGTCACTCTTGGAACTCGGAGAGCCTGCCTACACCATCGCCATCATCGCGTCCCGCGCTGGCAAGAGCGAGGCGTATGTCTACGGTCGTGTCAGACTCGCAGACTTGATACCGCCCGTAGCCGAGGCATTTCTGAAAGATCAGATCACCATCGGCCACGCTTTGCTGATCGCCAAGCTCCCGGCTTCGCAGCAGCAGGAGGCATTCTCGGCTGCTTTCCGGGGCTTGTGGACCAGCGAGGGCAACAGCCAAGTCCTGATTCCAGTGCGGGAGTTGGCCTTATGCGGTGCACCGCATAATGCCAATAATGCGGTGTGCGTCTTTATGCAGAGTGCGGCAGCGTAGCAGGGGATGAACTTCTTTAGGGCCAGCATGATGGGCTGAGCGTTAGAGAGTGACCGCTTTGCATAATCTGCAATAGTCTGAACTTGACTTGACTGACTGACCGATTGAATTGCTCTCGACCTGCGCGACAACCAGCTAGCAGGAACCCAACTTCAGCATTGCCGACTAACCGCTCAGAGAGGTGTCGTTCGACGTGAGCGGACGGCCACGGTGCGGCGATCCGTTCCTGAATTTATGGCCTCGCGATGCCGACGCGCATAGCTACCTTGCAGGGACGCATGAATGTGCCGATAGGCGATTGCCGGTGATCTGCGAAAGTGGCTAGTATTCCCGCTTACGCAAGATCCTCGACAACAACTCTTTCAAACACCCGAACAATTTCGCGCAACGCCTTGCAAGAAACTGTTAAGCCTAACCACACCAACCACGGGAATTGCCAGCCGGGAATCAGTGGACCAAACAACGCCCATGCGATGAGCAGCGGCAGCGCTGTTCCGGCAAACCAGACGAGTCGTATTTCGATGCGCTGCAGCAGGCGGCCGGATGCGGCGCACGCAAACGCAGCCAGTGGCAGTGCCGTATGCTGCGGGATCAGCCAAGCGAAAACCGCGGCGAGCGATAGACCCAAAGTGACGCTGGGCAAAAGCGCCTTCGCAAGAGAGGCCGGAAAAAGGCGCTCCCCGGCGTACAGACTGCAATAGCCCGCCACAATCGCGCCGAAACCGACAAATTCCCGATGAATACCCCGCAAGGTCGATAGGATCGACGTCGCAGTGCAAATCGCGGTGATCGCCTGCACCGTGCCGATCACAACCACCACGGCCACGGTGGACACAGTTACCAGAATGGCCAACTGAAGAATACGCTTCGCTAATCGTTCCGGTGCGTAAACAGAAGCGAATGCTGCGGCGACCTCCTCCGGTTCGCCGAACCGCATGCTGACGATCCGAGCAGCGGCCTTGTCATCGTAGCCCTGGGATCGCGCCTCCTCAGCGAGATCATCCAGGTGAGCTCGCAATTCCTTCTCGACTTCGCATCGGCGTTTGTTGCCGGGTAGCTTCGCCAGCAAAATTACCCGGGAAACGATGCGATCGAGATAGGTCACGAGTTGGCCTTCGAAAGTATGGCGTTCACTACTTTCGTGAAAGAAAACCATTCTCGCTCACTGTGGCGTGCAGCTTTTCGGCCAGCGGCGGTCAAAGCGTAATACTTCCGCTGCTTCCCGTTCTCCCCCGTGCGCCATTCCGAGCGGAGATAACCACGTTTGTGCAGTTGGTGGAGGGCCGGGTACAGCGTGCCCTCCTTGAATTCGAATGCATCCTGGCTGCGGCGCACTGATTCCTGGATGATTTCGTATCCGTACATGTCTCGTTCGGATAAGAGCTTGAGTATTAAGAGCGCGATGCTGCCTTTCAGTAATTCTCGATCGAACTGCACTCTACGCACCTCGGGAGTCAGTTACATCGGCTAAAGAGGTAGTGTACATCATTACTAGTTTCACAAGGAATGAGTGAATGCTCGCCCATGTTTTATACGTCTTGGGATCGGCTTTGATCGGGTTTGACAACCAACTCCAAACAAACATAATCTTATACCTCGTAACGCACAGTATACGAGAGAGGAGAGAGATAATCATGCAACGTGAGAGGGTGCTGCGCGTAGCGCTTTTCCTGATTCTGGCGGACCTGCTGTTGGGGGGCGTTGCAGATGCTCTGAATCGGACATTGGTGGAGATGCCTGCCTGGCACCATCTCGGGGCGGGAGCCTGGGCCGCATTCAGCCGAATGGCCGATCTCGGAAATGGCGAGATTCTGTATCCGCTCGTCGGCATCGGTGGAACTGCGTCGGTCCTGGCGGCTGCAATTATTTTTCGCTTCAGTTCGAAAAGGCCTTGGTCCGTGGCCCTCCCTCTTTATGGGACGGCCCTGATGGCGGTCTGTGGCTTGCTGACTACTACTCAAGCGGCTCCCATCATGCTGAGTCTGCATCGAGTCGGCGACGATCCTGCAGCGCTGAGGCAAGCCTTTGAGGGTTTTTATAAATGGGATTCGATTCGGGCTGTTTTTGGAGCAATAGGCTACTGCGCAGAGATATGGGCGCTGGTGGCACTTCTTTCCGTACCAGTTGGGAACCAGGTGCCCGACGCACGCCAAAACATCCTCTCGTCCGAGCAGTCGTAAACGGCACGTGCTTCGAATCGCTGGAACTAGGGCGGACTATGCCACGAACGCCGTTGGAAGTCGGTGGGACTGGAATGCTCTTCGAATCGTCCACGTTCTTCCCGATATTGGGAGTCCATATTCTTGCCGGACTGGTCTGTATAGTCACGGGAATCATGAGTATGGTCAGCAAGAAGCGAGCGGGGCTGCATCCGAGATGCGGGACGATTTATCACTGGGGCCTTGCCGTACTCGTCATCTCCGCAGGTTTTTTGGGGGCGGTGCACTGGACAGACGACCGTGTGCTCTTAGTCCTAGGGGCTATTTCCTTGGGTGCGTCATCCCTGGGACGCACGGCCCGAAGGCGACACTGGCAGACCTGGGTCGGCACACACATAATTTCTATGGACTGCTCCTTCATTGCTATGCTCACTGCCTTCTGCGTTGAGGAAGGTAAGAGCTTACCCGGTCTGAGCAAGCTGCCCCGCTTAACTTATTGGTTCTTGCCCGCTCTGATCGGAACGCCTTTCATCGTTCGCGCACTCGTCCGCCATCGGCTGAGATATCGGCGTGCTGCGGTAAGGCCCTGAAAACCCGCACATGCCTTTGTAATACGATGCATGATGCGCGAGGAGGAGCAACCATAGCAACTGCCGAGGAGGAGGGCTTTATGAAAAAGCTCGCTGTTTATACAACGCTAGCAGTGCTTGCGCATGCCGTAGTCGTTGTTGGGCA
>JBAWBG010000467.1:0-12066 GCA_049589695.1 Candidatus Sulfotelmatobacter sp. | reverse complement strand
AAGTAATTCCGATGACTACCGAATGGTTCGGCGCGCCACACAGCAAGGCGCAAACCGCCGATCTGTCAGATCCGAATGCTGCGCCGTTTGAAAGCGGTTCTCTCCTCCTAACTCCGCTCGCCAGTACCGATCCACAACTCGCGCCACTCGCCGCCGCCCTTCAGCTAACTCACGCTGCCTTTTCCTCACCTCGCCCCTGGATCAACGAAGGCTTAGCCCACTTCGCACAGGCTCTTTACCTGGAACAACAAAAAGGACGCCAGACCGCGATCGATTACATGGCGACGCACCGTGCGGCATTGAGCACTGCGCAGAACACCGCCGAGAAACCAACAGCGCCGAGGTCGGAAGACGAAGCGAATCGATCCTTAATCAACACTTACGACGAAGAACTATACCGCAGCAAAGCCATGTGCGTCTGGTGGATGCTGCGCGACATGCTCGGCGATCAGGCGCTGAAAAGAGCGCTCGCCTCGTACCGTCCAGAGCAAGACAAAGAGCCCTCCTATATGCCGCGATTAGTTCAGGCGCAGACCCAACGCGATTTGGAATGGTTTTTCGACGACTGGGTCTATCGCGACCGCGGACTGCCCGATTTCAAAGTCGTCTCCGCGTTCGCGCGCAAAACTTTACCCGAAGGCTACCTGCTTACCGTCACCGTGCAAAACCTGGGCGCGGCAGGCGCGGAAGTTCCGCTCATTGTTAAGTTCGATGGTGGAGAAGTGATGAAACGTCTTGTAGTTCGCGGCAAGAGCAACGGCGTAATTCGGCTGGAGGTTCCCAAGCCGCCTCAAGAAATCGTAGTCAACGACGGCAGCGTCCCCGAGAGCGACACCACGAATAACACCTTCAAGGTCGATATCTCCGAGACTTCAAGATAATCGCGGCACCGAAGATTGATCCCTTATCTGTCGCCTACCGTACCTTCACTTTCTTCCATCGCTGCTCAAATTCGCTGCAACCAATCATGCAAAACCTCATCCATAACTACTACCGATGAGGAGTCGTAAGTATGCCCACCGCGCAAGAACAGCCTTACGGTGAGAGAGAAACTCCATCGACCTTTCGTTTGGATGTTCCACTCCACAATCTGCTAACCAAATCCCCGGCCGCAAGGCCGACGCTTCTCCAAGGAAACGGCGGCGACAAGTTTCCCGAACCGGTTTTTCCGCAACATCCGAATCTGCTCGCCCAAGACGACAATTACGAAGAGAACCTCGAGCGCGCCCGAGCCGGCAAGCGGCCTTGGCCCACTCCTTATGTCTTAAGGGCGATGAACGGCTGGCTGTTTCCTTATATGAAGTCGCGCGTGCTTCCCGGACAATTCCATCCCATCATCGCCTATCTGTTTACCGAGTGGAAGTGCAACCTCGACTGTCACTACTGTTGGGCTTTCGATAACACGGTGAAAGGGATGACGGAAGAAGTGGCCAAACGATCCATCGACTGGCTGCATTCGACGACCTGCCGCGTGCTGGCCTTTATGGGCGGTGAGCCGTTGCTGCGCCCACAACTCGTTCACAAAGCCTGTTATTACGCGGCAAAAAAAGGCTTCTGGATTTACATGCCGACCAATGCCCGCTTGCTGCGCCCGGACGTGATTGATCGCCTCGCCGATGCCGGTGTTGCCATCTTTAACTTCGCCGTCGACGCAGTTGACGAAAAACCAGGCTTACCAAAAGCTCTCGCCCCGGTGCGAAAGTATTTCGACTACCTGGTGCGCAAACAATATAAGTACGGCTACTCCGTCTTCTTCAACATCAATATCTGCCGCAACAATATGGAGGATGTAAAGCAATTGACGGAGATTGCGCGCGACCATGGCATCGCGACCGATTACCACTTGAACGAATCGCCCATGATCGAACAAAGTCACTTCAAGCACTACGAGGAGAACGACACTTTCATCTATCCAGAGCATTGGCCGCAAGTCGACGAACTGGTCGATTGGCTGATTGAGAAAAATAAATCCGGATACAAGATGGTGAACTCAGTGAAACGGCTCAACGACATGAAGGATTTCATGCGCGGAAAAGTGGAACCGTGGAACTGCCGCGCCGGGCAGAATTCCATCATCATCCGTGTCGATGGCAGTCTGGCCCCGTGCTTCCCCATGTATTCCGCGACCCACGATTGGGGAGTGATCGAAAACCATAAGTTCGAGGTTCCGCAATTGAACGAAATGAAAAAATCGTGCCAGACTCATTGCTTTTCCACTCTGAACCACAACCTTGGGTTCTGCTACAACGACTCGCGGGCTGTGAAGTGGGTGCTTAAGCAAGCTGGCCGCGGCTTCCAGGGTGTGAGCGGCAGCTTCGCGTAGCTGAGGAGGAGAATCGGGCGAACGGATGATCCGATCTTTTCGCCCGTCTCTGATTTATTTTATTGCGTGGAAGTTTGACCTTCGACTCCGGAGTGCGCCGGGTAGCGCGAAACGATGAGTCCGATGCGTAGCCCTCCCAAGAGCGACAGAAGTTTATGCGGAAACCCGTCGCGCTGGTATACCACGTCGCGATCTTCGATGGGAAAGTCCAGATCCATCCTCTGCAAACCCGGAAAGTCGCGGAGGCGCCTCAGTTCACGATCGTTCTTCGAGAGAAACTCTATCGCATCCTGGATCTGACCTCTTAAATCAGAAAACTCCCGAGTGCTTACGCTCACATGCATTCCGGAATATTCGCTCTTCCGCGTCACGATCGAGCTAGGAAATTGCAGTTCCCCGCGATGAAAAGCGGTTAGAGCGTCAAGCGAGGATGTCTTCAGGAATTCGTCCACATCAAAGTTCGTACCACTCGCTCGAAGCACGCAAGACATGTGCTTTACATCCCTTCAGTAGTTGTGAAGCGTACCAATTCTGCCAGCTTCGCCGCCGCTGCGCCGGAATCGATCGCGCGCACCGCGGCGGGAATTCCATCTCTCAAATGATCGACTCGTCCCGCTGCCACCAGCGCGGCCGCGCAATTCAACAAGACTACATCCCGTCGCGCAGATTTCTTTCCACTTAGAACTTCGCGAACAATCGCTGTATTTTCCGCCGCGTCGCCACCTGAGATACTTTGCAACGTCGCTCTCGCCATGCCAAATTCTTCCGGATCGACTTCGTAGCTCCGAACCATCCCGTCGCGAGCCTCAGCCACACGCGTTGGCCCGGTAATCGTAATCTCGTCGAGTCCATCCAGACCGTGCACCACCAGCGCACGGCGCAATCCCAACATGCTGAGCGCCTCCGCCAGCTTCTCCACCACTTCCAGCGCATACACACCAACCACTTGTCCCGAAGCACGCGCCGGGTTGGTCAGTGGACCCAACAGGTTGAACATGGTTCGCATCCGCAACTCCCGCCGCACCTTCTGCACCTGCTTCATCGATGAATGCAGATCGGGTGCATACAGAAAACAGATTCCAATCTCACGCAGGCACTGCGCGGCACGCTGCGGAGTCAACTGGATATTCACCCCCAGCGCTTCCATCACGTCCGCCGAACCGCACTTCGAGCTGATACTTCGGTTGCCGTGTTTGGCGACGCGCACGCCCGCTCCCGCGGTCACGAATGCCGTCGCCGTCGAAATGTTAAAAGTTCCGCAGGCGTCCCCGCCAGTGCCGCTGGTATCGACGAGACTGGTGTCAGTGGGAGACGGCTCGCCCAGCGCATCCCGGCCTGTGCCACTCAAGTCAAGTGCTGCAGATAACGATCGGTCCTCGTCATCCAAAATCGGCAAGGGAGTCGCCGCGGCGCGAATCGCTTCCGCGAATCCAACAATCTCTTCCACCGTTTCGCCCTTCATCCGCAAAGCCACCAGCAGTGCCGCGATCTGCGCATCCGTGCAGTTTCCCGCAAGCACTTCTGCCATCACCTCACACGCTTCCGTGCGCGAGAGTGATTGGCCCTGATTGGCGATGCGATGGAGCGCCTCGAGCATCCTGTTCCCCGGAATTGTATGGTATAAACGTCCCGTTGCAATAGAAACGGTGACGCCGCTAACCGTTCGAGCCAGGCCCCTTCAATCTGGGCACGAAATATTCACGCCAGGTTTCCGGCAAGGCATCGGTGGCAATCGCCTTCTGCAGCAAATCGTGATTATATTTTTCCCGGACGAACAACCGATTCATTTCGCCGATGGTAATACCACTTGGATTCAGCGAGGCGAGTTCGATGGAATCTCCCACCCCCACTTCACCCTCCTGCTCCACGGAAAAATAAACTCCACTACGCCCACTCAGCAGAAACCACTGCAGAATGTCATCGCGCTGAAATTTAACCGTCAGCTTATAACATGGCATGCGCGGCTGGCGGACCATCACCATCGCTGACCCTATCCGAAAGCGGTCGCCAACATGCACCTCATCCTCGGCCACTCCCTCGGTCGTAAAGTTCTCCCCGAACATGCCCCACGGTAAATCCACGTCCGGCAACTCGCGCCGCCAATATTCATAATGCTCCGCGGGATAAGCGTAGATCGCCTTGTAAGGGCCGCCATGAACACTGAGGTCCGCTTGCTGGTCACCCTCCAGGTTCAATGTGCGCAGCGCTATACGTCCGGACACCGGTTTTTTAAAAATGCCCGTGTTAACGGTCGCACCCTTATAGAGCGCCAGGCGCGGACGAGCAACGTTAAGCGAAATCAATTCCACTTGGAGCCTCTCTCTGACAGAATCCATTCCCGCGCACTGCGGCGCGGCTTCCTGAATCGCAATTGCTGAAATAAACATAGATGTGCCGCCAATCGAAAGGACGCTGCGTTCTGCGTTTGCCCTAATCCGTCCCCCTTCTATAAAATTAAAAGTTTGCTGCCCTCAGTCGATAGCCGCAAGCAGGTTCCTTCCGATTCTTAACCAAGAGTTTTGAGCGACGAGCGATTATGAAAATTCATGAGTACCAAGGCAAGGGAATTCTTAAGAAATATGGGGTGACCGTCCCGCGCGGGACAATGGCAACCTCGCGTGAAGAAGCCGATTCAGTCGCTAAGGAATTGTTCAGTTCCGGAGCAACCGGCGTGGTGGTGAAGGCGCAAATTCACGCCGGCGGCCGCGGCAAAGGCGGGGGCGTAAAAATTGCCAAGTCCGCCAACGAAGCCGGAGACATCGCCGAAAAGATGTTGGGCATGAAGTTGGTCACCCCTCAGACTGGACCTGAAGGCCGCATCGTACGCCGTCTCCTCATCGAAGAGACTCTGCCCATCGAAAAAGAATTGTATTTAGGAATCCTGGTCGATCGCGCCGAAGGCAAACCAGTATTCATGGCATCAGCGTCCGGCGGCATGGACATCGAACAAGTGGCCGCGGAGAATCCCGACGCCATCCTCAAACAGCACATCGATCCCGGCATGGGCCTCGAAGCTTTTCAGGCGCGCAAAATGGCTTTCAGGCTCGGGCTCAGCGCCAAGCAGATCAATCCCGCCGTGCAGTTTCTTTCCAATCTCTACAAAGCGTTTCTCGATACTGACGCATCTCTTCTCGAAATCAATCCCTTCATCACCACCACCGACGGCCGCCTGTTCGCGCTCGATGCCAAACTTACGTTCGACGACAATGCGCTCTTCCGCCATCCTGATATCCGCGAGCTACGCGACATCACGGAAGAAGATCCGCTCGAAGTCGAGGCCTCCAAGTACAGCTTGAACTACATCAAGCTCGATGGCAGCGTCGGCTGCATGGTGAACGGCGCCGGACTCGCCATGGCCACGATGGACATCATCAAATACGCCGGAGGCATGCCCGCCAACTTTCTCGATGTAGGCGGCGGCGCCAATGCAGAGCAAGTGGCGCACGCATTCGAAATCCTGCTGAGCGACAAAAACGTGAAAGCGGTTCTGATCAATATTTTCGGCGGCATCCTGCGCGTCGATACTCTGGCCACTGGAGTCGTCGAAGCGGCAAAGAAAACCAACATCAAACTGCCCGTCGTTTTACGCCTCGAAGGTACCAACGTTAACGAAGGCAAAAAAATCCTGATGGACTCCGGCCTCAACTTCATCGTCGCCGACACCATGAAGGATGCTGCCGATCGAGTAGTCGCCGCGGCCCGCGCAGTTTAAGGGCGAAGAGGAACATCATTCGCATTGAGGAATTATTCTTATGGCAATCCTGGTTGACAAGCAAACCCGATTGATCGTGCAAGGCCTCACCGGACGCGAAGGCACCTTCCACGCGAAAGCCTGCGCCGCTTACGGTACGCAAGTAGTCGGCGGAGTCACTCCCGGCAAGGGCGGAACAATGCACGAAGGCTGGCCGATCTTTAACACGGTACAGGAAGCCGTCGAAAAAACCGGCGCCGACACCACAGTAATCTTCGTCCCTCCGCCGTTCGCCGCCGACGCCATCATGGAAGCCGCCGACGCCGAACTCGATCTCATCGTCTGCATCACCGAAGGCATTCCCACCCTCGACATGGTCAAAGCCTGGGAGTTTCTGCAGGACCGCCGCTCGCGGTTGATCGGCCCGAATTGCCCTGGCATCATTTCTCCGGGCAAATGCAAAATCGGAATCATGCCGGGATCGATTCACAAAGAAGGTTCGGTCGGCATCGTCTCGCGCTCCGGCACGCTTACATACGAAGCCGTGCATCAACTCACGCAACGCGGCATTGGACAGTCAACCGCGATCGGAATCGGCGGCGATCCGATTATCGGAACCCACTTCGTCGACGCGCTCGATCTTTTCAATCGAGACCCCGAAACTGAAGCCGTCATCATGATCGGCGAAATCGGGGGCGACGCCGAAGAAACCGCCGCGGAATTCGTGAAAACAAAAATGAAAAAGCCAGTCGTCGGCTTCATCGCCGGACAAACCGCCCCTCCCGGACGCCGCATGGGTCACGCCGGTGCGATCATCTCCGGGGGTAAGGGAACGGCTGTGGAAAAAATCAAAGCCATGGAAGCTGCCGGAATTCGCGTGGCAAAATCTCCCGCCGACATCGGCGAAACCCTTGCGGCCGCTCTGGGCGTGAAGGTCTAGTACCAAGTAACTCGTGCCGAGTTAACGACCAAGATAAATCAGGCAAACAGCCAAGGACGAATCACTAACCAACAACTATGAAAACACTGCAACGCACTCTTACCATCGTGAAACCCGACGCCGTCGCCAAGAATGCAGTCGGCGACATCATCGAACAATTCGAGAAGAACGGTTTCCGCATTCTCGCCATCAAGATGCTCGAAATCTCCAAGCATCAGGCAGAACAGTTCTACGCCGTGCACGCCAGCCGTCCATTTTACGGTTCGCTCACCGACTTCATGTCCAGCGGACCCATCGTCGCTCTGGCTCTTGAAAAAGAAAATGCGATCGCCGATTTGCGCAAGCTGATGGGTGCTACCAACCCGGCAAATACAGAGGAAGGCACTATCCGCAAAAAGTGGGCCTCCAGCATTGAGCACAATGCGATTCACGGCTCCGATGCCGAGGATACGGCCCGCTTTGAGCTAAGCTTTTTCTTCGCCGGATATGAGTTGGCGAAGTAAGGCGAGCGGGACTTAGCACTCAGATTGAAGTGATAACGATCGCGGAGGACGATCGCGGACGAATCGCAAACGTCCGCCATTCATCCCAGGGCTTCGTACAAATGCCCTTCCACGCGATCGGCAACCTTGGGCAACTCTTTTCGTGCGTGCTGCAGAAAGTGAGCCGAGGTGCGGTGCGCTTCGAGCGCGGCATCATCTTTATACTGTTCGTAGATGAAGAACCTTCGCGGCTCGGTCTTGTGCCGGTGAACCTGATACATCAGGCAACCCGGCTCCTTCCGCGATTCTTCGGTCAACTTTGCAAAAATTAGAACAACATCGCCATCGTGCCCTGCTTTAGCCATCCAGGTTACTGCCAAAACCACCATTCGTGCGCTCCTTACAAAATTGTAGCAAGTAGTCTTAGTGCCTGACCAAGGCGGAAGTCAAGTCTAGATTTTCCGGCGTGCCGTCCTAAGATGAAGCGGCCTTCAACTCATTCGCGAATTCGTCCATGAAGATCGTATGGTCCCGGTCCGGCCCGGTTGACACCAGCCCGACTCTCGCTCCGGTTTCCTTCTCCACGAACGCCAGGTACTCGCGGGCCTGTTTGGGCAACTTGTCAAACTCCGTAATGCCTTGCGTTGACGTTCGCCAGCCTGGCAGCTTCTGATAAATGCATTCCAGCTTGTCATAGCCGCTCGCCTGCGCCGGAATTTCCATCTTGTTTTTTCCGTCGACTCGATAGCCGACGCATACCGGAATCTCCGCCAGCTCGTCGAGCACGTCCAGCTTGGTCACCACCAGCCAGGAAATGCCGTTAATCATGCCCGCGTAGCGCAGCAACGGCAAATCCAGCCAGCCCGTACGCCGCGGGCGCCCCGTAACCGCCCCAAACTCATTGCCTCGCTTGCGGATTTGCTCGCCCAACTCGCCTTTTTCTTCACTGGGAAATGGCCCCTCGCCCACCCGTGTGCAATAAGCCTTAGTGAGTCCGATCACCGACTGGATGGCATTCGGAGCCACGCCCGTTCCGATCGCCGCCCCGCCGGAGGTCGCGCTGGAAGAAGTAACAAAAGGATACGTCCCGTGATCGATGTCGAGCATCGTTCCCTGCGCGCCTTCAAACAGAATCGCCTCACCCCGGTCGAGCGCCCGGTTCAGCAAGACAGCCGTATCGCAAACGAACGGGGCAATCTTCTCCGCCGCCGTCGCGTATTCCGTATACATTTTGTCGGCGTCAAGCGGCTCGGTATTGAACAGCGCGTGCGCAATCATATTTTTTTCGCGCACCGCATTCTCAATGTGTTTTCTTAACAATTGCAGATCTAGCAAATCCGCCACGCGCAACCCGCGCCGTCCCATCTTGTCTTCGTATGCTGGACCAATGCCACGTGAGGTCGTCCCAATTTTCACCCGCCCCGGAGCATTCTCTGCCGCCAACTCAATCATGCGGTGGTAAGGCAAAATCACCTGCGCCCGGTTCGAGACAAAAAGATTTCCATCCACTCGAACCCCCGCATCGCGCAACCCATCCACTTCCTTCAAAAACGCCATAGGATCGAGCACCACTCCGTTGCCGATCACGCTGCGGCAAGCGGTCCGCAACACTCCGCAGGGAACCAGTTGCAGAACGAATTTCTTGCCGTTGATGATGACCGTGTGCCCGGCATTATGCCCGCCCGCATAGCGCGCCACCACGGAGAAGCTCTCCGACAAAACGTCGACAATCTTTCCTTTGCCCTCGTCGCCCCACTGGGCACCGACAATTACCGCGGTCTTGCCTCGTTTCACTGCCAACTCCGTTACAGGGATTTCGCATGCGCATCATTGCGCCGCGTGTACGCACGAACACGTATCCAGGAACACCCGGGGGTCGCACACGCCTTGCCGCGGCAAAGATTCTAAAGGCTCGCTGGGATGAAAGCGGAGAAGATGTGTACGAAGTATCTTATCGTGCCCGCGCAAAGGATAGCAATGATAGGTGCGCCATGAAGACTCGGATGGAAAGACGCAAGTCACCAGAGCCAACACTTACACAAACGACAACACCGCTTCCGCTCCCGGTTTAAGATAGAGTGTACGTATCCCCAATCAGGAAACTATCGTGAAAAAGGTTTTTCATTTCGAAAGTCCGCGTGAGGGGTATCAGTGCGACGCGGCGGTTCTCTGGTGTTTCGATAGCCGATTTGATCTGGCATTTCGCAAATTCCTCAAACGCATCGGCATCACCTATTCCGATCCAATCAAAATTGCCGGCGGCGCCAAATCCCTCGCCTCGCCCGAACTCGAAACCGATCGTGAATTTGTCCTGGGACAGATTCGCAAATCCGTGCGCCTGCACGGCACCAAGCGGGTCATCCTGATGGTCCATTCCGATTGCGGCGCCTACGGGAGCCTTGAAGCCGTTTTTCACGGCGATGCTCAAGCCGAAGCCGCGCATCACCAGCAGGAACTGGCGCGCGCCGCCGCGAATCTTCTGGCTGCAATCCCTGGACTGGAAGTGCAGGGATATTTCGTAGACTTCGATGGCGTCTGGGATGCCGAGATCGCCGCCGCAAAAATTATGCAGGACGAATCCGTCGCCTGACGTTTTCACGCCGGGTCAAATCACCTTCATGCCCAAATTTGAAAAACACATCTTCATCTGCGGCAATCAGCGCCCTCCCGGAAACCCGCGCGGATGCTGCGATCCCACCGGCCAGGCAAAGCTCCAGAAATTGTTCAAACAGAAACTGGCGGAGCGCGGACTCAAAGGCAAAGTACGCGCCAACCAGGCGGGTTGTCTTGACCAGTGCGAGCACGGCCCAAACATCGTCGTTTATCCAGAAGCCGTCTGGTACGGACACGTCACCGAAGCTGACGTCGACGAAATCATCGACTCCCACATCATCGGGGGCAAACCCGTCGCGCGCCTCGTCCTGGCCGATTCCTGTCTCAACACGGAAAGCTGTGAGCACCGGAAGGAAAAACTCTAGCCTCTAAACATCTGTTTTTTAGAGTGTAGCCGTAGGAACCCACTGCCGGCTCCAGCACTGCACCGATTCTGGGCTTGACACGGCACCCACGCCCGATCATAATTCTGCGCAAGTTTGGGGGACGTCCGCAGTTCTCCGTTTTCTAACACCTTATTTCCATCGGCTTTTTAGTAAGCACGGGCCCCTGTCCGCAACCCAGGTTGGTTTGCCGGGGACAGTTAGCTGTTATTCGATTCAGAATCGGTTTCCACTGTTCAACCACATTCGTTTCGTTGACAAAAGGAGAATATCCATGCACCCAGCCCGAGTTTGCTCATCCTTGATTTTCTGCTGCGCCGCGCTGTTTGCGGCTTTGCCTCAGACTGCTGTAGCTAATACGCTGTGCGTCACCCCTAAAGGGTCGAAGGTCTGCTACGCCAAGATTCAGTTAGCCGTAAACGCGGCTGAAAACAATGATGTGATCAGCGTTGGTCCTGGCACCTATAAGGAGGACGTTGTCATCGGCAAGCCGCTTTCACTCGTCGGCGCTGGCTCCGGTTCTTCCTTCATCGATGCCACCGGCCTTGCCAACGGTATCTTTCTGGACGGGTTGGATAATCCCGGCCTTCAGAACGTGACCGTTGCCGGATTTACGGTAAAGAATGCCCTGTACGAGGGAGTTCTAGTGGTTAACACTTCGAACTCTTCAATCCTGAATAATCACATTCTGAACAACGACCAGATTGGTCCCGTCTTCGGCTCCGGCCCGGCCTGCAAAGGCCAGCCCGCTTACGAGACCGATGAAAGCGGCGACTGCGGCGGCGGCCTTCACCTCATGGGAGCCGTGAACGTGACGGTGGCCGGCAACGCCCTGTCGGGCAACGGTGACGGCATTCTGATCAGCGACGACACCGCGCAGAGCCGCAACAACACGATCGTCAACAACAACGCGTCGGATAACCCGCCCGAGTGCGGCATCGTTCTTGCCTCGCATCCGCCCGCAGGTTCCACCCCGCCCCATTACGCTCCCCACTACGGTGTTGAGAACAATACCGTCGCCGAAAACATCTCTTCCAGAAACGGTGTCACAGTCGGCGGCGGCGGAGTTGGGCTTTTTTCCGATGGCAACGGCCCCGGGCGCGTTTCCGGTAACCTGATCATCCGGAACCGGCTTATCGGCAACGGTATTCCGGGTGTCTCTCTCCACACCCACGTCGGCCCGGCGTTCGGTGCCCCCGCCGATATCATGGATGACAACGTGATCGTCGGCAACTTCATCTCCGGCAACGGGCCCGATACCGATGACACGCTCACGCCCGGACCTACCGGAATCAACATCAACAGCGGCGGCGGCGGATCGCCCGTTCGCGGTACCGTCATTTCTCAAAACGTTATTGAGAACGAGGCTGTCGACCTTGCCGTTAACACTCCCGCTAAGGTCGACGCGCACTACAACGATCTCGTCGGCACCGGCATTGGTGTCGCCAACGTTTGCGCTCTGGATTCCGCCGCATGCACTGGCAGCATCGACGCGTCCGAGAATTACTGGGGATGTCCCGCCGGTCCGGGGGGCAGCGGATGCTCGACCACAAGCGGGGCCAACATTATTTTCACGCCGTGGCTCAAGAATTGGGAGTAACACACTCCCGTAGTTCCGCAAAGATTAAGCCGCC
>JBAWBG010000466.1:0-5300 GCA_049589695.1 Candidatus Sulfotelmatobacter sp. | reverse complement strand
TGACGAGAACCGCTTTGTTTACCTGATAGGGAATTTCGGTGACGATGATGGCCTGGCGGTCTTTGGTGACATTTTCGATAGCGGCTTTGGCGCGCATCATGAAGCGTCCGCGGCCGGTGCGGTAGGCCTCGAAAATTCCGGCGCGTCCGTGGATGATGCCGGCGGTGGGGAAATCTGGTCCTTGAACGAATTTCAGAATTTCGGCGAGCTGCGCGTTGGGGTCGTTGATGAGCGTGATGGTCGCGTCGATGATTTCCGTGAGATTGTGGGGTGGAATTTTTGTCGCCATGCCGACGGCGATTCCATCGGAGCCGTTAATGAGCAGGTTCGGAATACGCGCGGGAAGAACGTCCGGTTCGACTTCGCTGCCATCGTAGTTGGGGCGGAAGTCTACCGTTTCTTTGTCTAAATCTTCAAGAAGCGCGGTGGAAACTGGCGCGAGTTTCGCTTCGGTGTAGCGATCGGCGGCAGGAGGATCGCCATCGACGGAGCCGAAATTTCCTTGACCGAAAATTAATGGGTAACGCAGGCTCCAGGTTTGCGCGAGGCGAACCAATGCGTCGTAGACGGCGAGGTTGCCGTGGGGATGGTATTTGCCCATGACGTCGCCGACGATGCGGGCGCACTTGCGCGTGGCGCGATTGGGCTGCAGGCCCATCTGCTGCATGGTGTAGAGAATGCGGCGGTGCACGGGCTTGAGACCGTCGCGGATATCGGGTAGAGCGCGGCCGATGATCACCGACATCGAATAATCGAGATACGACTTGCGCATCTCGTCTTCAATGTTGACGGGCTGAATGTGCAGAGCGCCGGGACTGCCGTCACCGGGCGGCGTTGGTGGAGTCAGGGGAAGTTGTGGGTCTTGATCTTCTGCCATAAATGTTCAGTTCTTAGCGGAGCCGATCCCTCGCATTGCTCGAGACGACCGTAAAAATGCGGGCGATTTTTGCGCCCGAGCCGGGACGCTGCCAGCGTCCTTTCCGATCTAGCGAATCATCGCTAAAGGATTGCATTTGCAAGTAGTTAATTAGGTTGTCGATGAGTTATTTTACCACAGACTTGGGTCAGTTTGGCGAGTGTTAGTGGAGCTTCCTTTGTGGAGAGGAGAGAGAGAGTCGAGCTTCGCTCGACTGGACAGCCGAGGGCGGCTGTCCGCTCATTAAAATCTGTGTTCTCTATTAACAATTATGGGCGGGTTATGACTTCATTCGGGGACGACGGCAGGACGAAGTTCACACCGCGATTGGCATTGGCTTGCATTGTCTCGGGGACGTTGAGAGCTGCAAGATTGATCTTCTTGTTCCAGTATCCGTCGGTGTAGTAGTCGCCGCGGGCGTAGAGCATGCCGTCGGCGATGGTGTAGTCGCGGACTTCTTCACGGTGTCCGTCGCGGAAGATTAGAACGGCAGCAGCCAAGGGTTGCGCTTGGGGTGCGGAGTTGATCGGCGAAAGGGATTGACTGGATCGACCGCGGATAGGCGATTGATCGAGTGGGAGGGCGTCGCCGTTGGCGACGGTGGCGCTAACGCGAACATAGTGGCCGTTCTGCAATTCGATCATCAGCGGTTGGGAGGATGAAGACTCGTTGACGCTTGGGGAAGTCATCGCTTGCCCTATGTTATTGACGGCGGGGCCGGTCATTTGACTCAGGGCTTGCAGCAAATACGGAGGCGGCGGAGAGGCGACGGGATATCCGGTGGAATAAATGTCATCGGGATCGAAGGAGTCGCCGAAGAATGGAAATGGCAGGGAGGCGTAGGTGGAAGCGTAAGGAGAAGAGGAGCGGCGGAACCCCGGTTGATGGGTGCCGCGTGCAAACGCAAGTGTGTGGTGAGGCGAATTGAGGTGGGGCACTGCAGAGTGGATGGGAGCGGCTGCGTGTCCTGCCGACCTTTGAGCCGTAGCGTACGGCGTGATCGCGAGTGCGGCGAGCAGCGGAATGTAGAGAAGGAGATTTCGTTCAGCCGCGATTTTGCTTTCTGCATTTCGCGGGCGAGGGCGCCCGCGCCACATAGACATAAGACGAGGATTGAAAGGGATCCGCATGGTCAGTTGGTTTGTGACGATGGCGGCAGTTCGAAGACAACGCCGTGATCGTCGTTCTGTTTTTGTGTGGCCGGAAGATCGAGATCCGAGAGAGAGATCTTTCGAGGATGGCCCGGAGTGAAATCGTACAGAGTCTGGCTGACGATGGCGTAGTTGTTCAACTGAAGTTGATGACCGTCTTTGAAGACGAGCGTTGTAGGAGGCTGCCGCGAATCGGGCGGATCGGAGACGGGGGGATCGGCAAGATTGCTTTCAGCGGAAACATTATAAGAGGGATCCACGGGCAAGGGCCGCACGTAAGCGTCAGCGCCGTAGCTGCGGGGATCGCCGATGGCTGGACCGGCTTGATATTCGGCGGCGTCGTCATCCTGGCCGGCAGTATTGGAGTCGCTGACATCTGCGCCGTATGGGACCGGATAGGGATAGGGATAAACTGCAACACTGTTGGTGTTGTGCTGAGGGTGATGCCCGTTATCTTGCGGGGGGCGGTGCGGATGCGAAATGCCGGTGGGATGCGCGAAAGCCGACGGCGCAAAGGCACTGTGGACGGGAAGTGCGCCAGTCGGGGGCGGTACGAGCGAGGCGGTAGGAGGCGGCACTCTTATTGCTGTTGGAGGCGCGACCGGGACTGAGTGAATGGAGCCGGGAGACACGCCGCCAACTTGCGCCGGACTGCTGGAGAAGGCGAATAGCGGGAACAGGAATACAGCAAAAGACGCGAGCGAAGCCGGAATCAAGCGTCGCAGGATGTGATTCACGGTCTTATGATACTCCAACGAGTAAGGCATGGCGCGCTCCTTAATATTAGGAGTCTTACAGAATTAGATCGCAACTCAACGGCGGGAGATGCGCGCGAATTGTAGAGAATTGTTGCGGTCGAGTCGTGAGCTACTAGGTCAAAAGCTTTAACACAGGGGGCACAGGGGAACACGGGGTAGGGCTTGATCCTTCAGCGTTATCCGCGGGGAATTTGGGTTAGGGCCAGGAGGCTCCAGAGGATATAGGCTCCGACGAGGGCCCAGACTGCGGAGGTCACCAGGGCGCGGAAGGGAGTCTCCATGAGATCGGCCAGGATGCCAGAAACGAAGATGAAGAGGAATGGAACCGAGGCCAGAAGGAAACCGGCACCAGCGACGTGGGGATGGGCTATGCCGAGGATGATGAACAGTGCAGCGACTAAGAGCGGAGCGGTATTGCCGAAGTAGCGAGTACGCGGCCAAGCGGCGTAGACTCCGACGGCCAATGGAATGAATAGCGCAAAGGCGGGGCAGGCGCGCAGGAGTTGCCGTGCGACTTGGCGATAGACGGCGAGCACGGTGAAGCTACGCCAGGTGGCTCCCCAGAAAGAGGCGTGCTGCATGGCTTCGAGGAACGTGTGGGCGTGAAAGAAATATGTGGAGAACAATATGAGCAGTGCTACGAAACATGAGGTGGTCCAGATGATGAGGGCTGCGCCGCGGCGGATGGGAGCGAGGTAAAGCATAAAGGCTAGAGCAACGGGGACTACCACGATCATGGAGAATTGGGATCCGACGGAGATGGCGAGAGCGACGCCAAGCAGAAGGATGCGGCGCCAGTTCCAGAGAACGACTTCTCGTGGGGCGTAGAGTGTATGGGCGACGGCGATGGCGGTGAAGATGGATCCGAAGGATCCCCAGGCGGCGAGGATTTCTGGCTCGGCGTGCCAGACAGCAGTGGCTTGCAGAATAGCGGGAGAAAAACAGTAGAGGGTGAGGGCGAGAAATCCTCCAGTGTTGCCGCAGAGACGGCGGGCGACGTACCACAGCGAGGCGCCGAGGAAGACTCCGAAGGCGAGGAACGGAACGCGAGGAAGCCAGCGCCAATGCCAACGAGATTCGGCAGCGTTCAGGCTGTGCGGCCACGCGAGCAGGGGCGCGGCGGTTACCAGGGCGATGAGCGGGGAGTGCTCGGTATCGAAACCCGAGTTGTCGCGCGAGACTTCCATGGGGAGCGAACCGGGTGCGTCGGGGAACGGCGCACCGGCGATTCCGCCCCCATGAATTTGGCGCCAGCCGGCGGCGATGCGAACTTGCTCGGAGAGGCTGAGGCTGCTGGATTCCGAGAGGCGCAACTCGGAGTGGACCAGCCAAATTGCCTGCGCCAGAAAAAGCAGGAGCAAAGCTCCGGCGAGAAACTGGGGACGGCCGAAGCGTTCGCGCGTGAAAAATCCGGTCATAAGGGCGAGCCGAAGTGTTTTACCATGAGCGGGGCGGTTTGCGGAAACTTATGCGGGTCGCGAGAGAGAGTAAGAGCATTCACCACTAAGAACACGAAGTTGCACGAAGGTTGTGGACGCCGAGACTTGTCTGATGAAGAGTGAAAGTAAAGACGAGGTGGAGATTTCGCGAGGCGACGGATCCGGCTTAGAAATGACGAGTCCGAGCGTTGAGGCTCCCGATTTTTCGGTTCAGCCCTCGTATGTGCGGACTGTCTTTTGGGGCCCGCACCGACTTCGGGCGGGATGGGGATTCGCGTTCTATGTGACGATGTTTTACGTGTTGCAATATTTCGTTCTCCGTTCGGCGGCGTCGGTCGAGCTGGGGGCGAATGGGCTTTGGTCGATGATGCTGGAGGAGTTTGGGCTCTTGTGCGCGGCAGTGGCTCCGGCGTTGTTGCTGGCGAGGGTTGAGCGGCGGCCGTGGGGAGTATACGGATTGCCGAGGCGCACGGCGTTTGGAAAACTATTTTGCGTGGGGACGGCGTGGGGGTTTCTAAGTGTCACGCTATTGATGGCGATGATGTATGGTCTGCGCGTTTTTGATGTGGGACATTTGGCGATCCATGGCACGCGCATTATGCGGTTCGCTTTTTTTTGGGCCGTGTTTTTTTTGCTGGTGGGATTGTTTGAAGAGTTCTTGTTGCGCGGATATTCGCAGTTTACTTTGACCTGCGCCATGGGTTTCTGGCCTGCGGCGGTGCTGCTTTCGTGCATGTTTGGACTGATCCACATGAGAAATGGCGGAGAGCAGTGGCCAGGTTTGCTGGCGGCTGCGGCGATTGGGTTCTTCTTCTGTTTGACTTTGCGGCGCACGGGGAACTTGTGGTTTGCCGTGGGATTTCACGCGGCCTGGGATTGGGGAGAGACATTTTTTTATTCGGTACCGGATAGCGGAACGATTTTTCCGGGGCATCTATTGAAGTCGTCGTTTCACGGGCCGGCGTGGCTTACGGGAGGCGGGGTTGGGCCGGAGGGGAGCGTATTGTGCTTTCTGGTGATTGCGGTGACTTGGGCA
>JBAWBG010000465.1:0-6136 GCA_049589695.1 Candidatus Sulfotelmatobacter sp. | reverse complement strand
TTGACGAGGCGATGCTTCAGCTTTCGATGATGGACTTGCCAGTGTCCGAATAAAAAATCGAAGTCATGCAGTCCCGGCACGGCACTTTCTGCATGATCTGTCTCTGCTCCCGAACCCGGGGAGGACTGAGCGACAGACAGCCCGGACGCCATTAGGCCCAGAATCAGCCATACCGTTACTGCTAGGCGCTTATGTATTTGCACGTTTGACCCCTTTTTCGTAACGAGATAATAATCCGCGCATCCTGCGGATGCACTTGGTCCAGTTCCGGTGTCACAAAATCGTCGCTGAATTCACGCGTTTGACTAGACGACAGGTGAACATTAGACGCTATACAACTCAAAATGTTTAATGAGGTTATCGCGTTTTTCGAAGTCGGCGGGTTTGCGTTTTCGTAGACGGGCTGTTTCTGGCATGGTTGCCAGAGCACTTCGTATGCCCCAAGACGAACGCAGCTGGGTTGAGGGAAAAAATAGAAGCGAAACAATTTTGAGCTCTCCGTCCTATGTTCGAGGGTCCCATGGTCTAGGTCCCCTCTTTCGTGCAACAACAGGACGCATGAATTCCGCCAAGAATCCCGGCAGATTTGCAGGCTTGCTGATGACGGATAGGGGTACTCAGCCGCGAGCGCTGGCAGCTTTGCGTGCGACGAGGTTGTATCCTTTGGGCTTGGCCTCCCCTTCGATCGCAGTCAGGTGGGCACGTCCCGCCGCCATTTGTCCGGCCTTCATTTCGATCTCGGCGAGCGCCAGACGAGCATCGAGCTCAATTCCTCGATAACCCAACTCTCGCGACTTCGCGATGATGGCGGTCAACTCTCTGCGCGCTGCAATCTCGAAAGCGGAGTTGGGGGCGTCTTTTTCGGCGGTCCCTATCCGCGCCCAGACGATAGCCGTCTGCCATCGAATTGCGGGATTCTGGCTCCTGGCCGCGAGCGACCGCGCACGTTGCATCGCTTCTTTTGCTGCCGCTGCTTTACTCTCCGCGAGCAGCGCGCGAGCGAGGATGCTCCAGGCCTGAGTTTCATCGTCACGGGATTTTTGTTGCTGAAAGACTTCGATGACCTGCCGCATCGCCGCTTCTTGCTCAGCAGGAGCATGCGCCTCCTCCAACGACAAATCGGCGAGCCCAAGCCGAGTCTCAGCAACGGTGAGAGCATCGCCAGCCGAAGTCCGTATCGCCAGCGCCTGCTCGTACCTCTTACGGGCGCCAGAAAAGTCGGCCTCCTGGAGCAGCAGACCTCCTAAACTCCGCATCGCGTCAGCCGAGTTATCTTGATCGCCGTTTTTCTGCCAGGTCGCGAGAGATTGTTCGAATCCCTGCTTTGCAGCTGCCAAGTCTCCCTGCAATTGATGAATGGTTGCGAGGTTGTCAATCGCGAAGGCGGTACCTCCGGTGTCCGCAGTTTCACGATCTAGCTGCAAGGCCTCGTCGTATAGCTTGATCGCGCCTTTCAGATCCCCTTGATTCACTCGTTGGTCCGCAATGTTCCCAATAACCGCAGCTTGATTCCGCTTGTCACCGAGGCGTCGAAGGCTGGCCAGTGCCTCGCGCTGCATCTTCTCGGCCGTGGCCGGATCGCCCAGCGCTTCATATACATTGCCGAGATTGTTGAGTACGTCCGGTAAACCGCGTTCTGATCCATTTCTCAGAAAGATGGCTTGTGCCTGCTTGTACAGGCGGATGGCCTCGGGTGCATCTACCTTTTGTATCGCATCCGCCCAGGACTTCAAAGATATGGCCTCGTCCTGCTCATCTCCGGCAGCAGCGGAAATGTCCCTGGCTTCGCGACAGGCGTCTACTGCAGTCTGCGGCCGCGCGGAATTCGCGAACAACCAACACTGGTTTTCCAGTGCTTCTACCAGAAGAAGCCTGGATCCCTGCGCCCCAGCCTTCTGCGCCGCTCGTTCCAGAGGTTGTTCCTGGTGTTTAAAATCGCTCAGCGCTATCCATGCATAGGCCTCCTGCAAATCGATACGGGGATCTTCAGAGGCTGGAGGCGCGAGTTTGCGCAGCGATTCGACCGTGGTCAAGGCATCATGCCCTTTCCCGCCGCGGCTCTGCACCCTTGCCAGTTTGAGCCCGTAGTCGAGGTTGTCAGGGAACAACGTGACGAGAGCGCGATAGACCTCGATCGCCTTCCCACTCTCATGATTGATGTAACGATAGCGGCCTTCGACCACCAACTTCTCTTCGCGAGAAAGGTTCACGGACAGCTCGTACGCCTGACCGACTTCCTGTTGAGCCTTCTTGTCGTAGCCCAACCGTGACCAGGCTTCAGCCAAAGCGGAGTGCGCCAGAGGAAAGCGTCGGCTAGAGGAAGTTCAAGTTTTGTGCGCGCAATATCTTCACCCGAAACCAGGCGCAGCTTTTCTCCGGCTACAAGTTCTGTGCTCAACATTTCCGCCAATGCTGTCGACAGCCAGCCTTCTTCTGGACGGCCAGACAGGTTGCGAAAGCCGAGAACAGCGATGGAACGTCGGGCTGTAGGGGAGGTCGCGGTCGGACTGATGACAACTGATGACAGCCGGACTCGGTGGAAGTGTGTCCACGTGTAGACCCCGGCTACCGATGCCGCCACTACGACAAAGACCACCGCTAGTATCACTGCCGGGCGATTTCGAGAAATTAGTGAACTTGGTCGTTCTTTCTTCTCATTAGTAGTAACGACACTTGTTTGGACCGTGTGTTTCTCAAAAAGGAGCCCGCTGGAACTGCTGCCGCCAGTTGCTGCCACGTCTGGGAGAATATTTCCGTTCTCCGGAGCAACGGCCGTCACCGCCGAAACAAACTGATACCCGCGCCCTGGCACGGTGGCGATATAACTGTTCTCCCCCGGCTTCTCCGCGAGCGCCCGTCTCAGCACCGAGATGCTTTGCGCCAGACTGTTTTCATCCACAAAGGACTCTGCCCAGACATTCTTTAGCAGTTCTTCCCGGGTGAGAATCTTGCCCGGGTTCTGCACGAAGTAGAGCAGAACATCAAACGCCCGGCGGTTAACTGTTAGGAGCTCTTCTTCTCGCCGCAAGGTACGCGCTTGGGCGTCTACACGAAACTCGCCGAATTGAAATATCCCATCTGTTTTCATCGGCATCCAGGAAATCCACAGGGCTTTCAGAAACCGTCAACTCCTGTCACTCGCCTTTTTGGGGTGACTGCCGCAACAATCGCGACTCAGTGAGCGAGGACCGAGTGAAGCGACTTTATCAATGGTTCAGCGAACGGGCAAGCTTCTTCCGCTCCGATGTGTCCGCCAGCGGCACGAGCCGCACCGTTTGTACTGAGGTGACCGTACAGCGGGAAGGAATAACGCTGCTGTTCGGTGACGTGGCTGCTGCGGGCTTCGCTATCTGCCCGCTTTGCGGCAACAAGTTAGCTCCAGCGCAGTCGGAACAGGCACGACTGCGCATTCAGAAGGGTTCGGCAACAGAGATCCCGACTAACGAGTTTTAGTACAAGCTTACCCAAAAAAACAATAAGGAGAATCACAATGAAAATGACAAACCACAACATCACAATCGGCAAAACTAAGCGGAATTTTATCACGATAGTTCCGGTACGGGCCGCTGAGTCTGGACCAAGAAGAACCCAGGAGCAACCTGCTCTTTGCTTCCGGCCGCGATCCCCGCGAACGAAAAAAATTGAAGGAGAACCACTTATGAAGAATCAATCAGCAAAGTCGTTAGCCATAGTCCTCGCGCTTGTTTTGGGGGTGGCTTTCGTCCAATCTGCGTCCGCGCAGGAGAGCTGTTCCGCAACCTCCACCAACGCCGTCGACTACGACAATGGATTCAACCCCAGAGTCGCCTTAGCCGGAACGAACGCCGTCGAAGTTCACAATGCCGGACTAGGCGTCGGTGCTCTTTGGTATCACGTCGGCCAGCTGAAAAAGCCATTCTCCAGCATCAAGTGGGGCGGCAGCCACCAATACGAATCGTCTGGGGAGAATCCAGCCGTAGCGGTTTCGGGGAAGACCGTGGTTGAGGTCCACAATTCAGTTGACGGTGTGGGTCCCCTGGAGTATGTGGTCGGGACCGTAAACCCCAGCAACGACACGATTACGTGGGGAGCCACCGTCCAATTCGACAACGGCTACAACCCAACCATTGCCATCGTCGGCACCACGGTGATCGAAGTTCACAATGCTAAAACCAGTGTCGGGCCCCTTTGGTACAGCACTGGAACCGTGAACGTCGCGGCCAAGACGATCGCATGGAGATCGCCCGCCCAGTATGACAGCGGATTCAATCCGTCGGTGACGGCATCGGGCACGGGAGTTCTCGAAGTGCATAACGGGGGGAGTGGGGCTGCCGTTCCTCTTTGGTATCACATCGGTACCAGGAAAGGACTAAAGATCACTTGGCAGAGCAGCAGCTTCGAATACGTTACCACAGGCTCTAACCCGGCAGTAGGTTACAACGGCGAGGCCGTTCTCGAAGTCCACAACCTGGATTTCGGTGGCGTATCCCCGATGTTGTTCGACACCGCGACTCTATCGGGGGGATCGCTTACCTGGGATGAAACCGGTTCCTACGACAACGGATTCAATCCCGCGATAACGCTCCCGACTAAAAACTCCGTGGGCATCGAAGTCCACAATGGCACCAGCGGCGAGGGAGCACTCTGGTATCGGATTTTCTCAGTCACCTGCAATTAGCAGTCGAAGGCAGGACCCATGCATCGCGCAGCGATGCATGCATTCCAGTTCAGCTCACGGCGGGTGGCGCACTCAAGCCCGGTTCTGGCTTGAGTGGGGATGCGGGGGATGGTTGGGGATTGGTCGAGCCAACGACCGAATAACTCAGGGGAACATCCTCCACTTACTCACACAACGAACACCGCGTTGTGTGAGCCACCCGATTAGGAGCGAGTCGAGATAATCCAGCGAAAAGAATCACGACATCACAAAGAGAAACACTAACTTATACGGAGGATGCCATGAAACTCGAACGAAGCTCAAAGTCAGAAGGCTGTCTAGTCTCTCTATCAACCACAACACCCTTGTCCGTCAACTTAAGCAGGAAGGACCCAATGAAAACCAACACAAAGTTCGGTTTGCTCGCTGGCTGTTTGATATTTGCGTGCTCGGTGACGTGGCTGCTGCGGGCTTCTCTATCTGCCCGCTTTGCGGCAACAAGTTAGCCCCAGCGCAGTCGGAACAGGCACGACTGCGCATTCAGAAGGGTTCGGCAACAGAGATCCCGACTAACGAGTTTTAGTACAAGCTTTCCCCAAAAAAAACAATAAGGAGAATCACAATGAAAATGACAAACCACAACATCACAATCGGCAAAACTTCAATTGCAACTCAACCAACCGACAAAGAGGTCGTTATGAAAAAAAGCATCGGAATGAGATTCATGTTGTCTTTGGCGGCACTCACACTGCTTATGCCCACCCTCGCCCTGGCGCAGAACCCGGCTGCCATCGCTGTGCGCTCGAATGGTGAGGCCGATGTGGTCATCGAGGGTCCAAACAATTCGCTGCTCTACTATCATGCAAAACCTGGTAAACCCTTTGTCGCCGACACGATTGCTGGGGATGGAACGACGTTCTCGGCGCCCGTCATTGCCGTTCGCTCAACCGGAGAGGCGGACGTGGTCGCACAAGGTCCGAACAATTCGTTGCTGTACTATCATGCAACTCCTAAGTCTGCGTGGGCGGTCGATACGATTGCCGGGAACGGAACGACATTCTCGGCGCCCTCCATTGCCGTACGCACGGTAGATCCGTCTGGCGAGGCGGACGTGGTCGCAGAGGGGCCCGACAATTCGCTGCTGTATTATCATGCAACTCCCGGCAATCCATGGGACGTCGATACGGTGGCCGGGTCTGGAACGACGTTTTCGGCCCCTGCGATTGCGGTACGGAAGGGACACCCAGCCGGCGAGGCAGACGTGGTCGCGGAAGGCCCGAACAACTCACTGGTGTACTATCATGCAGCTCCTGGCGATCCGTTCGTTGCCTACGCGATTGCTGGGTCCGCAACGACGTTCTCGGCACCCGCAATTGTCGTTCGCTCGACTGGCGAGGCGGACGTGGTCGCAGAGGGGTCCGACAATTCATTGCTCTACTATCATGCAACTCCTAAGTCTGCGTGGGCGGTCGATACGATTGCCGGGAACGGAACGACATT
>JBAWBG010000464.1:0-24835 GCA_049589695.1 Candidatus Sulfotelmatobacter sp. | reverse complement strand
CTTCGTCACCGATGTAACAGACATCGTAATATCCGAGATAGTTGTAAACAGCGATCAGAGTAGCGCTGCCAAGACCGAGTATGAAGCCACGATTAAACGTCAGCGCTCCTGTCGGGAAATCAAACGCAAGATGGCGATTGAAGTGAGGAAAGCCGGTGAGCATGATAGTGACCATCGCCAGCAACGTGCCAATCCACAGCGTGAGCGTGACTTTGCTTAGAAATTTGATCTTTCGGCATAAGAGGAACAGAGCAAGCAGGCCCGCGGCAACCCCTACGTATTGCTGACCTCGACCGCTCAATCCCGGCCAGAGATAGGTGGAATAATTTCCGAAACCGAGCATGCCGGAGGCGACTTCCAATGGGCCGCTCAGAACAAATTGCCAGATGAAAAGAAAAGCCATCAGGCGTCCCCAAGTTTGATGGCCGTAAGCTTCGCGAAGAAAATGGTAGCTGCCGCCGGAACCTGGCAACGCCGCCCCCAGTTCGCTCCATATCAGGCCGTCGGAAACTACGATGAGCGCGCCGGTCAGCCAGCCCAGCATGGATTGCGGGCCACCCATGGAGGCCATTAACAGCGGGATGGTGATGAAGGGCCCGATCCCAACCATGTTGGCCATGTTCAAGGCTGTGGCCGGAAGCAGACCGAAGGCGCGCGTCAGGCGGGGATGCGTTTCGGTCTTTACAGGCATAAGCGGACGATTTGGTGGCATTCCAACGTTGGCTGCGTCGTTCACTTTACGTCATTCAGTTTGCAATGGCGCGAATCTACCGACCAGTTGCTCGTTTGTCAATCAGAATGTTCGTTTCTGATCGATTTGTATCCTCGCAATCTTACTTTTTGCGATACAAAACTTCCTATCCCAAATACAATTGTGCCGCGGTGCCCGGACCGGGCTAAGCAATTTAGGTAAGGCAGGAGAGCGCAAGAATTCATGCTCGCGGAAGAGCGCAGATTTCGCATTCGAGAGATCCTTTCCGGTCAACGCACGGTCTCCGCTTCCGATCTATGTGCGGCCCTGGGGGTTACGGCCGCGACGATTCGGCGAGACTTGGCCGCGCTGGAGCACGATGGCGTGCTCGTCCGTTCTCATGGCGGAGCGGTCTCCCGCATGTCCAGCACGAATTTCCAACCTTCCTATGAAACTCTGTCGCACAGCCACAGCGTCGAGAAGCAGGCGATCGCGCGTGCGGCTGAACATTTGATATTGGATGGAGAGACCGTATTTCTGGAGGGAAGCACCACGGTGTATGAGCTTGCCCGCGCTTTACATCAGCGGAATCGCCTGACGGTCGTGACGAATTCCCCCACCATTGTCTGCCAGTTACAAAGAAGTTCGGGCGTGACTGTGCTTTGCACCGGCGGCGATCTGCAGAAAGATACTTTCTATTTTTCCGGCGAATGGGCGCAGCGTGCGCTGTCCGAAATTCGTTTGGATAAAGCGATCCTGGGCGTGAGCGCAATCGATCTTTCCTACGGAGTGTCAACCGCGAACCATGCCGAGGCACAGATCAAGAAGATGATTACTCGAGCCGCCAAAACCCGTATTGCGTTAGCAGATCATAGTAAGTTCGGTACTCAGAGCTTCGCCTATGTCGGACCGGTGGCAGATATCGACGTGCTCGTAACGGATTCCGGCACTGACCCCAAATACATTAAGGCGTTGCGTGAAGCGGGTGTCGAAATTGTGGTTGCGGAGGGTCAAGAGATACGCAAGGTGGTCCGCAAACGAACATATTCACGCAAATAAGTTGACATTCGCTCAAGATCCCGGTAGCTTGAGTCCGACTTCTGGTGTTACGGAGCATGAGGAAATTGTGAGCGATTGCGGTAGGAAAATCCGCTTGAACCGAGTGCTGGGAGGCTCGCGACACCGGGCTCTAGTCGTGGCTTTCGATCATGCGTTAGTGCTGGGACCCATTCCTGGAACTGAAGACCCCTTAGACAAGATCCGACAATTTGCCGAAGCCGAGGTCGATGCGTTGCTGCTGAACCTCGGTCTGATTCGTCAGTTCGCGAATTCGACAAGTCTGGGTTGCATACCTCCGCTCATCGCCCGTCTCGATTGGACCACCGTTTGGTCGGCGATTGGGGAAAACGGAAACGGCGCGCTGCACAGCGCGCTTCTCGCGCATCCCGAGGACGCATTACGACACGGAGCAGACGCTGTCCTGACCTATCTCGTCGTAGGCACCGGCAACGCAGAGTTCGAGATGAAGGAGATTACCCGTAATGCCGAGATCGCGCGCGAGTGTGAACGCGTGGGAATCCCTCTGATTGTTGAATCTCTGGCGCGAGGGAAAAATGTTCAGAATCCAGGCCATCCCAAGTGGGTGAACAGGCACAGTCGTATGGCAGTCGAGCTTGGTGCAGATGCCGTTAAGACGGATTACACCGGGGATCCGGCCTCGATGCGTTTTGTAGTGGCAAATTGCCCCGTACCAATCCTGGTGCTTGGCGGAAGCCGTCATAGTTCCGACACGCAAGCACTTGATGTGGTACGTGAAGTTGCGGCGGCCGGAGCGGCTGGTGTTTTTTTTGGCCGCAATGTGTTCCAGGCCGACAACATGAGCGGATTTCTAAAACAGGCCCGAGCTGCTCTGGATGGCGCGGAGACGGCGGATTTCCAAGCTATCCCAAGATGACGAAGACTCGTTCCGATGCCCGAGGAGCTTTGCGTAACAGGAATGGGATCGATGGCCGCCGCGGATTTCGCCTGCAGGCAGATTGGGGTCATATCTCCGTTCTAGCGGGCGGTGGGCATATCTGCGAATTAAATCTGAACGCGTGTTCTGGAGTGAATCCGTTATGGCGTCCGCACTGGGCCACAATCGATCCTAACGATTACAAAGTTTCGAAACACGCTCGCAGGTATGGACCTCCGCCGGATGGCAAGCTGCTCTCCGGCATTGCCGGGCACAGCCTCAGCTTTGATCATTTCGGGCCGCCGTCTATGGAAGAGACGGCAGCTGGCCTTACTACCCACGGCGAGGCGCCGGCATTGAAGTGGAAGCTGCAGAAACAAGCGCAATCGCCGAAGCCGCTAATGCAATATGGCGTGACGCTTCCAGAGGCTCGAATCAGTTTCACTCGAAAGCTAACCCTTGATCGGGCGAATCCGGTGATTTATTGCGAAGAAGAAGCAACCAATCTCGGCAGTTATGACCGCCCGATTTCGTGGAACGAACATGTGACTTTCGGTCCGCCATTCTTGGAAGAAGAAACCACGTGGTTTGATATACCGGCAACGCAGGCGAAAGTTTGTCCAACCAATTACAGCCCTCTATTTTCTCTGCAACCCGACGCTGACTTTACCTGGCCCGAAGCTCCGACGAAAAATCCTGGACGAGTGAACTTGCGCACTACTCCGGCCCGGCGATTCGGACACTATACGGTGCAGTTGATTGATCCTCAACTGGAGATCGGCTTTATTGCCGCGTGTAACCCGCGTTTGAAGCTTCTCGTCATCTATGCATTTCGGCGAGCAGATTTTCCCTGGGTAGGCAACTGGGAAGAGCGATACAGTCGAACCTCAGCGCCGTGGCGAGAGAAAACGTTCTGTCGAGGACTGGAGTTCAGCACGACTCCATTCTCTATCCCGCGTCGCGAAACTATCGTGCAAGGTCCGCTGTTCGGCGAATCAACATATCGCTGGCTTCCGGCTAGATCCAAAGCCAAGGTTCGCTTTCTGATTCTGTTGTTTGAGGTGCCGGAATCATTTGGCGGTGTTGCGAGTGTTTCTATTGCCAATCGAAAGATCGAAGTTGTCGAGTCCGGAGGTGGTGGCCGGAAGCTGACGGTTGCGGCAGACAAATTCCTGTGAATGACGCCGGGCAGCGAGGAATTTCACTGGGCGATTTTTTGCTTCGCCCGGAGTCTTAACATTGTTCAGGCAGTTTGGCTGACAATGGAACCTTCTCAGCAAGCCAGGATTGAAACCCTAATGAGTTTGCTTGCCGTCGATATCGGATCGAGCAGATGCAAAGCGGTGGCATTTGCTATGACGGGTAAAATACTCGCCCAACACACTTGTGCCTACGCGCCGGACTTTCCCGCGCCTTCGCATGCGGAGATAAATCCCGAACGCTACTGGCAGGCAGTGTGTGGTTGTTCGCAAGCAGTAAGTAAGAATGTTTCCGATCCCGTTCGTGCATTGTGTCTGAGTTCGCACGGTGAAACTTTCATACCGGTCAATGAACGCAACGATGCAATCGCTCCCGCCATTCTCAACCAGGATAATCGAGCTGCGGAAGAAGCGGTGTGGCTTGAAAGAACAATCGGAAGAAAAACGCTTTTCGAAATTACCGGCCTCGTCGCTCACCCGATGTATCCGGTGCCAAAAATTCTTTGGCTGCGTAAGCACCGGCCGGATATTCTTACTCCGTCGGTTCGTTTCCTTACCGTGATCGGATATGTTCTTGCTCGGCTCGGACTGCCGCCTTACGTCGATTATTCTCTGGCTTCGCGCTACCTGGCTTTTGACACACGGCAGCAGGGTTGGTCGGCGGAAATTCTTGCCGCAACCGGACTCAGCGCCGAGTGCCTGCCTGTTCCGGTACCTGCAGGAACGAGTCCAGGGAAGCTCAGTGCATCCGCGGCCAATCAACTGGGTCTTCCAGCTGAAACGACTGTTGTGATCGGAGGGCACGATCAACCTTGCGGAGCTCTTGGAGTTGGTGTGGTGGATTCGGGTCGCGTGGCTGACTCGATAGGCACCTACGAGTGCCTGCTGGCTGCATCCGATCAGCCCTGCCCCACGGACGCAGCACTCGCGGCGTGTCTCAACACCTATTGTCACGTGGTTCCGGACAAGTTTGTCACGCTGGCGTATTTTCCATCTGGAATCATGATCAACTGGTTCCATGATTTGTTGTATGAGAACAACAGTAAATCGTCTCAGGCGGAGTCGATGCATTATGCGACGCTCGAGCGAGAAGCCCCCGCCGGTCCGACCGGCCTTTGTATTACTCCTAATCTAATCGGCACTTGCAATCCTGATTTCAATCCGCAAGTTCGTGGAATCATTTCCGGCTTGACCCCGAATACCAGCCGCAGCCAAATTTACAAAGGCATTCTTGAAGGACTTGCTTGTGAACTATCACAGATGACCGACATTCTGGGCAATGCAGTGGGTGATTTTCGAGATGTCTACGTCACTGGTGGAGGTTCGCGGTCGGCTTTAGGTCTGAAGTTGCGAGCGGCGCTGTCAGGTCGGCAGTTGCATGTAATGCAGTGCCCAGAAGCGGTGTGTTTGGGCGGAGCTATACTTGCCGCCGTTGCTTGCGGAGAATACCGGAGCTTGCGTGAGGCCGTGGGCCTCGTAGTTCGCGATGTTTCTGTGGTCTCGCCCGACCCCGAGATCGTGGCGGCCTACGGGCAACAAGTCAAACAGTACCACCATTTGTGTTCAGCCCCTCGCAGCGTTCACGACTGAGAGGTCAGGATGGCAACAGGAGGAAAGTTGATTCAAGCCACGATCGGATTCATAGTTTTTGGTGTCCACAAAGATGGGTTAAAAGACCCGATGGGTACAGCCTTCATCGATGACATGCTGATTCAGCGCGCCAAGAGCGCGCTGCTCGCCGCCGGTCTGAAAGTAGTGGAACATAGCATTGTTGTGGCCAGCAAAGAAGAAGCGCGCGCCGTATTCAAGAAAATGAAATGCGACGATTCGATCGATGCGGTCGTCCTTTTTTCTGGCACTTGGGTTTGGGCAGCTCATCTGGTTGGCGCTATTCGCGATTATTGCGGTAGCGGAAAAGGCCTACTCATCTGGACGCATCCCGGCTCTCAAGGCTGGAGGCCGGTTGGTGGATTGGTACTGCACGGAGGCTTGCTGGAAATCGGGATCCCGCACAAATTCGTGTATGGCAGCCTGGAGGAAAAAGATACCGTAAGCCGAATCCTCAGTTATGCTCAAGCCTCGCATCTCAAAAACTTCCTGAATATGTCCACTATTGGTGCGTTCGGCGGCCGTGGCATGGGGCAAACCTGTGGCGCGGCCGATCCCTCACAATGGATGAGAACGTTTGGTATCGATATCGATTCGCGGGATACGACGGAGTTGAAGCAAGCCGCTGAAGCAATTTCCTCGGGCGAACTGGACGAGCTGAGCACTCGCCTGAAGCAGTTATTTGACCGAGAGCCGGAGCGCAATGAAGTAACAGAACGATCGATGCGTCTGTACCTTGCGCTGAAAAAAATGGTGGCAAAGGAAAAGTTTGACTTCTATACGATTCAATCCTTTCCGGGGCTCGCCGGTGATTACTCTGCCACATGTTTTGCTCAGAGCATGATGCTGGAGGATGGAGTTGGTACTTCTACGCTGGGCGATTTCAATACGGCGCTAACGGTTCTTCTGCTCACCAAGTTGAGCAGGGAGCGAGTATATTACGGGGATTTGCAGCACATCGATAAGAAGACAAAAGAAATCAAGATTATCGGAGACGGCGCATGCCCACCTTCGCTAGCGAGCAAGCTTGGGCCGGCGGGTTTTTCTGAGCACGGTATTCCAACGGAAGGCGAGGCGGGCGGCCTTTCTGTTAGGTTGATTTGCAAAGTCGGAGAAGGAGTACTGGCGCGACTCGGCAGGGTGAATGGTGAATTTCAAATGGTCATTACACGAGCCAGCATTTTCGAGCCGCCGGCGGATCAGATAGAAAAGCGGCGCAATGAATGTGGCATTCCTTTCTGGCCGCATGGTTTTGTGACCGCGCATTGCGATATCGAAATGTTGCTGCAGCATTGGACCAATGAATATGCATGTCTGGGTTACGGTACGGAACTATATCCGGCTCTTGTCGATTTTTGTGAGATCACAGGAATCAAGGCAATACTTCCCTGAAGCGCCAGCAGGAGATAGATTCCGTTGGCCGCAGAAATAATATTCTCAACGTGGAGGAATCGGTGATCAGGTACGGGATCAAGCGGAGCATGAATGCAGTTCGATCTAGCGCAGTGCTTCTAGCTGGCAGCGGTCTGATGTTCCTCGCTGTGCAGTCGTTTGCTCAACAAGCCGCCTTGCAAATCACCGTGAATCCGGTGACTGGCCAGTATACGATTGCGATCTCAGGATCCCCTTCTTACACCTTGCGCGCGGGAGTCGGAGTGCAGGTGGATGGCCATTGGCTGCGCGCGTCTGACTATCCGCAGCCGGCGGTAGAACACTCGCAAGTCCAGGGATTTCTCGGCGAAGCCATCGACTGGCAAGTTACCTACTCCGGATTAAAGGGCCGGCCCGATCTGATTTATCACCTGCGCGCGTACTCGAATGAGCCATTCGGCGATATCCAGGTGGCAGTTCGAAATACGACTGGGAAACCGATTCACGTTGAGAGCATTCGTTCGCTGGAAGCGAGAGAAGGACCGGTCATTGATTTGGGAGGACCAGTCACTGACGATCGAGTTCTCTCCGACAGCTTCAGCGAAGATCGGCCCGCCATTACCATTCGCAATTTTGCGGACGCCGAAAAGGAGATGCATCGCGCCGTTGGCAGCCAGCTCATCTACAACCGCCAAAGCCGTCAGAGTGTATTTCTTGGCGCTCTCACAAGCGATCGCTTCCTCACGATGCTACGGCTTCATCTCTCGGGCTCCGGCGATGCAACCCGAGTTGCATCCTACGAAGTCGATTCGACAGGGACTACCGAGATGGCCAAGCTAAATTCTCTCGAGCATTCTTCCGCCGAAGATCAGGTGGAGTTGAGTTTGCCCGTCGCTCCGGGAGCGCAACTTTTATCCGAGCGCGTTCTTTTCGGTGTGGCCACGGATTATCACAAGCAGCTGGAAACTTATGGTTCGCTGATCCGGCAGATTCATCAAGCCCGAGTCTCTGCGCCTCCGTTGATGGGCTGGTGGAGTTGGACTGCATACTACTTTGGGTTAAATGAGGGGGCAGCGCTCACCAATGCCCAGTGGGAAGCGGAGCATCTGAAATCTCTCGGCTACAACATCTTCCACATGGACGAGGGCTATCAGTATGCGCGGGGAGAATACATCACGCCAGACGCGACGTTGTTTCCTCAGGGTCTCGCTCCACTGGAGTACAAGGTGCGAGGCCTGGGGCTGACTCCGGCGATCTGGACTGCGCCGTTTGAAATCTCGGAGCGCTCCTGGGTTTATCAGAATCATCCGGATTGGCTGGTCAAGAATGCGAAGGGGCAGCCAATCCATGCCGGTACGGTCGTCGACAACAAGGATCAATTGTTCGTTCTCGATACGACAAACCCAGAGGCGCAAGCGTATCTGCGAAAAACTTATTCCACGCTGGTGAACGATTGGGGCATCCATTCCATCAAGATGGATTTTATGGATGACAGCTTGATTGAGGGTTACTATCACGAACCCAATACCACCGCGCTAGAAGCTCAGAGAATTGGACTGAAGATCATCCGCGACACGGTCGGCGAGAATGTCTATTTAGATAAAGACGGCAGCGCCATGCTGAACCCAGTCGGTTATGTGGATTACGGACGGATATCGCAGGATACAGGCCACACCTTCGACGCCAGTAAAGAAGCGGCGCCGGGCATTGCTGCGCGCTACTACATGAATCGCAACTTTTTTGTAGCCGATCCGGATGCGTTCACTGTATCAACCCAGACTATCGACGATCAGTCATGGCACGAGAGCCACAAGCCGGCCACTTTGGACGATGCCAAGGTTTCGATCGCTCTCGCGGCAGTTTCCGGTGGAATGTTCGAAATCGGAGACGCGCTCCCGACTTTGTCGAAGGCTCCCGAGCGCCTTGCGCTGATCCAAAATCAGGATCTGATTAATATGATTCGCTTGGGGAAAGCATCGGTCCCATTGGACCTCATGAATTTCGCGCCCGAAGATGCACAGCCGAGTATTTTCTTTCTCAGAGAAGATGACCGGCAAAGCATTCTGACTGTCTTCAACTGGACCGATAAGGATAGGGAGCACTCAATCGATCTCACAACCACAGGATTGTCCGCCTCAGGTGAGTATGCAGTTACCGATGTTCTCGATAATCAGAAAACCGTAGCTGCAGCTTCCGGAGTCCTGGCCTTTCATCAGCCACCTCATTCAGTGCGCGTTTTTAAAATTGTCGACGCACGCGTTCCCGCAGTTGCTCCCGCAGTGAAGATGGAACATCCTTCGGTCGGAAATGCCGGTGGTGCACTTCCGTTTGCGGCGCACAGCAAGGGCGGCGATGCAGTGCTTTCCTATCACTGGGACTTTGGCGACGGCGTAACCGCGGAGGGAAGTGATGTGAAGCATACCTATACTGAACCGGGTCAGTTTAAGGTGCAATTGACGGCTGCGGGGCTCGGCGGTTTAAGCGCGGAGGAGCACTTCGAGCTACGCATCTCCGGTCACATGCCGACAACTTTTGATCCGCAGAAGATCAGGCGTTATGAGCAAGAGAGGTGAGGGTGCTTCGATCTTCGAGTAAGAGTTTTTACTCTGCTCGCTTTTAACGATGGCTCTGCAGAAAGTGGTTCCGATACTCTGAGTCTCGAAACGCTTCCGTTCCTCCAGCCCGCGTAGTGGAGAGCGCGGCCGTTAGATTCCCTGCGTTCAGGCAGCTTTGGAGATCGGCACCACGGAGAAACTGATGCAGGAAGCCAGCATCGAAGCTGTCGCCGGCCCCGACAGGATCCACAATTTCCACCGCCGCAGGCGGACTGACAAAGCGATCGCTGCCGCGCTGCGCCATCGCTCCCTCCGCGCCGAGCTTTACGACAAGGACTGGCACCATTGCAGCCAATTTGGAAACGGCATCGTCGATGTTCTGAGTTCCGGCAATCTTCTTCGCCTCTCGCGCGTTCGGTAAGAAAATATCCACGTAACGCAAAGCTTCTTCGATATCCGGCTTCCATTCATCGTCCGGATCATCGTTAGGATCGAGGGACATTGTGAGCCCGCGCTGTTTCAGCTGGCGGAATAGATTTGTGACATGAGGTCGCAAGCCACGCTGCAAGTAGAACGAAGAAAAATGGAAGTGACGGGATGACGACAAATACTCAAAATTGAGATGCTCTGGTTTTAAATCAAAGATCGTCCCTGGATAGGTCAGGATGTTGCGCCAGTTCCCATGCTGCAAAATCACAGTTAGACCAGTCTGCGCGGTTGAGTTTCGGATGACTTTCTCAACATGAACTCCACTGGCGGAGAGTCGCTGCAGCGCGACATCACCGAAAGAATCGCCGCCGATGCAGGAAACAAATCCAACCCGACTGCCCAGCGTCGCCAGATTGTGGGCCACGATTGCCGAAGAGCTTCCGAGTGTCAGCATCATATTCTCGGCAAGCAGTTCGCGTTCGGGGGGCAGAGCTTCGGGCAGTCCGTAGAGAATCAAATCAAGGTTGAGTTCTCCAGCTATCGTGACATCGAATTTTGACAATGAATCCTCCATGACTGCTGCGCTGGTGCAGGAATGATTCGTCTTATTGGTCGCGCTTGTGTGATGGCGGCTTGAGGGTGGTCGCGGATGCATGCTGCTGGCCGGCGTGAACTTGGGTGACTTCGATCCCGGCCTTGCGCATCTGAGCGATGTCATTCTTGGGAGCAAGTCGATCGGTGATCACCCTGTGCACTGCAGACGGAGGCGCGATCATGGAAAGACTGCGTCGGCCGAATTTGCTTGAGTCGCACACGGCCACCACGATTCGCGCAACATCCATCATGGCGCGATTTACTTTTGCTTCGAGAAGATTGGGCGTGCTCAGCCCGCTCTGGACGTCGAAACCGTCGACGCCGAGGAAAAGTATATCGGCGTTCAACCGGCGAAGTGTTTCCTCGGCAATCGGTCCAACCAGCGAGAAAGAATTCTTCCGCAGGGTCCCACCTGTCAGAATCACTTCCAGCGAAGAGCCGGATAGTTCCGCCGCGATATTTACCGCGTTGGTAATGATCGTCAAATTCTGATGATGGCGGAGCGCTCTGGCGATGGCCGTTGTGGTTGTTCCGGAGTCCAGAATCACTACCTGTCCTTCTTCCACCATGTTAGCCGCAGCGGTTGCGATCTGAATCTTTTCCTTGCGATGCAGCTTCTCTTTTTCTCGCAGCGTGGGATCTTCAAGCACACCCTCATGCGCCGGCAGTGCGCCGCCATGAGTACGATGAATCTTTCCCGTAGCATGAAGAATTTCGAGGTCCTTGCGAATGGTCACTTGCGAAGTGCGAAAACGTCTGCCGAGTTCCGCGACCAGTACGCGGCCCTCCAGACGCAGAGCTTCCAGGATTGCCCTTCGACGTTCTTCGATCAGCATAGGGTTTGGTCGCAAGAGCAGAGACTGAGTTACCGCAATTTGCGAGTATTCCTTTCTAACGTGACCAGGTTTCGTTTGTCCATTAAAAAGCCACGGTTCCTCGCTAATTGAGCCACGCTACTTTTGCCCTTGACTTCTGTTATAAACGCAAGTAAATGTTTATATGCGTAATAAAACGAAAGTAAGGCGCTGAACCGACCTTTCTACCTTTGGGCCCGTTATACCCAGGAGTCTGTGGCCTTGAATGCTCTGGCTGAACTTCTCGAAATTTCGAAGGAAGCGAAGATCGAACGCGGTTTGTTGCACACTCCCGCTGAAATTGCACAGCAGCCTGTCACGTGGGGCGTAACGCTTTCCATCTTTGAAAAACAGCGCGCCAGTCTCGCCGATTTCCTCAGCGACGCTGGGTTTGACGAATCCATCGGCCCGAAACCAACCGTCGTTCTCATCGGCGCAGGAACGTCCGACTATGTAGGCCGAAGTCTGGAGCTTCTGTTTCGTCGGCTTTGGCAGTGTGAAGCTATTGCAATTCCCAGCACCAGCCTTCTCACGCACGGAGAAGAGTGGCTGTTGCCGGGTGAGAGATATATCTGGATTTCGTTTTCCCGATCTGGCGAAAGCCCGGAAGGGGTTGCGGTTATAGAAAAGGCTTTAGTAAATCATCCAGAGATTCATCACATAGTCGTCTCGTGTAACGCAGAGGGGCGCATGATTCGTAGCGTCGCCGGCAAACGACAAGCATTCGCCGTTGCACTGGATGATGCGGTGAACGACCGAGGCCTGGCGATGACCAGTTCATTTTCGAATATGGTCGTGTTCGGGCAGTGCATGGCCCATATTCATCAGTTCGCGAAGTACGAATCGATACTCAACCGGCTCGTGGAAGCGGGAAAGAACTTTCTTCCCCGTGCAGCCGACGCCGCTGAAGCACTGGCGGCAGAAGCTTTCGAAAAGGTTTGCTTTATCGGATCGGGCGCGCTGCAAGGCGTAGCCGTCGAGTCGGCATTGAAGGTGCTGGAACTTACTGCGGGGAGAATACTGACCATGTCGGAATCCGTACTGGGCTTGCGCCACGGTCCCATGGCCGCGCTTGACGAAACCACATTGCTGGTTGCTTTTCTTTCGAGCGATGAAAGAGTTGGCCTATACGAACGAGATCTGCTGCAGGAGGTCGCGCAAAAGGGAATCGTAAAAACTAAAATCGCGGTGGGCGGGTGTTCCGAGTTGCCCTTAGATGGTTTTGCCGAACGCTACCTCTCGCCGGACATTCACACCGCACTGCCGGACGACTGCCGTCCGCCGGTGGACATCTTGTTCGGTCAATTGTTGGGACTGTTTTTCTCCTTGCGTTGCGGCTTGATGCCGGACCGGCCCAGCCCGGGGAGCGTTATCAGCCGGGTGGTTCAAAATGTGAAGATTTACTCCTGATTGCCGTTGCTGTCCGCGAGGGAAGAGTCTAAATCGATCATAAACGAACAAAATAATTGACAAACGAGCAGGCTATGTTAGATTCGCGCAATCGCAAAGCTTAATCCAAATGCATTTGACTCTCAGGGAAGGGAAGACGATGAAGAGAAAATCTCGGAACCTGCCACCTTGGTTCTTAAGCTTCTCTGTTGTAGTCATACTGGTTTGCGGATCGGCGCCGCCCTTGCGTGCCCAGTACACAACGGCGCGGCTCAGTGGAATCGTCAGCGATCCAACGGGCGCGGTGGTGACGGGAGCGACAGTCACTGTTCGAGACGTTGAGACGGGATATAGCCAGACGACCACCAGCACGGATGCTGGCCAGTATCTTTTTCCCAGTCTGCCGGTTGGCGATTATCAGATCAAGGTTTCGATGGCCGGATATACAAGCTATGTTCAGAAAGGAATTGTGCTTTCTCTGGGCCAGGCCGCGTCCCAGAATGTTCAACTGCAAGTGGGCAAGGTCGAACAACAAGTGGTTGTGACGGCAAATTCTTCGCTCGTCACCACGGACTCGGCCACTGTTGGCCAGTTGATCAATCAGAAGGAAATCAGCGAATTGCCGTTGAACGGCCGCGATGTACAACAGTTAGTCTTTCTGGCGCCGGGAACCACCAACGTAACCGCCAACTACTGCGCCGCCAACTGCGAGGGCGGCGTCTTTCCCAGCGAGCAATACGCCAAGGTAAATGGCGGCGGCGCGAACGGCGTGAATTATTTGCTGGATGGTGTGGATGCCAACGATACCTACATCAATACGAATGTGCCCTTCCCCAATCCTGACGCGATTCAGGAGTTCAATCTCATTACTGGCAATATGAGTGCCAGCTTCGGAAACGCAATCGGAGGTGTGGTCAACGTAGTCACAAAATCGGGAACGGACCAGATTCACGGAGATCTGTTTGAATTTCTTCAGAACAATGTGCTGAACGCCAGCAATTATTTTTCCGGCGGCCTGGTCAACCCGCTGAAGCAAAATCAATTTGGCGGCAGCGTCGGCGGCCCTATCATCAAGAATCGTCTATTTTATTTCGGAAGTTATCAGGGGACACGTTTCCGCACCGCCCAGAACGGCCAGATTGCAACCGTTCCTGATGCAGCCGAGCGTACCGGAGACTTTTCCGATCTGCTTCCAGGTACTCAGTTGGTAGATCCTTCGTCGCCACTACCTACGCAGAAGGCCTACCCCGGCAATAAAATTCCCGTCAGCCCTGTAGCCACTTACATTCTGAACCATATTCCGCTTCCGAATGGCCCCAACGATCAGCTTAACTTTAACGGTGGACCGGATGCCCAGAACACCGATGAATACTTGGCCAAGGTTGACTTAAACATTGGGAAGCATCATTTGAGCGGCCACTATTTCCAGATGAATTATACGGACCCGGTCTTTATTCCACCTCCGACGAATCTTCTTGAACTGCGAGGCGATGCCGAACATCTGGTTCTCAAGAACATTAGCATTGTCGATATCTATACGATCTCCCCCACGTTCTTATTGAGCAGTTATTTCGGTTACAACAGCGAGAATGGAACTACCCTTTCTTCGGCGCCCTTCAGTATGGCCGATGCTGGTGTGAACATGGCGGTGCCACAAAACCTCGGAGGAGGAAATGCCGCCGTTCTGAATGTGACTGTGAGCGGGGGGTCGGCCTTCACTCTGCCGGGCACGCCCTACGGGATATGGAATCGCGGCGATCAATCTCTGCGTGAAATCGCAACTTGGATGAAAGGGAAGCATGAAGTGCAGTTCGGTGGCGAAATTCTGCGGGTTCGTCTGCCCATGGGAAATCAGTACCAGGAAAGCGGAGTTTTCGATTTCGAGAATCTAACCGGTAATCCTCTGGCGGACTTTGAATTGGGCGCCGTGTCGTCGTTCACACAAGGCGGAGGGCTGTACCTGAATTTTACCGGATATCGGGAAAGCCTTTTTGTTCAGGACAACTGGAAAGCTACTCCACGACTGGTGCTTAGTGCCGGACTGCGCTGGGATCCGTTCTTCCCTTATACCGATAGTGAAGGCCGCGTGGCTTGTTTTGTTCCGGGAGCACAGTCTCAACGCTTCCCGAATGCCCCGGTGGGGATGTTGTTCGGCGGAAGCCATCACGATCCAGGATGCCCAGCCTCATCCATTTATAACAATCCGAAAAACTTCGGACCTCGCCTGGGATTTGCCTACCGGCTTACACAGGATGGCAATACGAGTATTCGCGGCGGAGCCGGTTACTACTACGAGGCTCCGAACACGGTAGCTTTCGAGGACGTCGTAGGCGTTCCTCCGTTTGCCCCTATCATTAACGTCGGTTCCAGTCCGGGATCCCCTTTAGTGACGTTGGCTGATCCGTACGGAAGTTCGCAAACAGCCAATCTTTTTCCAGGACAGTTCGGTCCTACGAACCCAACTCCGAGTACCGCAATTTTCCCTACTTCGGGAATCTCCTTCAGTCAAATATTCGATCGCCACTTTCGCTTACCGATGGTCCTCTCCTATAACCTGACGCTTGAACATGGATTCAAACAGGATTGGATGCTGCGCGTTGCCTATGTGGGCAATAACGGACACCATCTCAGCGGCACCGGCGATCAGGAAAGCGGCTTGCTTCAACTGAATCCATCCCATTTTGATCCGAAGCTTCAGCAGGAAGTGCCCCTTTATTCCAACTACGGATCCATCGCTTCCATCAATTCCGGAGTCGACAGCAACTACAATGCTGCCCAGATAACACTCACGAAGCGCATGACGCACGGGTTCTCTTTTCTGACCAACTTTACGTGGGCGAGAGAATTGGACGATTTTGCTCCGGCGGGAGGGTCACCTTATCTAACCAATAGCTGCAGTTGCGGCCGCTATTTCGACTATGGTCCTTCCGACGACGATCTCAATAAAACCTTCAAAGTAAATGGCGAATACATATTCCCTCGTGTCGGCGTGCCGAAGGCTGTCGACAAAATTGTGAATGGCTGGGAACTTTCGGGAACCGTGGGTTGGCAAACTGGATTTCCGTTCTCCATCTTCAGCGGCCAGGACAATTCCTTGAGCGGCATGTTAGGAGATCGCGCCGATCTTGCGGTTTCCAGTGTTCAGCAAGCCGTGCTGGGTAGCGCCCGCTCCCATGCCGCCGAAGTTCAGGAATGGTTTAACACGAGTGCGTTTGTGCCGAACGCAATCGGCACTTTCGGCGATACGGGAAAGAATATTCTTCGCGGCCCCAGATATTTCGATGCCGATCTGGCTGCAGTGAAGAATGTGAAAATTACCGAGCGGGTCTCGATGGAATTCCGCGCCGAATTTTTCAATGCATTCAACAACGTAAATTTTGGCCGGCCGGACGGCAACCTTGCCGATCTCGGCGCGACCTTCGGAGAGATTACCGGAATGGCGGGGTCGTCATCTTCCAACACGTACGGGACGGCACAGCCAAGAATCATTCAGTTCGCAGTGAAGTTTTCATTCTGAGCATCGCGGTGAAATGTGTGAAGTGCGATAGCGTCCCATACGAGTTGAATCTGCCGCGTCGGGATTCCACGGTCACTCAGAAAGGCGCGAGCCGCGTTTGCGCCGTCTACCTCAAAGCGATTCTCAGCGGCGTAGCGATCGGTCAAACCCAAATCGTGAAGAACTGCAGCTACAGCCAAAAGCTCCGACTCTGGAGGGTGTTCAGCACCGTCGGAAAGCACAACGGCAAAAAGCCACGAGCGCATGACATGGTTGAAAAGAAGTGGCTCTAATGAACTCCGCGATAGGTCAACCGCATCGCGGACCAGAGCCGTGTCGGGAACTTTGATGCCGGCGAAAACCATACCTTCCTCCTTTAATCGTTGTCGTCTTTAGCGGAACGATTACTCAACCGCTGCATCATTTATTAGCTTTTCGATCTTATGATCCAGATCGTGAGCGATTGCCAGCGCTTCCCGGTTTTCGTAGGGCGCCAAAAAGCTGACCATTCTGTCATAGGACAAATGGACCCCGTGTTCGCGTTCATCGACCAGAATGGTAACCGGCGCATAAGATCCGGCGTCGGGAACATGCTTGGCCATTTCTTTCATCACTAGGGGATTGCCGTTGACGAGCCGCGCCATCTGAGGTTTGTTCGATCCTGTCTCCTTGCGCAGAACCGCGCCATGATCGAACTCTAAAAACAACATCAGATGAGTCTTGTCCCTGTGTCGGTTGATCACCTCTTCCAACTCGGCGAAGGTGCCCGGCGACTTGGATGCACTCGCAAACGCGGCAAGATCCAGTCGGCCGACACCAGCTTTCAATGAAGCTACGACTGCCTCGAATGATCGCGACGTTGTCAGGCTGAAGCGTTGTACTTCAATTGTTTGAATTGCCATTCCATTCTTCCTCTCGCGCGAATGTTTGGAGCGGGCTATAAGTGGATGCAGCTTGGAATTACCAATGCTATCGAAGCCTTCAGCTGATGCCTTCTGAATCGAGAAACAGCGAAGCTTGCCGAACGAATGACTTGTGAAACTGGAACAACGATCCATGGCCAGCGTCGGGGTAGGTCAACAGCATGGCGTTTGGGAGATGCTCGCTCAGCATGTAGGAATTGCGGACTGGAATCATATTGTCGAAGACGCCGTTGACGATCAGGCACGGCTGCGTGATCTTGCCGAGCCTGGCGAAACGCTCGCCACTGTATTGTTCCCAAGCACGAAAGGCCGTGATCTGAGCGATTGCGACATTTTGGCCGGCCAGAGGCTCGCCATCTTGCTTTCTCTCTGCGAGCCGAGCCGCGAAGGCCTCTCCGGCCGCTTGACTCGATTCGCTTGGCGCGAAGAAGAGCTTTACGAGTTTCTCCAGCCCAGGCATGGTCGGATCTTCCGTAATCTTTCTGAGTTCCGGTTTCTCCATATGCATAATGTCCTCTCCTCCCTCCGGAGCGGTGGCGACAAGCAGCATTTTGTGGACGAGCGATGGACGTTCCAGCGCGATCTGCTGCGCGACCATTCCACCGAGGGAGTAGCCGAGGATATCCAGACGCTTCAGGCCAAGTGCATCGACAAATGCGAGGGCGTTCGCTGCCATGCCGGACATGTTTTCGGGAACCTGGCCGGTCGAACGGCCAAGACCCGCACTCTCAAAAAGAATGACTTCACGTCCTATAGCAAGCGGGTCGGTGACGGCGGGGTCCCAATTGTCCAAAGTCCCGGTGAAGTGCTGAAGACACAACAGTGGTAGACCGTGTTTTTTCCCAAAGCGACGATAGGCATATTTTTCGAGCTTGGTCTCGATGAATTGCGTCGGAGCAGTAGTGTTGCTTGCATTAGCCATGGCGTGCTTCCTCCGTTGTAGTAGCTGTTGTGTTTCGTTCTTCTCGTCAGCGGGGTGCGCTAGGCAGTGCACCTCCTCTGCAACATTCAGCAATCCGGCCGCAAATCAGAGATCTTGCAATTGGGTCGCTCAGTACACCCCGCTCGCCTTGATACTGTTGAGTACGGTGTTGTCCCAGTAAGCGTCGAGCCGTGTGATTTTGGAGTCCGGGTCGAAACGCAGAATGTAGCAGTGAGGGATGTGTACGTCCTGGCCCTTCTTTGCAACCCCATGCACTTCGGCAGGTATAGGCCCGCTCATCTCGGCTTGGATCACCACTATGTTCCCCTCGGCAGGGATAAACTCGATCACTTTGACTCGGAAGTTCGGAACGGCATTCGGAAACGCGCGCCAAATAACATCGATGCCACCACGGATTGGCACGACGCTGTCGCGGCCGTACGGAGCATATCGTCCAAGTGCGCCATCGGCGCAGAGAGCGAGCATGCCATCAACGTCGTGGGCATCGTACGCAGTGAAGAACCGCTGGGCAGCCGACACGTAGTTTTTCGGAGTCGTTTTCACCTCTGTGCTCCTTGGGGTCGCTTTTTCTGGGATCTTAGCGGCCTAGTATTCAAACCACTGGCTGAGCGCTTTGACCTTTTCCTCCGTATAGGGCGGGAACAGGTGCTCGATGGCCACGTCGGGCGGCGAAATGAAAACCGATTTCGCGTGCGTGAGAGCATCAAACCCGGCCTTGCCGTAGTAGTGACCGATGCCGGAATATCCGACCCCGCCAAAGGGCATGGTTTCGATAAACAGGTGAATGTTCATCTGATTGATCGCGCCCCCGCCGAAGGACAAGCTCGCGAGAAAGTGATCGATCGCCTTCTGATCTCGGCTGAAGAGGAAGCCGGAAAGAGGCTTCGGATGCTTCTTCACCTCGCGAATGGCCGTATCTATGTCCTTGTATGTGAGGATTGGAAGAAGCGGCCCAAAGACTTCGTCCTCCATGATCGGATCGTCCCAAGTCACTGGATAGAGGACCGTGGGATCGAGATAGCGTGCGTCCGGGTCGTCGCGACGAGCGAAGTCATCGCGGTCATGCGAAAGCAGGCGTCGGTTTCGGCCATTCCTCAACGGTCCTCTGGTATTGTCCTTCCACCAGAAGCTGTTGTTCCTGTGAAAGATGATTCGAGAGTTCCAGCGCACGTCGAGCTTCTAGACGAGCTTTGGCGTCATAGCCCGTGTGCCACCACACCTCAGATAGAGCGGCGTGAGCGAGCGGGAAATTTGCGTCAGCAGCAATTGCTCCGTTCAGTAAATCGCGAGCCGCGAAGTAGTCGAATGCCCACAATCTTGCTTTTCCCTCGGCGTAGAGGCGGGCCGCCTTTTCATTCGACGGAAGAGCTGCTCGTGTGACATTTTCAATTCCCTCCGAGGGTATAGCCACACCGAGACTTCGCCGCAGTTTGCCACCCAAATCCGAGACCAAGTTAAAGAGGTCGTTCTCGTCACCCGAGACGGAATCCTCCGCGATCGTTTCTCCACCGGCGGTGTCTTGAAGACGAACATCAAGGCGAATCCTACGCTGGGGGTCAGCCGGAACCATCGTGTATGAACCGACCACGACGACATCCGCGCTCGGATTGGTTCGCAGACGCTGCAAGGTAGATTTGCCAAGCGAATCTTCGTCGCTGAGTGGCAATTCGCTCTTGGCGTGTGCCACATCCTCTCCGGAAATCATTCGGAGCTCTCCGCCTGCGGCCAGTTCTGTATTCAACATTTCGCAGACAGCGGCGGAGAGCCAACTGTCCTCTGGTCGGCCAAGCAAATTGCGGAAGCCGAGCACTGCGACGGAACGACGCACGTGTATTCGAGGGATTGAGGTCCCCGCCTGGGCTGTCGATCGCGGGGCTCCATGCCTCGCGTGGAGAACATAAAACGTCATGCCGACCAACAGCAACACGAGAGTGGCGATGATGAACCCGTGCTTTTTCGCGTACAGACTAAGGTGGAATACAGAGCCAGTTGGCGCCGCAGGAGTTGGACCGGTGGAATCACCAACGTTTGCGGTCTCGACCTTAACAGGTGCGATGAACCGGTAGCCACGTCGAGGAATGGTTTCAATAAACCTGGGGTTACCGGCATCATCCCCAAGCGCTTCACGAACCTTCAGTACAGCCACTCCTAAAGAATCTGATTCGATCATTGCGCCGGAGCAGGTTCGAACCTGTACCCGACCCACGGATCGGTGCAAATAAACAGGGGTCGGCTGGGATCGGGTTCGATTTTCTTCCGAAGCTGACTGATAAAAATGCGAAGACACTGCCGTTCGTCGCCATAATTCGATCCCCAAATGGCGTGCACGAGTTTGCGATGCCGAAGGGGCTTTCCTTTATTCGCGACGAGAAACCGTAATAGCTCAAATTCCTTCGGTGTCAGGTGTATCGTTGCGCCGCGCACAAACACCGTCCGCAGATCAAAATCGATCTTGAGCCCTCCACATTCAAAGGTCGCCGGATTTTCCGTTGGGCCCGCACGCCGCAAAAGAGCGCGGACGCGTGCCAGTAACTCCTGCACACAAGACGGCGTTACGACACAATCGTCCGCTCCAGCATCCAACGCCATCACCTTCTCTTGTTGGGTGTTCCGTGACGTGAGCACGATAATCGGCACATCGCTCGCACTGCGGAGTTCGCGACAGGCCAGATCGAAGATTCAAAGCGACCTCTTCTACGATTACCGCACCAACGTCGATTCCTACCCGAAATGGCAAGCATGGATGCGCGAGAAGCAGCCGCGCCTGCTGGTGATCTGGGGTAAGGATGAGTCTTCGTTCGACCCCTCCGAGCCAGAGTCCTATCGCCGCGATGTCCCGAAAGCCGAAGTCCACATCGTCGATGGCGGCCACTTCGCCTTGGACACCGCCGCAGACGAAATCGCCGCACTAGTGCAAGGATTCGTCGGTTCTTCACGCGAGGGCTTCCCGGCGCGGCGAGCAGGATGAAGCCGCTTTGAGAGAGCCCGGTGAGCCAGTCGTATATCGGGTTCGGATCTTTAGAACGAAAGGTTATTTATGTCGGGCAAGAAAACAGCAATCGTAACGGAGCAGTGGGCGGTGTTGGCACGGGTTTAGCGAAGGTTTTCTGGAAGAAGGTTATAACCCAGTGATTGAATCTCCCGATCTTCGGCTGACGAGAATGCCGCTCAACAACGGAGCGGGCCACATGCCCGCACTCGGCTTTGGCACCCTCATTCCCGACGCTGCCCTGACGAGAACCGCGACCCGAGACGCACTGGACGCCGGATTTCGACACTTCGATTGCGCGGAACGATACCGAAACGAGCGCGAGGTAGGCGATGCGTTACAGGCAGGACTTGCCGCTAATGGGATCGCGCGAGAGAACATTTTTGTTACCACGAAGTTGTGGAACTCCAACCATCGGCCAGAACGTGTCGAACCGGCTTTCGAGGCGAGTCTCCACAGACTCAGTATCAAGTATCTGGATCTGTACCTACCGAAAGAATTGTCTTCCCCAGCCCCTGCATCTCAGTCAGCCACCATTTCGCCAATCTGCACCTCCTCCCGTACCAAGGGGAGATTCACTGGGTGGAGAGTGACTGTATCCGGCTTTGTAACGAATGTCTTGAATTGTGCCGAACCTGCGTAGCCCTACTTACGGGCAGCTCCGGAGGCAAGGGGAAGCCTTGTTTTGGTCCCACGAGTATGGTCAAGCTGAAGAGCAAGATCCGAATGCCGCGCAGCACATAACAGTGCGATCCTGACCTCATGTTGTTCTTAAGTTGGAAATCGTCATCTGATCCTCCATTCTTTATCGAACTCTTGTGTATTCTTGAAAATGCCCTGAAGCGTGCTACAAAGGCGAATCCTTGATTCAGTTTTCATTCAGATGCGTGCGTCAACCACAGTACTCGCGGCAATGATGAAAGCCACTGCGAAAGCACCCAGAAGAAAGCCAAGCAGCGAAGTCGGATGATTCTCCCCGAACAGAGCCTCGATCAACTCATCGGCTCCTGGGCAGAGCGTGATGAGAATGAGAGAGCAGCCTGGTCGGCCCCGGGCGTCTGGGATGTCGACGACAACCAACGTCACCCGCCTGAAGCCGTGAAAATGTAAACTCCGGGTCCGGTCGTGCCGCGTAGCCATCAATAGCAAAGAGGCAATCGATGCTCTTCGTTTGGGGGTGCGAACAGACTTTGGTTTACAGCGAAACTGCAAAGGTAGTCCAGATTCATCAGACAGAGTTCGTTTTTAGCCGGGATCAAGGATGAAGCCACCTTATACCATGGGGTGTGGACCTACCGGTAAATCCGCCGATCCCGCCGATGCTCGCGAAACGAGTAGATGAATTGCCCGCCAAGGGCGATTGGATTTTCGAGCCCAAGTGGGATGGTTTTCGCGCGCTGGTGTTTCGCGATGGAGATGAGATTTTCATCCAAAGCCGCGACGAAAAACCACTCAATCGTTACTTTCCTGAGTTGCTGGAACCCCTGAGCGCTGCGCTGCCCGCACGTTGTGTGCTCGATGGAGAAATGGTAATCGTCAAAAATGATGGGCTTGATTTCGATGCACTGCAATTACGTCTGCATCCCGCTGCGTCGCGCGTAAAGCTTTTATCGGGGCAGATTCCCGCGTCATTTGTATTCTTCGACCTGCTTTGCCTTGGAGATCGCGATCTTTGCGGCGAGGCGTTTCAAAAGCGGCGGCGCGAGCTGGAATCGCTGCTTGCTTCGGCGAAAGCGCCAATACATCTCACGCCTGCCACCAGCGATCGGAGTATTGCCGCCGATTGGTTTCGGCGCTTTGAGGGCGCAGGCCTGGACGGTGTGATGGCCAAAGATCCTGCAGGAGCTTACGAGCCGAACAAGCGAGTGATGCTTAAAGTGAAACACGAGCGCGACTGCGATTGCGTAGTGGCCGGATTCCGCTGGCATAAGAAAGGAGAGCACACCATGATTGGCTCGCTGCTGCTCGGTTTGTTCGACGATGCCGGCGCTTTGCAACACGTCGGAGTCTGCGCGAGTTTTAGCACGGCAAAACGAAAAGAGCTGGTTGAGCTTCTCCAGCCGTATCGAAAAGATGCGCTGATGAACCATCCATGGAGGGCTTGGGCTGAGGACGCCACCGAGAATGATGAGGGTGTGAAGCGAATGCCCGGCGGACAGAGCCGCTGGAGCCAAGGTAAGGATTTGTCGTGGGAACCGTTGCGTCCTGAATTAGTTATAGAAGTTGCTTACGACCACATGCAGGGAGATCGCTTCCGGCACACGGCGCAATTTCGCAGATGGCGAACGGACAAAAAGCCCAGCGATTGTACTTATGCCCAGCTTGAGGTGGTTCCTCCGCAGGAGTTGGCGGCGATTTTTCCGCGGGGACGGTGAGTCTTACTCGTTTGTCTTTTTCTTCTTCCAACGCTCCCGCCACTCGCGTGTTGGGTTCATGGTCTGGCTCTGGAGTTTCCTGCGGCGGCCGTTGTTCTTCAGGCACATGACGCAGGTTAATACGAATACGTGTCCAAGTAGATGATCGTCCGCGCATCGAGTCGACCAGCACATCGTCCACGGCAAGCAGAGTTGCGATGTCCGCATGTTTGGCCTTCCAGCGCTCAAGCCCCGCCAGCGCCGCCGCTTTGTCAGGCGAATTCGCGACCGTAATCAATGGCATCTTTATGCGCGGCTTCTTTGCCGCCTTCTTCGTGGCAGATTTTGCGCGGGAAGGCATCACGCGCGAAGCCTCGCCTTCCATCTTGCGGAAGTGTGGAGGCCAGGGCGCATCGGCGATTCCGGCCGCTTCATCTTTATCGGCTAGTTCCAATAATTTTTCCGGCGAGCCATGGGATGCGTCCATTTCGGCATGCGGATTGCCGATTTTCGCGAAGCGCTCAGGAACCGTGAAGATGGTAAAGTCTGCCGGATTGCAATCGGGCACTTCTTTCCAATCAAGAGGAGTCGAAACGCGAGCATCCGGCAGAGGACGCACTGAATACGCAGAGCACGTCGTCCGATCCTTCGCGTTTTGGTTGTAGTCAAGAAAGACGCCATGACGCTCTTCCTTCCACCATTTCGAACTAGCCAGGGTTGGAGCCCGGCGCTCGACCGCTCGCGATAAGGCCACAGCCGCACGGCGAACTTGCGTGAACGTCCAACGCGGTTTGATACGCACATTCACGTGCATGCCGCGCGAGCCGCTGGTTTTCGGCCAGCCGCGAAGGCCCATCTCATCGAGAAAGCCCTGCACTTCGAGAGCGACGCGGCGAACATCATCCCAACTGACGCCGGGAATTGGATCCAGATCGATGCGTAACTCATCCGGATGGTCTAGATCGCTGGAGCGCACCGGATGCGGGTGCAGTTCGATGCAGCCAAGGTTCACGATCCAGGCAAGTCCGGCTGCATCATCGACAACAATTTCTTCGGCGGTTCGGCCGGAAGGGAACGACAGAGTGACCGTACGCAACCAGGCTGGCCGTTTCTCGGGCGCGCGCTTCTGATAAAACGCCTCCGCCTCGGCACCGTTCACGAAACGTTTTAGAACCACCGGTCGATCTTGAATTCCCGCCAGCGCACCCGGAGCGACGGAGAGATAGTACTGAACAAGTTCGAGCTTGGTGACTTTTACCTGCGAAGAAAAGTACAACTTCTCAGGGTTCGTGATCTGGACTTCCTGCCCGCCAATCAACAGAACTTTGCTGGCCGATTCCTTCGCCACAGCAACAAGCCTACCATCGATAATCATTATCTTAGGCGACGCCAATCTCTGGCGATGAATCAATCATCATTCGGTCCCACAATCGACGAATATCTTCGCAAGGCGCCTGATGCCGGTTGAAGGGCACGATCCCGCAAT
>JBAWBG010000463.1:0-15287 GCA_049589695.1 Candidatus Sulfotelmatobacter sp. | reverse complement strand
ATTGGAGGCTTCTGGCCATAATTAGTGACATTGTTTGTTTTATTGCCTGTGATAAGGCATGCAAATAAGATAAATGGAACTTCGTCAAATTCGCTCCTTTCTCTCTGTCGCCGAGACTCTGCACTTCGGGCGTACTGCGGAGTTGATTCATCTCAGCCAACCTGCTTCAAGCCCTCAGATAAAAGCTCTTGAGGAGGAGGTCGGAGTGCGGCTCTTCGAACGGAACCGACGCGAGACAACGCTCACCGCAGCCGGCCTCGCTTTTCGTGATGATGCAGCTGCGGCGCTGTCGCAATTGGAGCAAGCGATGCGGAGCGCGAGGCTGGCTGCCAATGGGAAACTGGGACTATCGCGGATCGGCTTCATCTCCACTGTGGGAAGTGAGATTGTGCCCAGCATAGTTCGTCAGTTTAGAAAGTAAATTCCGAAGTAGAGTTCTCGTTGCGCGCTATCCCCACCGCGGATCAGGTACAGATGCTCGAGAGCAGCTCGCTCGACATTGGATTTTTTCGTTTGCCGATTGACGGACACTCGGCCCTCGAGGTTGTCACGGTGCATCGCGAGCGGTTCGTACTGGTGGTACCCGCGTCCCATAAGCTGGCAAAAAGGAAAACGGTGCGCCTGAGCGAAGTGGCGGGTCAGAACTTTGTGTCGTATGAGCGTAGCTAAGCTCGTCGACCAAGCGGTCAGCCGCATCGCCCTTACTGTTGTCATTGATTCCTCTCTCCGAGTAAGCTCGTCCGAGCGTAGTTGGGTTGATTTCGACAACCCTTCGCTAATTGCAGAGCGGGATACCTGTTATGTTTTTTCCCTGTCAATTGTTCGTCAGACTGTAAGAACTACCCTCCCGAAGGGACGGCCTTCAACGAGGTAACGCAGAGCCTCAGCCGCTTCGGCCAGAGGGAACGTCTTCGCCACGATCGGTTTGATTGCACCGGATTGAAGGAGAGCTACAACTGCGTTCCACGCATCTCTAACGGTCGCCTGCGGCTGGCGGAACATATTGAGACCCCGCATGCTGGCTTGTGGAACGATGAGATCGGTCACGTCAATCGTCGTCTTACGGCTTGCCGAATACCCCAGTGTTATGAGGCTTCCTCCCACGGCGAACGCTTTGACCGCCTCGCTCAGAACTTCACCACCGATTCCGTCGATGATGACATCTGCGCCGTAACCATCGGTGATACGACGTACGCCGTCACCCAACTTCTCCGTGGAAGTATCGATGACATCGTTGAATCCGAGCGTTTTCGCCTTCTCAGCTTTCGCATGGTTCGTTGTGCTCGATATCGCGTGTTTTGCTCCTAGATCTCGCGCCAATTGTGTCACCGCGTTGCCGATCGATCCTCCAATTGCCGGCGCCAGAACGGTTTTGCCGGGACGAAAACCGGCCAGCGTAAGAGCTACTTGCGCAGTGAGATACGCGACCGGCATGCCCGCGGCGCTCACGTCATCGACGCCGTCAGGTATCAGGCAAAGATCTTCTTTCCGTACAGCAATCCACTCGCTGTAGGTTCCATCTTCAAAAGCGCCATAGGCGCCCCAGAACATTACACGCGAGCCGGTGGGGAAATCCGCTCCGCCTCCTTCTTCAACCACGCCCGCACCTTCGTTGCCCAGAACTAGCGGCACGTTAGTGGTGTGAAAGTTGCCGAAGAGAATCGTATGATCGAGCGGGGTAACGCCGGCCGCCGTGATTCGCACCAGTACTTTCCCGTCTGTAATTGCTGGTTTGGGAAGATCGACCAGCTTCAGCGCTTCATAACCAGTAAATTGCTCCGCTCTCATTGCTCGCATATTGCTCTCCTTTTCCCATGACTTTCCTGGCCTGCGCCAAACAAGCCAACTGGATTATTGTTATAATCCTCATTACAGGATTAGATTCGTAATCCTGATTTAGTCGCAGTTTATTTTTGAGGAGGTTCATGTATGGGTTATTCCAAGGCTCAAAAAGAGAAGACTCATAAGCGCATCGTTGCCATTGCCTCAAAGAGATTTCGCGAAAAAGGCCTCGCGGGATTCGGAATTGCGGAGTTGATGAAGGAAGCCGGCTTGACGGTGGGCGGATTCTACAAGCACTTCGACTCGCGTGACGAACTAGTGGCCGAGGCGGTCGGCGATGCCTTCGGTGTCTGGCAGCGGCAAAAGAAAGCTGCCGAATCCGGCGGCCACCCGCTGACCTTCGCGAAGATTATCGACGACTATGTGAGCGACGCGCACCGCAAGAATCCGGGCGCGGGCTGTGCCTTCAGCGCACTGGCGCCTGAGATCGCTCGCAGCGATAAGCAGACTCGTGCGCTCACCTCTGAACAAGTCAGGAAGGATATTGAGTTGCTTGCCGGGTTGCTCCCAGGCAAGGACAGGCGCGCGGCAAAGTCGAGAGCGATCCTGACCTTCAGCGCGCTTGTAGGAGCGATGTCTCTGGCCCGCGCCGTATCGGATGAGATGCTTTCGCACGAAATCTTGACGACGGTGGCGGATCTTCTGAAGAATCCCGCCTGATAGCCTTTGAGTCGTGCTACTAATGCGGTTCCCGTCAGTTTGCTCCCGGATTCTCGGCGACTCGAAAGTAGTTCTACTAATCGCCGAAGAGCAGGCGGTTTGCTCAGGATGCCTTGAGCGAAAGCGCGACACCTTGCTCCCATTGCTGGAGCATGCGATTGCCTATCTCCGTGAATTCCGCGTGGGCGTTCATGTAGGCTTGCAGATCTTTTGAGGTGTCCGCAATTGCAGCTTCGATGCGTTCGAGTATCTGCCGGACGCGTGAAGGAGTCCCCCCATCCGCGTCTCCCCCAGTCGCTGCAATTCCTTCGCGCTCGCCCATTTCGTTGCGCCGTTAAAGGTCAGCGCCATGCTGTCCTTCGGCAGATAGACCGACGTAGTCACAAGATCATAGACGGGCGCGAGTCTCGCTTCGCCCTGAACGTCGTCGTAGGCAATCCCAAAGTTCTTCAGATGCGCGTCGCCATTGCGAAGCGCGCAATTCAGGGCAATCAGGACGAACAACCTTTCCATGTCCTCGCCCACATGCGTCGAGTTGGCAAACTGCCCGAATCGCTTCATGACCGAGGTCTCGTAACTGCCGCGATATTTCTGCGAACTTTATTCGCTTGAAAGGCGGTGCGAATCTGAAAATGTGTAACTGACGTGTAAGCCACACCTACAGCCGTAGGTGTCCATAAACCTATGGATTTCAATGTGATAGATTTTCATTCGTGACCATATATGGCGCGAAATCCACTGCGTCTGCTCCTGAGGTGCATCTCATGCGGCAGCTAGCACCAGCTAGCCGCATATTCTGTAGGCTTTTGGGGCTGGTGCCGGGAGGGGGAGTCGAACCCCCAAGGTACTAAGTACCGGCGGATTTTGAGTCCGCTGCGTCTGCCAGTTAAGTATTGATAATAAGCGACATAACTTGATCACAATGTGAACATGTGAAAGTAACTGTGTAAGTTTCGGGGATTTTTCAAGAGATCATTGGGATCATCATTGTGGGGTGCTGTTTCGAATCGCGGATCAAACCGAAAATGTTATCGTGTTCCAGTATCGCCCGAATAAACACGACTTGAGGCGAGCGTTCCTCGATAGCGCGGTCCAGCCAGCCAGGCGCCTTCTCCCTCTGACCCAAAGTCGAACACATCCAGGCTAGATATATTGGATCGATTTTCTCACCGACCACGGCTTTCGCCGCCCCGATGCTGTACGAAGCCTCGCATCCGGTTTGCGGTCTGGACTATCCCTTCATAGCGGAAGCCGGCGATGTGCGATCATTTTGGAGTGAAGTGGCGGCGCGTGCAGGCAGGGCTTTGACTTGAGCAAAACTGACAGCGAGTTTCCGAACCTTGAGGCATTCGTGGCGGAGGTAAGACGCCTGCGTGACGAAAATACTCGGCTACGCGGCCTCTTAATCGAGCACAGTATACGAATTGCTGAGCCTCGACCAACAAGTGGGACCCCTCAGACCATAAGCGCAGCGCGAGACGTCGGCAGATCCGCATCGGGTACGGCGGAACAGCGGATCGAACTATTTCGCAGTCTCTTCCGTGGACGCGACGATGTTTATGCCATTCGCTGGGAGAATTCTGATGGACGATCTGGATACATGCCGAAGGCAGATCGTGATTGGAAATCGTATTTACGCGCCAAAGACAAGGACCGCAAGAAGGTCGATCGCCAAACAAGAAGGTTCAGGCCCCTAACCCAAGACGTTGTGCGTGGTCATCTTGTCGGGGATCATACGGTCGGAATCTATCCTCTTTTGCAGGACGAGACCTGCTGGTTCCTGGCGGTCGATTTCGATAAGAAAACATGGCAGAAGGATGCCACCGCGTTCCTCACGTCCTGTCGCGAGATGAATGTGTCAGCGGTTTTAGAACGTTCTCGGTCAGGGAACGGCGGCCATGTGTGGATATTCTTCAATCGGGCAATTCCTGCTACCGCCGCGCGAAAGCTGGGCTGCGCAATTCTCACTCGAACCATGGAGTTCCGCCACCAAGTGGGTCTGGAGTCCTACGACCGCTTCTTCCCTAACCAGGACACGATGCCCAAGGGAGGTCTTGGCAACCTGATCGCTCTGCCTCTGCAGAAGATTCCGCGCGCAGAAGGAAACAGTGTTTTTGTCGATTCAGAATTTCGTCCGTACCAAGATCAGTGGGAATTTCTGGCAAGCGTAGAAAGGATGTCGGCTGACGCAGTCGAGGCGGTTGTGCGGGAAGCTCAGAAACGAGGAGATCTAATTGGTGTCAGGATCAGCATTGTAGACGACGCCTCGCAAGATCCTTGGGCGCTGCCGCCGTCACAAAAGAGAGCGGAACGCCCAATTCCGGGACCGTTTCCACCCGCGGTTCAAATCGTTCGCGCAAACCTCCTGTATATCGAGAAGAACGGGCTGCCTCCGGCGATGCTGAACTGTCTGCTCCGGCTGGCCGCATTTCAGAATCCTGAATTCTATAAGGCACAAGCGATGCGGCTTCCCACATTTAACAAGCCGCGAATAATCGCGTGCGGCGAGGATATCGCCAACCACATTGCTTTGCCGCGTGGATGTCTGGCCGAGGTAATTGAGCTGTTTGAAGCACATCACATCAAACCGGACATCCGTGACGAGCGGTGCGCGGGACATGCAATTGACGTGGAGTTCTGCGGCCAATTACGCCCGTCGCAGCAGGACGCTGTTTCGATGATTGCTGCACACGACGAGGGAATACTCTGCGCTCCTACTGCTTTTGGCAAGACCGCAGTGGCCGCATGGCTGATCGCGGCGCGAAGGGTGAATACCCTCGTACTGGTTCACCGCCAACAATTGTTAGATCAGTGGCATGCGAGATTGGCGATGTTTCTCAATCTTCCGGCCAAATCAATCGGCCAGATTGGAGGCGGGAAAAGCGAACGCAGTGGCATCGTGGATATCGCCATCATCCAAAGCACCCACGGCAGAGAGGGAGTCAAAGACTTCGTCGCAGAATACGGGCACGTCATTGTCGACGAATGCCACCATTTGTCGGCGTTCACCTTTGAGCAGGTGATGAAACAAGTAAAGGCGAGGTACATCCTTGGCCTGACGGCAACCCCTGAGCTCAAAGATGGACACCATCCGATCATCTACATGCAGTGCGGTCCGATACGACATAGGCTCAGCGCACGTTCGATGACCGCAGTCACGCCGTTCGAACATGAAGTGGTTCCTCGGTTGACTGAGTTTTGCATGCCGCCCGAGCGGATCGATACAACGATTCAGGAAGTGTACGCTGCACTTGCAGATGACAGTGCTCGCAATGAAATGATCCTGGCCGATCTGCTGAGCGCAGTTGGAGACCGGCGCTCACCGCTGCTTCTCACCGGCAGGACTAATCACTTGAACTACTTTGAGACGGCGCTCTCTGGCAAAGTGAGTAACGTGTTTGTGCTAAAAGGCGGCATGGGCAAGAAACAGCGCCGGACAATTGCGGAGGCGATTGCGGCTGTTCCGGAGAGCGAGTCAAGAGTCATCCTGGCAACTGGCAGCTACATTGGCGAGGGCTTTGATGATGCTCGTCTCGACACCTTGTTCTTGGCGATGCCGATCTCCTGGAAGGGAACGTTGCAACAGTATGTTGGGCGTCTCCATCGGCTTCACGATGCTAAGCATGTCGTTCGCGTCTACGACTATGTCGATTCTCAGGTGCTGATGCTGGCGCGAATGTACGCCCGGCGTCTAAGAGGCTACGGCGCCATCGGCTACAGAATTGGCGCTGCGGCCGCCGAGGGGCCGTCGCCCAGCGAGTGAACGCTTCTGATGGGAATGGAGGGATATGACGCACCAGAACACCAAGCCCGTTGTGGTCCACATAGATGTACGCAAGTTGAAGCGCGACCCCGACACCAATCTTCCGTCATTCAGCAAGGCGAAACTGAAGAGACTGATCGACGAAGCAGTCGTGGATGCGTATGGCGAGGAGGAGCAAGTTGGCGGCTTCCTCACGATGATGGAGGAGCATCTGGACCTGCCCTTTTCGACAAAAGTCCTCGGTGTTGACGTTGTGGTGGAGAACGTGGACATGACCTGCGATGGCCAGATTGTGGCGGCTTGCCGCCGTGGCAAAACCCGGCAGAAGGTCGAAATCCTCGATCTGCCGTTGCCGACGCCAGCGCCCGCCGGTACGGAATGGATCGCAGCTTACCGCTACTGGCGCAGAGGATTCTGAGTGAGCGAATACCAGTATTACGATTTTCGGGCAATAGACCGCGCGCTGACAAAGGCTGAGATGGCGGAACTGCGGTCCGTCTCCACGCGGGCCGCGATTACTTCAACGAGTTTCACGAATCACTACGAGTGGGGGGACCTGAAAGCAGATCCTCTCAAACTTCTTGAGAAGTACTTCGACGTCTTTCTCTACGTTGCGAACTGGGGAATGCGTGCATTCTATCTCCGCCTTCCGCAGGAATTCGTCGACTACAAAACGCTCAGGGCCATGCTTCACGGCGAAGCTGCCCGAGCGCGAAAGGTTGGAAACTCCGTAATCATTGCATTTGAAAATCAATTCGAGGACGATGACTGGGACGACGGGACAGGATGGATGGGCTCGCTGATTCCTCTGCGTTCGGACCTGCTACGTGGCGACCTCCGCTGCCTTTATCTCGGATGGCTCCTTTGTGCGCACAATGAAGAGTTCGGCGAGGATGAACTGGAGCCAGTTGTGCCTGCCGGTCTGGGCGAATTCTCTGCGCCCCTCCATTCGTTGATCGAGTTTCTTGGAATAGACGAGAACCTCGTCGAAGTTGCTGCAACTGTTTCGGCACCGCTGAACGCTGGCCCGGATCGGGAGGAACTGGCGACTTGGATTCAGAGCCTGCCCGAAAAAGAAAAGAACAATTTGCTGATTGCCGCGGTCTCAGGAACCGGTGAACGGTGGAAGAACGGACTGCTGCGACGTTTCGAGCAACAGAAAGCGCTACGCACTTTGCCCGAGCCCGACGGAATCCGGCGGCGCACTGCCGGTGATCTCCTGACATTGGCTCACGGCCGTGCGGAAGAAAGGGAACGGTTACTGGAGGCGAGGCGAGCGGAAGAAGCGGCGCGCCGGAAAGCGGAGGACGAGGCCAACCGCGCTCGCTATCTGGACCAATTGGAGAAGCGCGAAGAAGCGACTTGGAACCAGATTACAGCGCACATCCAGAAGCGACAGCCCAATGAATATGACAAGGCGATCACTCTTCTGATTGACCTGCGAGATCTTGCGGTCCGGCAAGGCCAGGTGACTGCATTCCAGTCCGCCGTGGGGGAACTACGCCGGAAGCACGCCGCCAAGGAAAGTCTTCTGCGTCGGTTGACTAAGGCAAAGCTGTAACGACCGGGGGGGCGATGAAGGAACCAGATCGGAAGATACAGGCTCGATCTGGTAGGCCCAATGTGTCGCGCATACTCAGGTACAGATGGCCACGAGCCAGAATGAGTCCCGGCACTGTTCAGTTTCCGTTCCGGATCAGACGAGCCTATAATCCGAAATAGACGAACCATCAATCCGAACTAGACGGAGCCTCCGCCCGGTATGAACGTTACCGATCACGCGCTATTTCCTCGCTTTTCCGCCGAACTGGTGGCCACCGCGCTCAAGGATACGCCGGTCGTTATGGTTACGGGGCCGCGTCAGTGTGGCAAGACCACATTGGTTCGCGATTTGGTCGCAGGCAATCGCGAATTCATCACCATGGACGACGACACGGTGCTGGCCGCGGCACGCAGCGATCCAACTGGGTTAGTGCGGGCGCTTGATCGAACGACCATTGACGAAGTACAGCGAGTGCCCGACCTTCTCCGGGCCATCAAGAAGTCAGTGGATGAAGATCGCCGCGCCGGTCGGTTCTTACTGACAGGTTCAGCCAATATTCTTACTCTGCCCCAAGTCTCGGAGAGTTTAGCTGGCCGCATGGAGATCGTGAGCCTTCTGCCCCTCTCGCGAGCTGAAATCCGAGGCAAGAAGCCTGGGTTCCTCAAAGCGGCGTTCGATAGCAAACTTGGCAAACCTGGGGAACCAGTGATCGGCAAAGACCTAGTACAAGCCGTGCTGACTGGCGGCTACCCCGAAATGCTGCGACGCGAAGATCCAAAGCGACGCCAGACATGGGCACGTGATTATGTAAGAGCCATCGTGCAGCGGGATGTACGCGAGGTTGCCGACGTGGAAAAACTCGACCAAATGCCGCGTCTGCTACAGGTTCTTGCACACCATTCTGGCCAGCTCACCAATTTCACGCAGATAGGCGGCCAAGTTGGGTTTGACGACAAAACCACAAGGAAATACGTGGCCATCCTAGAGCAGTTGTTTCTCGTTCGTCGGGTGGAACCGTGGTTTCGGAACCAGTTGAAGCGTTTGGTAAAGACGCCCAAGCTGCATTTCCTCGACTCCGGCCTGCTGGGCGCACTCTTAGGAGCTAGCGCAGAGCAGGTAGCGAAAGACCGTTCGATCTTCGGACCATTGCTGGAAACGTTTGTTTTTTCTGAAGTGTTGAAACAGGCGTCTTGGTTTGGCGAGAGCTGTGCTTTATTCCACTACCGGGACAAAGATCAGGACGAGGTTGACCTTGTGATTGAAACGGGAAGTGGCGCATTAGTCGGCATCGAAGTCAAGGCGAGCGCTACCGTGAATGCTGGCGACTTCAAGGGACTCCGAAAGTTGGCGGAGGCCTGCGGCGACAACTTCAAGCTGGGAGTGGTTCTCTACGATGGCGGAAGGCCGGTCCCCTTCGGCGACCGTCTTGTTGCTGCGCCAATATCTTGCTTGTGGGCGTGACTCGAATTCTCGCGGTCTTCGGGGCGCAGTGGATGAAAGTGTGTAAGCGTCCGGTTGTGACCATCTAGACAATTAGACAGCAGGAAGTCATTCTGCAGAAGTGGACATGTCAGATAGGAATCCACTTGGAGCGGAGATTTCGCATCCAAGGAGAGAGAGCGCCCGGAAAGCGCTCCATTCGAGAATGCAGAGAGTTCCGGTAGAGTCCAGCAGTATCGCCAGCATCGGCTACGCTGCCCAGGAACGCGTGCTGGAACTGGAGTTTCGCCAATCGGGCGACGTCTATCAATACTTTGACGTGCCCGCCGAGGAATACACCGCATTCCTCGCCGCCGACTCCAAAGGCACCTACGTGAATCAGCAGCTCAAACCTCGGGGATATCGCTACCAGCGGCTCCCGTTCTCATCGAAATGTGTAACTGATGTGTAAGCCTCGCCGAGTTAGTACGTGTCCATAAACCCACGGATTTCAATGTGATAGATTTTCATTTCGTGACCATATATGGCGCGAAATCCGCTGCGTCTGCTCCAGAGGTGCATCTCATGCGGGGAGATGGCACCGGCTAGCCGCTTATTCTGTGGGCTTTTTGGGTTGGTGCCGGGAGGGGGAGTCGAACCCCCAAGACCCGAAGGTCGGCGGATTTTGAGTCCGCTGCGTCTGCCAGTTCCGCCATCCCGGCTGAGGGCATTTTCCTGAAGAGAACACTAGCTTAATCGACGGTCTGAGCCTTTGCAACATGGCGCGCTGGCTACACGACCGCGATCCGGCCCCGTTATGCACCGAGGTTGCCGTTTTTCGACAGCAACCTCCATACTTCGCTCAGCCTCAAAACCCCATGGTTCCCGCTACCGCTCCGTCAGCCAGCACGGTCCGCCGGCCGCGTCAACAATGGCAGAAAAATTACAAAAAAATCACCCTCTCCATCGTGCTCGTGGCCTGCGTGCTAAGCGCCGGCGCTGTAGAATTGCGCCGTAACTGGCCCTATTCGCAGTCTGAAGTGTTGCAGGACTTGCGTGAAGCCAGCGACAGTCAGTTACAAGTCCGGACATTTCATCAAACGTTTTTTCCTTCGCCCGGCTGCATTCTCGAAGGATTAGTCTTCCGCCATAACCCGTCCGCAGCCACGCCTCTCATCACCATCAACAAGCTCACGATTCAAGGCAGCTTTCTGGGCCTCCTCGCGCAGCGAGTCAGCCGCATTACCGCGGAAGGCATGGTAGTCACCGTTCCTCCATTCGGGACCGGCAAGGCTTTGCATACCACACAGTCAAAAATCACAATCGCAGAGATTGTCGCCAACGGCTCCGTCATCGAGTTCGCTTCCAAAGATCCCGCCAACAAACCTTTGCGCTTCGATGTTCAGGAGGCGGTCCTGCGAAATGTGGGATGGGGATCGCCTTTGACTTATCGCGTGAAAGTCCACAATCCCGAACCGCCCGGCGAGGTCACCGCTGAAGGAACATTTGGCGTATGGAACCTTACGGATGCGAGCGAAACTCCGATTTCTGGAAAATATAGATTCGTGGACGCTGATCTCAGCGTATACCAAGGCATTACCGGCAAGCTTTCTGCCACTGGCGAATTCGAAGGCAAACTGGCACACATCGATATCTCGGGCCACACTGACACTCCCGACTTCGAGGTCACATCGGGCGGGCACCCGGTGCATCTGACCACGAAATTCAGCGCCTATGTCGACGCCACGCATGGCAACACCTATCTCAAGCAGGTCGATGGCGATTTCTGGAAAACTCATGTCGAAGCCCGGGGCAGCGTTGCAACTTCAGCCAATGGCAAAGGGAAGACCGCGCTCATCGATCTGCAAACCAGAAGAGCCCGCATCGAAGATCTTCTTCTTTTATTTGTGCAGGCAAAGCGTGCCCCCATGTCAGGGGATGTCGCCTTTCAGGCGCACGTCGAACTTCCCCCCGGCGAGCAGAAGTTCCTGAAGAAAATCAAGTTGCGGGGCAATTTTGGAATCGGCGCCGGATCGTTTGCCGACTCTTCTACTCAGAAAGGCGTCGACGAACTCAGCGCTGGCGCTCGAGGCGAGAAAAACATCAGTAATGAGATTCAGAAAGACGACAAAACCGGAGACAAAATTACTGGAGACAAAATTACTAAAGACGGGAAGCACGATGATCATGATCACGATAATCATGATAAAGATCAACCGGATCCTGAAACTGTAATGACCGATCTGCAAGGCCAGGTGAATGTGAGCAACGGCACTGCGAACTTCGCCGACCTGTCATTTCGCGTTCCCGGCGCCCACGCCCGCGTCCACGGAACTTACAACCTGATCAATTACAAAATCGATTTGCGCGGCCAAATGCGAGTGGATTCCCAGATCTCGAACACTACGACCGGGGCCAAAGCATTCCTGCTGAAAGTGATGAATCCATTCTTTAAGAAGAAGCCCAAAGGCGAAGTCGTTCCCATACTGATCGGCGGAGATTACGATCATCCCAGATTTGGACTCGACCTGAACGACAAGAAAGCACAAAACATTTCCCACACTCACGAGCCGCCGAACCCCGCTCCCTCTGCGCGCAAGCCTGAATAGATTTGATCCAGTCTCGAAGCCGAACGCTACCCTGCCTTGTAACGGAAACATTGCACCACGTGGTCATTCACCATGCCGACGGCCTGCATAAACGCATAGCAGATAGTTGATCCCACAAAGTTGAAGCCTCGCTTCTTCAGGTCTTTGCTCATGGCGTCGGATTGCGGAGTGCTGGCCGGAATTCGCTGCCGCACCTTCCACGAATTCACTCGTGGCCTCCCCTCTACAAACTGCCAGATATAACTATCGAAGCTGCCGAATTCTTCCTGCACTCGTAGCATCGCCTGGGCATTGCGCACCGCCGACGCGATCTTCAAGCGGTTGCGCACGATGCCGGGATTTTTTAACAGTTGCGCGATTTTTCTGCGGTCGTAAAACGCAATCCGCTGCGCTTCGAAATTATCGAATGCAACGCGATAGTTTTCCCGCTTGTTGAGAATCGTCTCCCAGCTCAGCCCGGCCTGCGCGCCTTCCAGAATCAGGAACTCAAAGAGCCTTCGATCATCGTGAACTGGCACACCCCATTCTTCATCGTGATAGCGCGTCATCAATTCGCCTTGCGCCCACGCACAACGAACCAGTTGCTTTTTTTCTGCGTCCGATCTTTTCATAAGTCACAGGATGCACTCGCCGCGCTATTCCAGCGACTTCGGATCCGATCGATTCTTCGGCGACTTCGCATCCAGCAAGGCAACCAGTTGCCGGGCCGAGCTCGGAACTCCCACCTTTCGCTCCACAACAATCTCTTTCGCGCTCAATTTTCGCCCATAAAGTTTCTCATTTGCGTTGCCGTCGGACCGCAGCGTTGATCCCTCCAGCGAGATTCCCGCAAATAATCCCTTGTTGCGCGAGTAGGAAAGAATCTCCGCGTTCATCACAATATCGGTCGCACCCTCTGCGGTGCGTCCCTTCGGACCTGCCGCCGCCGACGCGTCCGCGCCCAGTTTCACTTTGCTCGACAGCAGCGATCGCGCCCCCTTGGGATTCATCACCAGCAAAACAAAATCCGTCGCCTGCCCGCCCAATTGAAACCCGATGCTCACGCCCTCCAGTGCATACAGCGCCGGCGGTCCCCATTGCCCGGTGTAATGCTGCCCGCTGCGGCACACCATCACTCCGCGACCATAACTCCCGCCCACGCCAAACGCGCCCTTCTTCACCGACGGTAGGATCACCAGGCACTCCGCCTTATCCAGCAAGTCCTGCGGAATATCGTCGGGAATATTCAAAATTTCTTTCATCACATCGCCCGCATCTTTCACCCGGTCCGCTTCCCTCTCATCGTTGCCGAATGCCATCGATGCCAGCAGACATACAGCCACCAATAACGCACTCTTATTCCGCTTCATCCGTTTCAATTCCTCTCTGCCCAAATTTTGTTTTCCATTCCCGGACTCATTCTCCTGTAGCATTCTATCCGCACCCCGAGCGATTTAAGGTCATGACCAAACGAGTGCTCCTTTTGTAACTTGGCACCCCTCGCCACCCGCCTCTACAGTCAATGGATAGTGTGGCTTGCCGCCGCCTTCGTTCGGCACCTGAAGTGCATCTAATGAATAGGAAGTACATTTTGGCCGTCCGGGGAGTGAAAATTTTGGACTTTTCAGGCATGAAGTACACACGCAGTGCCAGCCTGATTGTGGCGCTGGCAGGCGCGTTGACCATTGCCTTCCCGGCCCTCGCCCAGTCCGCTCCCTACGCCAGCAGCTATGCCACCAACGCCGCCGATGCCGGGGCTTACACCCCAGCCTCGAGCTCGGACGATGCTCAGTCTGGCGCGATGCTCACCATTCACAAGCGCGTCGACGAGGTCAACGTACTTTTCATTGCCACTGACAAGCATGGCAAATTTGTCCGTGACCTGAATCAAAGCGACTTCTCCATCCTCGACGATCACAAGCCGCCCCAATCCATCGTTAACTTTCGCCGCGAAACTGATCTTCCTCTTCACCTCGGCTTGCTCATCGACGTCAGCGGATCGGTCCACAGCCGTTTTGATTTCGAACAGAATGCGTCCATCAGCTTCCTGCAGCATTCCATTCGCGCCGGATTCGACAAAGCCTTCATCGTCGGCTTCAACAAACAAAGTCAACTCACGCAGGATTTCACCGACAATGTACAACTGCTCTCCGATGGCGTTCACCGCCTGCAGGATGGCGGAGGCACTGCGCTCTACGACGCCATCTATCGCGCCTGCAAAGATAAATTTCTGAAAGACCGTCCCGACCATCCCACGCGCAAAGCGATCGTCGTCGTCAGCGACGGAGAAGATAATCAAAGCGAATACTCCCGCGCGCAAGCCATCGAAATGGCGCAGCGCGCCGAAGTCATTATCTACGCCATCTCCACCGACGACAGTGGCCTGATTCTCCGCGGCGATAAAGTTCTCGAACAACTCGCCGAAGCCACCGGAGGCCGCGCCTTCTTTCCTTTCAAGATGAAGGACATCACGCACTCCTTCGCCGCCATCGAAGACGAACTCCGCAGCCAATACGTCGTCAGCTACCGTCCCGCCGATTTCGACGCCGATGGCCGCTACCGCTCCATCGAAATCTCCGCCCTGAAAAAAGACCTGCAAGTCCGCGCCCGCAAAGGCTACTTCGCACCTCAGCAATAACCAGCTCCCAATTCTCAGTTTCCATTTCCTATTTCTGACGAAGAGAGCTTTTGGGTGGCAGCGCTTTCGGCGCTGCGATAGAGCAATTAAATTCTCCGGCTTTAGCCGCTGAGGGATTTCGGAGCCCGGAGTGCCCGATTTCTCGCGTCCTTTGCGAGAGACCCTGCCCTGACCTCGTCGAAGGGTGGGATTTTCGGCTCACTCCTCGAGCAACGGTCGGAACAACGGCCGGAACATCCTTCGAATTCTGGATGTTCCCCTTTCAGCTACGCCACTCCGTTGTTCCCCATCTTCGCAAGCCTCCGCTCCATCCCCGCTATCGGAACACGCGCGAATCGCCAGCTCTTTCTTGTTTTTGCTCTTAGCCGCCTCCAGCAGCAAATCCCAAGCCTCCCGATATTCACCGTATTTTTGTTTCTTGAATCCCGGCTTGAAATACACATTCGCATCCCGATCGCCCACCACCGCATACGGAAGGATGTACCAATCATCCCTGGGAATAATGTAAATCGCGAAAAAGTCCACCGTTCCCGGCGCATACCCGCGCCGTCGTCCCGTCGAACCATCCTTAACGTTAATGCTCATGCAATAACTGCCCGTGGAACACTGATAAAGCGTGCACTTCACCTGCACCCGCAGGATTGGTCCAGTCCCATTCTCCACGCCCACGTCGTACGGCCCCAGCCCGCCATATGGACTCGACACGTTCAGCCCCTGACTCATCGCCAACACCATAAAGTACAACTCAGCCCAGGCTCCCCGCTCCTTGGTTCCCTTGATCATGCATCCCAGGTTCTTCCGGTTTCTCATCCTCTGCCTCGCCTCTCTTTGCCC
>JBAWBG010000462.1:0-20009 GCA_049589695.1 Candidatus Sulfotelmatobacter sp. | reverse complement strand
CCCGCGGATGGACTTTTTTCAGCCGGAACGCTAACGTATTCAGCAGGGGCGCGGTACCCAAGTGGTAAGGGAGAGGTCTGCAAAACCTTTATGCGTCGGTTCGATTCCGACCCGCGCCTCCAAAATTAATCCTTCTTCTCAACCCGTATAAACAGCGGAGAGTGCAACGGGCTAAAGAAATTTTCTCCGTTCTGCCTTGACTCAAATGAACTGACCGTGAGCCGCCTCGCGACACCTTCGCAGCGAGTCTGCTAGAGAAAACGTCACTTGAGGAAGTGCCTAAGCGGCTTGGACATGGAAGCATCAAGACAACGGAGCGTCTTACTCGGAAAGGGAGACGCGGGGTGCGGAAACCCATGCCCGGGCAGCGGCGGCTGCGATTCTTAAGATCGGGAACAGCACGCCAACGCGCTAGCTTCAGTTCGAGGTGCACAGTATGTCGAAGGTCCAGCCCGCCGTTGCGGTGTGGGCAACCGTGATTTGGTTCGTGGTTTTAACGGAGATGTAGACAGAAGCGATGCCCGCCGCCGCCGTGGAATTTGTCGGCTGTAAGGCGCAGTGTCCACTGGAGGTCATGCCGGTGACCGTGACACTATCTGTAGTCGCGGCTGTCGTGGTCAGGGTTGCGACGATAGGAATATTCGGACCCGTAACTCTACCACCGCTGCCATCGACATTAGGCTCCAAATTGATGTTTCCAGCGGAGTCGGCAACAAAGCCCGCATAATGGGAGTTTATCCCGTCAAAACCAGTAAGAAAGATAGGATAAGACTTGCAAGAACCGGTGAGGCAGCTTTTGTCGGCCCAGAAAGCCGCGCCAGTACCTGACACCGCCCCGGGAGCCACGTAATATCCATGCGGCCATTGAATTGTTGAGGGGCTCGCGCTAACAATTGCCATTCCGAACGAACATCCGCCACATGTGGGCATGGTTCCCGAGCCATAGATGCTCGAAATGATTCCCATCACCCAGCCATTAGCCTCGTTGCCGTAAATGTTCACATCTACTTCCTGCCCAGTGCAATTGGTGCTGATCAATCCAGACGCATCGAGACAAATCACGTTGCTGCCCCAAGCCGACGCCCCACTGGTCAATGCCTCGCCTTGCCCGTACAGCCCCACACCGTTGCAGAAGCTACGTCGCATAGAATTGCAGAGCGAGGTCGCATATCCGGCCACGCCAGAGCCTTGGTGAACTGTCGCGCTCGACGGAAGACCGACTGCTCCAGTGAATCCTTCAGTGGCATAGTTGTTCCCCTGGGCCTTGTAAAAAAGGGTGGATGGCGAGATAGATCCAATCTGGGATGTCACATACAAATTCATCTGCTTGTTGGTGAAGGTTCCCGAGTTGGCTGCTCCCAACTGCCCCGCTGTAATCGAGCCGACTGCGAAATTCCCGTGGCTGTCACGTTTCACAATAGAGTTAGCCGTGTTGGCGTTTGTAGGCGCAACCTTCCAATTCAGTCCGAGCGTGCCCGTTGTAGTCACTGGAGAACCGGTTACCACGAAGTCGGAGCTGGGAGCACTCAGGCCCACGCTCGTAACGCCACCAACGTTGGGAAGCGTCTGCCCAGAGGTCGGTAGGCTGTTTAGCTGCGCCAACCCCCTGCTGAAGTTTGATGGGTTCGCGTTCCCCGAAAGTGGGTGATCTGCGAGAACGAAAGCCGACGGTGGAAGTCCGCCCAATGTCGCAGCGTCTTCAGCCTTGAGAGCATAAGGCACACTCAAAATCACTACCCGTGGCTGTTCCTCTCCGCCGTCAAATCGCACTCCTAACCACCTCGCTTCGCCCGAACCGAAGATCTCCAACGGCAGGCCATTCGCTTTGGAGACCCCCAGTTGAGCGTTGTAGTTCCCTGTAGAGTCAGGATAAATGTTCTGCGTCTCCATCCAAAGCGGTCCACCGTCGGAATACTCGCGATAAATAGCAAATGTGACGCTAACGGGGCCAAGTAGCGGCTTGCCCTCCGCATCAAGGGCTCTGCCGGAAAAGTTCACTAGTCGCGGAACAGCAGCCTCGGTTGGGGCGCCGGTAGCGACTTGCTGGCCGGTTAGCAGCGAACTCGACACAAAGACTATAAGAAACGCCCTAATCAAATCGCAGAATGTTTTCATGATCCTTTGCCACGTTATCTCGTGATTTCGCCTTGAAATTATTTGTGTCCAGACCTAGGGTGGGTTTAACGAGCCAGCCAGATAGTACCTCCAAAAGCGCGTTCTTGGCCAAACGCGGACTCTCTTCGTCGGCCTGTGCATCCAAAGCGCGCAACGATCTCTCCGAGAACTCGGGATAACACCAACAAAAGAAGGAGTGCTTCGATAAGTGACATGGAACCTTCGAGGGCTGTTTTTTGGCTGACGTTCGGAACAGTGTAAAGGCGTGAATGCGGCGAAGTCGAATGAAGAGCGGCCTCCGGCCACAACTTGCAACTCAAATCCTTCCTGGATTTCTCCCTAATATTTCAGTTGCCGATTAGTGCTGGTGCACTCTGCTTGACGACTCGTTACGGGATTATTCTCGGAGGTCTACGGCAGTCCTTCGATTGCTCCCGTCCCCACGCAAGCATATTTCTTAGATAACGACTCAAGCGGAAGCAGCTGCCCATTCGCGGCAAAGAATCATTTTAAGGAGAATCCATGTATCACCACATAAAAAAGCTCATGTACACCGTTAACGTTGGCGAACCCGATCCGAGATTCGGGAATATGTTGTTGGAACAGTTTGGCGGAGCGAATGGAGAACTGGCCGCTGCCATGCAATATTCCATTCAGGGGCTGAACTGTGAGGATCCTGAACGCAAAGATTTGCTGATGGATATTGGAACGGAAGAACTCAGTCATCTGGAAGTCGTAGGCACACTGGCTCGCATGCACTTGAAACCCATGAAGAAGCAAGTGGATGCGGCCGCGGACGACCCGCTGATTGCGATCGCGGGCGGAGGCGGGGTGGGCCTGGTTAATTCCATGGGCGACGCGTGGACCGCGGATTACTTGAAAATCACCGGCGAACTGGATGTGGATCTTCGCAGCAATATTGCGGCCGAGGCGCGAGCCAAGATCGTTTACGAACGGCTGATCGACTTCTGTGACGACCCGGGATCGAAGGACGCCCTGCAATTTCTCATGACGCGCGAGATCACTCACATGAAAGCCTTCACCTTGGCGCTGGAGAGTCTGGGCAAGGATCCGTTCTCCATCGGCAAGATCCAGCCAACGCCGGTGCTCGTGAATCAGTACTTCAATGACTCAACTGGAACGGGAGACGAGGGCGAAACCGATGGCCGCGGTCCATGGAATGAAGGTGGAGATTGGGAAATTGTGCAATTGCCTGAACTGGAACAGGGAGTGGAGAATTTGGAATCGGCCGAGAGCGGCAATGGAAGCTCACATACAGGGCGAGGGAAAGCCGCTGGGCAGGAAAAACGCAGAAGCGACGCCGGCAAGACTCGGAAACTGGCTTAACACGAGCGACAGCAGGGGCTGGCAGCGAGAATGTGTTCAGCGGAGCGGATTGGACTCGGTCCCTGTTGGCCCGTGCTGATCGTTTTCGGATTTACGCATACGAAAAAAGTTAACGGTCTATCGGCATTTCACTTCATCGAAGCCTTTACTAGTTTCCTTGCCTGGCCCGGCCCTTTCACGTCGAGCACCCGATACTTCCTGTCGGAAAGCCGATGGTACTCAACAAAAAACTCTTCGAGTTCCGCGAGGAACTGCTTGCCCAAATCGTCGAGGGTCTTTATATCGGCCCAGCTGTGAGCGTCTTGTTCCACCGCCACAATTCGATCGTTTCGAACTTTACCTTTCTTCCCAACCTCCTCGCCTTCAATCACGCCTAGGGCTCGACAAGTAAGCGCACAACCCGGAAATGCGGGCTCGTCCATCAACACGAGTACATCGACTGGGTCGCCATCGTCGGCTTTCGTAGAGGGAACAAATCCGAAATCATAAGGGAATGCCATTCCCGCGGGCAGAACCTTCTTCAGTTCGAAGATGTGCTCTTCGTGGTTGAAGGCAAACTTGTTCCGGCTGCCTTTTGGAGTCTCGATGACGACCCGCAACATATGCTTGTCGTCAGCATCGAAAGGCTTAAGTCTGGAAGGGTTTGCCAGTCCATTCCTCGTCCCATTCTTTCCGGCCATTCAGTCTCCTTAATAACCCTTGGTGGATGCCGCGCTCACCTTGCAGGTTTACTATTTGGCTAAGTTTATTGTTCTCGCTTTCGAAGCGAGCTTTTTAAGCGAACTTTTTAAGCGAACTTTGCAGGTCGGCTCATCATCCAAAGATCGCGCGACGATTATCGTGATCACGTGAAGTGACGCAATGGCGAAACCATCCAAATCTCGAAAAGAAACGAATCGACCCAGAAATGGCGCCGCGCTTAGAGGCTGGCAGCAGATTGCCGTTTTTCTGGGGGAGCCTGTTGCGGTCGTCCAGCGATGGGGAACAGAGGGAATGCCGGTCCGCCGCGAGGGCCGGTACGTAACGGCTATACCCGCAGAATTAGACGCATGGATGGGAAAGGAATCGGGCAAGCCGGTCCATGTGGCTAGGGAAAACACAGATCTATCCGCCGAACTGAAACGGGGGCTGTCGTTCATTCGAGGGAACAAAAAAGCCGCTTCATAAGTACAGAAAGGGATGATGTGGCTCACGCTTGCAGAGCTTACTCATGAAAGAAGGTTTGAAACGCAACACGTTGGATTTTTGCAAACATTTCTAGTCCGGATTCATTTCTAGCTGCCGTGGCGGCAGGGCGGGCATATCCGGATGCTGTGGATCACGCCATATCACGGTGAAGCACTCGCCTTCGCTTTCCGGATGCCACAACGTACCGTCTTCGTATTTGATTGAACTTGGGAAGAAGACCCATCCCAGGACTGTTTGAGAACCCTCGGATCCCAGGCCAGGGCGTTCCATAGTTTCCTCCTGGCCGGGCGGGATGGTCTTAGTTGAATTCCATGTGAGATTGTAGGGCCGCCGCAGATCGTTGGGAGCCAAAAATATTTCGGACATGAGGTTTACGGCGGTAATTGCTTTGCTGCTTGTGTTCTTGACGTTCAGGGAAAAAGTTTCAGGATGCTTCCAAAAATCTCCGCTGCCTACAAAGCCAATAGGACAGGCGTGCCTGGGTGGAGAATAGATTGTGTAGACGGCCATCATGCCAGCTTCCATGTGATCTTCCACGTGGCAATGAAACAGCCAGGTACCGGGATTGTCGGCGAGCATATCGACTGTCTTCATGCTGCCGGGAAGGAGTTCGATCACGTCGGTATTTCTGCCTTCGTAGGTGACGGTTTCGCCGTGCCAGTGTGGAGTGTGCAAGTCGATCTCGTTTCCCATCCCGAGCAAATGCCAGCGCACACGGTCGCCCTTCTTCATGACCAATCCGGGAAGATTTCCGAAGATGAATCCATTGATGGAGTAAAACAGGCCGGCGGGTTTGCCTGCCATCTCATCGAAGATCATGAATGAAGTAACAAATTCCTGGTCAACATCTTTAGGAGATCCGTCGGGTTTGGCTTTGCCTTTGGCGGTAACAATGATCGGACCTAGCAGGCCGGCATTGACCTCTGTGCCAGGATCGACATGAGCGTGATACCACCACACGATGGAACTGGGCTGTCCCGGACCAGGGCCACTGGCCGCGGTGGCGAACCAGCGGTAAATAAATCTTCTTCCGGGCGCGATTCGATCTCCTTTTCCGAAAGGAAGATAAAACGAACCTTCACTATTCTTGTCGTAGCGCAGGCCATGAGGATGCAGGTTATGCGGCAGGTGGCCGCGGTTCAAGAATTCGACATCGACTTCATCGCCCACCTCCGCGCGAATGACCGGACCGAGAATACCCAGCCAGTCGGGCTGCGGCTTTTTCTTGGTGAACGTGGCATCGGTGTATTCGATGAAGCGGGTCTTCGGCCACTGCAGACGGTTGGCCCAGGGCTGGCGGATGGGCAAGGCGGTGAGAAGGTTCATGCGGCTGGGAGCGTAGTCCCAGGTCACATCTTCGGCGGCAATGTAGTAACGCCGCGTTACCGCTAAACAGCTGGAGACGGAAAATAGGAAAAGACAAAGTCCAAGCGCGCGCGAAATCTTCACGAAGTCATTATCCCACTTTGACTGTCAAGCTAAGTGCCGTTATATCGAGCGAAGGACCTACGCACCCAGCCGGCGGCGAGACGCTGGCGAGTGCATAGGCCCCTTCGCGGCAAAAACGGCGCTCAGGATGAAAAGCTAATACTCCAGGCGACTCACTGGAAGTTCGCTTGAACATACTGAGCGGAGTCCACCGTAATCGTGCAGGTGGGGGAGCTTCCGCTGCAGGCCCCTTTCGACCAGCCGGTAAATGTGCCTCCGCTGTTTGGAGTTGCAGTGAGAGTGACGACCGTGCCGCTGGTGAAGGTAGCTCCACAGGATTGTCCTTCGTCAGAAGTGCAATCAATTCCAGTTGGACTGCTGGTGATAGTACCGCCGCCAGAAACTGCGACGGACAGTTGCGCGGGCTCGTGCCAGCTTGCCGGCGGCGTCTGATTGCACGACCCGCTCTGGTTCGGGGTGGGCGGCGTAGGGGGAGTCGTCCACGGGGGAGTGGTGAAGTCGAAGAACTCGTCCATCTTGGGCTGAGCGCCGTCACGCGCCGTCAGTGGCGTTAGACCGAAACGCTCTTCCACCAGGTTCAACACAGAAGTGGTATCGCGCACGGTGTGCGAGACGTAGTTCTTGTTAGCGAAGGGCGAGATCACGATGACGGGAACACGATAGCCGGTCCAGGAGAAACTGCACATTCCATTCCCAAGCTCTCCCGCACCCGTGCATATGTCATGCAGCGTGGGATTAAGATCGGTTGGATATGCAAAGTCCCCGGGAGGCGTGGCTGGCTGTGGCGGGACGTGATCGTAAAGGCCGCCCCACTCATCGTAGGTAAAGATAAGAGCGGAGCTCGACCAACTGGGGCTCTGCATCAGCGGATTGATCACCATCGTCGCCGCATACTTCTGACCATCCTGGACGTTAACTGGGTACTCGTCGGAGTCGGAAGGATGTTCATCGAGCCCTGCACTCGACGCCGGTTCGATCAGGGCGAATTGCGGAAGGGCATTGTTGGCTGCGTCAATGGCAAACTGCGAAATGGGCTGCACGTTCGCGAGCAGCGTGGGCGTATTGAGGATCTTATTTTCGTACTGAAACTCGTTGATGTAGGAATTATCCACCAGGCAAGCCGACAGTTCGCTGCCCGTCATCGACGAGCAACTCTGACCCGCGGTATTGCTCGCACCTGCGGGATCCACATAAATCCTCCAGGTAATGTTCGCAGCTTGCAGCTCATAGAAGATTGTGTGCGATGTGAGTTGTGTGCCGTTGTTTTGCGAACCTGGGCACTGCGTTGGGGGGCAACCTCCACCGATCGGATAGGCGAGACCTCCCGAAGTGGCAGCCAACATGTACATGCGATTGAGCTGCGTGCGAGACATGATGGGGGAAAACCAGCGATCTGATGTGGCGAAGTTCGAGGCCAGGTAGTAGTAGTAATTCAGATCGTTGTAGTCGTAGTAGCCCATGGCGCGAACGCCTTCGAGGTCCATGAAGCCATTGCTGCCGGCGTCATATGCGGCAGTGAAGGCGAACCCGTTCAGCGGCGGAGTCGTGATGTCGGTCGGGTTGGTTCCGGCTGGATCGGCATAGTCCCACTGATTGTGCGCTTCATTCCAAAACGGACTCTGATTCTCGATGCAAACAGACTGGAGGTGGAACGAACTGATCGGATTGGTTGAGTCTGGGTGGCAACTATCTCCCCAGGTTCCAGCGGCGCATCCGGCAACCGAAAGCGGCGTCCCGGTCTGCGGTAAGCCGTCGAAGGTTTGGCCGCTCGTGCCATAGCCGTTCGCAGCCCAATATGCCTGCATCTGACCGAAGTAGTGATCGAGAGAACGATTCTCCTGGGCAAAGAGAATAATGTGATTGATGCTTTGCAGGCTGCCCGTGGCTGCGGTAAACGTTGCGGTCACCGAGTTGGTTGCAGTCAGAGTGAACGTGCAGGTGACTGAACCGAGGCACGCGCCACCCCAGGCGCTGAACGTGTAGTTGGTTGCGGGAGTTTCCATCAGCGAGATTGCTGTACCCTGAGGGAAGTTCGCAGTGCAGCCGGTCGTCGAAGCATTCGAACAATTGATTCCAGATGGATTGCTGGTTACGGTTCCATTACCGACGATGGACACGGTCAGTGCTTCGTTGGGAGGATTGAAAGTAGCGGTGACGCTGGTTGCTGCCGCCAGGGTCACACTGCAACTCGCAGTACCCGTGCACGCTCCGGACCAGCCCGCAAAAGTACCGCCCGTTGCCGGCGTTTCGCTAAGAGTAACTTGAGAGTTTGGCGCGAAGGCCGCGCTGCAGGTAGTGGGAGTCGCGGACGAACAGTTAATTCCAGCAGGAGTGCTGGTGACGGTACCAGTGCCGGTTCCGGCCAAGGCTACAGTCAGTCCGACACCCGGCTTGAACGTGGCGGAAACGCTGGTAGCGGCGTTTATGGAGAAACTGCACGTGGTGCCCGAACAACTGCCGCCCCAGCCGGCAAAGTAATAGCTAGTTCCGGGAGTCGCCGTCAGCGTCACCATCGTCCCCTGCGGAAAGCTTGCGCTGCAAGTAGTGGGGCAACTGATTCCCGCAGGACTGCTGGTGATGGTTCCTGTGCCTGCTTTAGGAGCGGTGACCGTCAACTGGTACGTGGTCTGAGACGCGGGTGTTCCTAACCCTGCGCAGCCGTTCAGCAGCAGCGTCGAACCGGCCAGCAACAAGGTCAAACACAAAAAAGAGCCAGACTTCATGGCGTGCTCCTAAACAAACGCAAGCTTGGATGACCCTTCCCCCCCTGCGGTTGGTTTCGCGCCTGGAGGGGCGGACGCGTGATAACGGCGAGGGGCTAAAATGGCACTATTTTGCGCATTCACGGGGGCTTTCGGAGCGATTTGGGAATTATCGAAGCAGTCTGGGGGTGGTAGTCTGCGCCGGGGGCAGGGGCTCGCCGCTCAATTTACTTCGCCTGAATGGCCAGTTGGCGGGCCTGAGAAAAGCCAGTGGAGATTTCCAATGCGTTCTTCCGGTTGACGCGACGTGGCCCGCTGCGTCCGGATAGGAACGCTCGAGTTGCAGCGCGATGATTTCGCCTACGGCATTTAGCCGTTGTCCCACAAATAGGGCCAGGGAGGCAGATAAGGACATCAACCAAAATGAACACCGAGATTTCATGGCGCGCTGCTCCCGGGACAGCGCAATCTTGGATGAAATTTTTCCCGGTCCGGTTGTTTTTGGGTGAGGGAGAAAGTCCTTTTTAGCTTTGCGGGGAAGAGAAGGCACCCCTTGGCGGCAGACTTTTCAAACCCATTCGGTAGCTCTAATTACCCAGGGGCTGGAAAGGGCCGATCATGCTGGAGACTCCGGCGCGCTTACGCAGTTCGGTGAGCAGGGCGCTCGCCGCGTTGGTATAGGTTTTGCTGGGATCGGAAGGATCGGCCCAGACCGCGTCATAAACAATTTGCGCCGCATCTTTCACGTCCATATGCAGCGCGGCTTCGCAAACGTCCACACGCTCCTGCAGACGGTCATAGCAGGGCTTGCAGACCGAAGCGGCCTCCGCGCCTTTTACGTGATTTTCTCCTAAAGTGCAGATGACCGGCGAATTTGCCACTTCCGCGTGAGCGGCGAACAATTGCGACTTGAATTCCTTCAGGAAAGCTTCCCGCTCCTGCTCAACAGTGGCGCTATCCGGAACAGGCTCAACCTCGGCCTGTGGTTTTACCACAAGCGGAGCGACGGTGGGAGAAACCCGCTCTCTGGTATTGCAGTTCGGACAAGTATCGAAGTTCCCAGGATAGTAAAGCTTGCATTTGATGCAGGGCAGCCCGTAGCCGGAAAACTGGTGCACAGCTTCAGCCGGGGCCGCGGTCGTAACGCGATCGAGAGTTGCGGAATTCAGGTGTGCCGGCTGAGGAATGGACTTCGCCGGTTTGGCGGCTGCGCCTTGTACCAATGGCCTTAATTCCATGATGATTCTCCCAAGCTCAGTCTAAAGAAGTCTTCCGTTCAGTTAAAAATGCCAAGAGTACACAAGGCGCACTGTCCTAACGCTATTGAGACTTCGTTTCCTTCATTAATTTCATAAGTTCTTCGCGCCGGGCGCGATAGAGCGTGCGCTCGGGATCGAGCCGCGCGGCGGCATCCAGTTCAGCCAAAGCTTCTTCGTAGCGGTCCATGGTCATAAGACAGGCGGCCAGCGAGAAGTGATTATCCGGGGAAGCATTCAGCCGAAGTGCCTCGCGGAACTCTTTTTCCGCCGCTGGCAGGTTCTGGAGCCGGAAGAGCGCGGTGCCCAAGCCCCGATGAGCCGTGTCAGAATCCGGATTGAGCGTTACGGCCAGACGCAACTCGCGCACCCCTTCCTCGAGTTGATCATTCAGCACGAAGGTTTCCCCCAGCATACGGTGTTCGGAGGAACTCGTAGGATTTTGGAGAACTGATGCCCGCCATTCCTGGATGGCGCTGCCGTATTCCTTCATCGACATGTAGGCGCGGGCCATGCAACCGTGACCCTGTTCCCACTCGGGATGCAGGCGGTAAAGTTCGCCGAGTTCGCGAATAGCAGCGTCAAAGTCGCCTTTGTCGCAATAAGTGTTGCCCAGATTATTGCGGACGGAAGCTTCTTGCGGGGCAAGCCGCTTGGCTTCGCGGTATTCGGCAATCGCTTCCTCGAGCTTTTTCTGTTCGTGGAAGATTAATCCCAGGTTGGAATGAGCCTCCCAGAAAGCCGGGTTCAGGTGAATGGCCTGACGATAGGCGGCTGTGGCGGCGGATTGGTTTCCGGCAGCGTGCAGAGTAATTCCCAAGTCGTAATAGGTGTCGGCATTCGCTGCATCGCGGGCAAGCGATTCGTCGAAAGCGTGCACTGCCGCGGCATATTGTCCGCTGGAATAAAGTGCCAGGCCCAGGAACTGGTATGCTTCCGCATTCTGCGGATCCATGCTTAGAGCCGTGCGGGCTTCCGCGATGGCGTTCGGACCATCGTCGAGTCGATAAAAAATGTACGCTAGGCTGCTGTGATTCTCGGGCAGGTCAGGCATCAGTTGGGCGGCCAGAGTAATTTCGTCGAACGCGTCATCCCACAACTCTTGCCGCATAAGCATGTTGCCCAGAGCGAAGTGCAAGGCGGCATTCTGCGGGTCAGACATGAGGGCTGGCCGCAGATCGAGTTCAGCTTCATGGAAGCGCTGGGCTTTGGCGTCCGACGCGGCCTTTAGCAGCGGCGCAGGCAATTCGGTTTCTGGAGAGTCGACTGCTGCGGGATGCAAACTGACCAGGGCGCGAACGAGGTCCGAATCGGCCCCGGCCGTCTCAAATTGATGAATCTGGTCTTTGCCGGGAACGGGGAGGATACCGCGTTCTTGAATGATGCGAACCAGTCGACTACTGGGTACTCCCGCTGTAAGCCAAGCCATCAATTGAACTGGGTTGACGGGCTGACTTTCACTAGCGGCCAGCGCTACCCCAAGAAAAACGAAAACGACTAACAGTCCCTTGCGCTTCACTCGAATCTCCGGAAACGGTTTAGCTTGCGGGTTTTGTGACGGCGGCGTTTCTTGCGCCACCGGTTATAGCGTTGATTTCGAACCGCTCACTCACATTAGCCCGGCAACTCAACCGAAGGTAAGGTCACGGAGGTAACAGGCTTGGTCACACCCGGCGATCCTCAATCAGAGAGGTCGATCCGCGGACCAAACCGGGAGAAGCAGTTACGGGGGGATGGGCCAAAGCGTAGCCCAATTTCGCATCTCGCGGTTTGACTTCCCCGTAGCCGTCCGGTAGCGTATAGGTAAGTAGCAGTGTAAGTAGAGTGGTTCTGGAGGTTCCCATGTTTGAAGGTTTATTCCAACCAACGCACCTGATTATCATTTTCGCGATTGCTCTGCTGGTGTTTGGTCCTAAGAAGTTGCCTGAACTCGGCAAAGGGCTGGGCGAGGGGATTCGCGCTCTGAAAGAAGGGATGAAGGATACGCCTCCGCCTCCAGCCGATCAGAACAAGACCATCGAAAACAAAGATACCAAGGCCTGATGAAAATTCCTTTCGCAGGCAGTACTCTTCTTTGATTTAGTCGCCGCTTTGTCGTCGTTTCCTGTCCCGTTCCATGCAGTCGCGGGTCCCCAATCGTAATATTGCGTTGCGCCGTGAAAATTGACTCTGAAAGCAGGAGGCTGCTTGTGTTGCGTAAAGCCGAATTTCTAGCTCTTATTCTGTTTCTTGGTTTAGCCTCGGCAGTTTTCGCCGATCAGATCATGTTGAAGAATGGCGATCGCCTGAGCGGGACAGTAGTGAAGTCCGACGGCAAAACTCTTGTGCTGCACACCGACTTTGCGGGAGACGTAACGGTACAGTTCGATGCGATCGCGAAACTGACGACAGAGAAGGAATTGCACGTTACCACGGCAGACAAGAAAACGATCGTAGGGCCGGTAACCACCAGCGACGGAAAAATCGAAGTCGCCACCAAAGCCGGTGAAACAGTGGAAGTTCCTCCCACAAAAGTTGTGCTGATGCGAAATGACGCCGAGCAGGAAACCTACGACAAGTCGATGCATCCCGGCTTGCTGCATGGCTGGAACGGCGGGGTTAACGTTGGTTTCTCGCTGGCGCGCGGCAACAGTGAAACCACGAACCTGGCGCTGGTGATCAACGCAGTTCATCCCACCGAGAACGATACAACCACGATCTACCTGACCTCGCTTGACACCAATAATCAGTTAGCCACTCCCAGCACCGTAGCCAATCTAATCACGGCAGGAATCCGCTATGATCACAATCTTAATCCGCGTTTATTCGCTTTCGTGGCTGCAGACTTCATGAGCAATGCATTGCAGGACCTCGATCTGCGCGGCATGTATGGCGGTGGATTGGGAGTACACGCCATCAAGTCCGACAAGATCATATTGGATCTCCTCGCCGGATTGAACTATACCCACGAAACTTATTCGAACGGAGCAGTGGTCACGCCGGTTACGGTTCCTCCGGCGTACACCTCGTATGGAGTGACGAATCGATTTCTCGCGTTCACCTTGGGGGACCAGTTAGTGGTCAAGGCGGGCAAATCGACAGTCGTGACGCAAAAATTTAATTTCTATCCAAATCTGTCCGATACCGGCGAGTATCAAGGAGAGTTCGATTTGGGAACCGTAACGAAGATCAGCAAGTGGCTCGGCTGGCAGAACCAATTCAGCGATATCTACGTCTCGAACCCGCCGATCGGCACCAAGAAGAACGATCTCATCCTCACTACTGGACTGAACTTTTCGTTTACCCCTGCAAAGTGATTTCCTGATCAGTGCAAAGCCGCTCGTAAGAGCGGCCTTTGCTCTCGGTTGCGCAGTCCTGGTCTAGAGCGATTCCTCGCTCACAAATACTTGAACAACGCGTCTACAGCGAGTACAGTACTCGTTCTCGTTTCCTAGCTCTCAAGTTCCTGCAAACAGGAGTCTGCTCGATGCGTCAGGTCCTAACGGTCGTGATCACTGTCTGCTGCCTTTGCGTTTTCTCCTTATCTCAAACCGCGGACGAACTGATTGCCAAAAACATTCAGGCCAGGGGCGGAGTAGAAAAAATGAAAGCCATCAAGACCCTGCGCATGGTCGGCAAGTTCGAAGGCGGCGGAGGGTTTACCGCGGTCGTTACCCAAGAAAACGAGCGACCAGACTTGATCCGGGAGACCTTCATGCTGCAGGGAATGACTGCGGTGCAGGCGTACGACGGAGCCACTGGCTGGCAGATCCAGCCGTTCGGTGGGAAAAAGGATCCGGAGTTGATGGGCGAAGATGACCTGCGCGATCTTCTTCTCGACGGCGATTTCGATGGGCCTCTCGTTGACTACAAAGAGAAGGGCAGCACCGTCGAGTATCTGGGTCACGACATCGTCGACGGAGACGATGCGCTCCGGTTGAAGGTGACCTTGAAAAATGGCGACATCATCTATGACTACCTCGATCCGGATACTTTTATCGAGATCCGCAGGGAGATTCAGCAGTTTATTCGCGGATCGGTGCGGGATCGTGTGGTGGGGCTTGGTTCCTATAAGCCGGTAGCGGGCGTAATGTATCCATTCTCGCTTTCTCAGGGCCCCAAGAACAACCCCGACGCGCAGACCACCACAGTACAGAAAATGGAAGCGAATGTCGCGATCAATCCGGCGGATTTTGCGCTGCCAGCGTCCTTGAAGACTGAAGAGAAGAAATCCGGCATAGTCGGGATTCATTAAAACTCTCAATGGTTGATCTGATCGAGATGAAAGTTCGCAAGAAAAAACAGGCGTTGGGGAAGAAGGATTCACAACTATGAGAGCATTCGCTCAAAAGTCCAGATTCATTAGACTGTTAACTATCGTGGCCAGCGCTGCGTTGATGTTGGTTACGACGCCAGCCGGGGCACAAGCGCCGTATCGCTTCGACTCGGCAACCGTTTCGGGCTTGCCCGCGCGCAACATCGGCTCGGCCACCATGAGTGGACGCATCGCCGCGCTAGACGCAGTGGAAGAGAATGGCCGCATCACCGTATTCGTGGGGGCGGCGAGCGGCGGCGTTTGGAAATCTCTGAACGGTGGCACCACCTATAAACCGGTGTTCGATCGCGAAGATGTGCAATCGATCGGCGCGGTGGCGATTGATCCCTCCAATTCGAAAACTGTTTGGGTTGGAACGGGCGAGGCTTGGCTGCGAAACAGCGTCTCGGTCGGCGATGGCATCTACAAATCCACAGACAGCGGAGAGAACTGGACGAATGTTGGTTTGAAAGACAGCGAGCACATCGCGAAGATTCTGGTAAATCCCAGCGACGGCAACGATGTGCTGGTATGCGCCACCGGACATCTGTGGAATGACAACGACGAGCGTGGAGTCTACCAGACAAATGATGGCGGCAAGACGTGGAAAAAAGTGTTGGCGGGCGCGAATGGCTCAAGCGGCTGCGCGATGATTGCCCGCAGCAAGCAGGAGCCGAAAACTATCTATGCCGCGATGTGGGATTTTCGCCGGCAAGGGTGGACTTTCCGCTCCGGCGGCCCGGGCAGCGGTCTGTTCAAATCGACCGACGGTGGCGCGAACTGGACTGAAGTAAGCGACAGCAACGCCAAGGGACTACCGGCTAAGCCTTGGGGGCGCGTAGCGGTGCAGGTGGCTGAGTCGAAGCCGAAGGTTGTCTACGCCAACATTGAAGCAGAAAAAGGACGCGGGCTTTACCGCTCGGACGACGGCGGAGGAACCTGGACCAAGCTGGATGCCAGCAACTATATGGTGTGGCGTCCGTTTTATTTCGGCAATTTGATCGTCGATCCCAAAGACGAAAATAAGATTTTCAAACCCGATCTCATTTTGTTGTTGAGCAATGATGGCGGCAAGACCTTCAACGTGGTTTCGAATTCGGACCACGGCGACTTTCATGACGTCTGGATCGATCCGAAGAACACCAATATTGTGATCGCCGGCGATGACGGCGGGTTGTGGCGCAGCGAAGACGGCGGCAATCGCTGGAAGCACCAATTGAATCTGCCGGTCTCGCAGTTCTATCACGTGAGCGTCGACAATGCGGATCCGTATCACGTTTATGGTGGCTTGCAGGACAACAGTTCGTGGGTCGGCGATTCGTCCTACCCGGGTGGCGTGACCAATTCGCGGTGGGAAAACATGTATGGCGGGGATGGGTTCTGGATGTTCGAAGACCCTTCGGATCCCGACTACCTATACGCGGAAGCGCAAGGTGGCGAAATCGGGCGGGTGAATCGTTACACGCATGAGACGCGCGATCTTCATCCCTGGCCGAATTACGGCGAGAAGAAATTGCGCTTCAGTTGGAACACTCCGATTCACGTGAGCCCAAACGAAAAGGGAACGATCTACATCGGAGCCCAATTCCTGTTCCGCTCGCGCGACCATGGTCAATCGTGGGAGCGCATTTCTCCCGACTTGACGACCAACGATCCGGAGAAACAGAAGCAGGAAGAGTCCGGCGGCGTGACCGTAGACAACTCTTCGGCCGAGATGCACACGACGATTTACTCGATCTCCGAGTCGCCGAAGAACGGTCAAATTATCTGGGTTGGCACCGACGACGGCAACGTTCAGATTACCCGCGACGGTGCGAAGACCTGGACAAATGTGGTGGGAAGCATCAGCGGGCTCGGCAAGAATTCATGGGTCTCGACCATCGAGGCCAGCCGCTTCGACGAAGGCACCGCCTATGCCACGTTCGATCGCCACACCTTCGGCGACATGAAGCCGTATGTTTACAAAACCACTGACTTTGGAAAGTCGTGGACAGCGCTTCCGGCCCAAGACAGCGGAGTGCGTGGGTTTGCTCATGTGATCAAGGAAGACACTGTGAGTCCGAACGTTCTCTTCTTGGGTACTGAATTTGGGCTTTGGATTTCAGTGGATGGCGGCCAGCGCTGGGCACAGTATAAAGGTACGGACTTCCCTGATGTTCCAGTCGACGATCTGGTGGTGCAAGCGCGCGAATCTGATCTGGTGCTGGCGACACACGGTCGCGGAATCTGGATCGTCGATGATATTTCTCCGCTGCGCGCACTGACGCCTGAAGTGATGACGAAGACCGCGACACTGCTACCGGGACGGCCCTCCATTCAACATTTCGACGTGCAGGGTGGATGGCCCGAAGGAGACGAAACATTTCGGGGAAGAAACCGGCCCGAAGACGCCCAAATCACCTATTACCAAAAAGGGCGGCACATTTTCGGCGACTTGAAGATCGAGATTTTCGATCAGGACGGCAAACTTGTAGATACGGTTGCGGGCGGTAAGCATCGCGGATTAAACCGGGCTGGCTGGGGCATGCGCGTGAAACCGCCGGCGGTCGCTCCGGCTGCGTCGGCACTGTTTGAAGCCGCGCAGGGGCCGCGGGTTTTGCCGGGCAAATACACGGTGAAGCTCACCAAGGGCGATCAGACTTATACCGAGACGCTCGACGTTGTCATGGATCCGAGAGCGAAGTATTCGCTGGAAGAGCGCAAGGCGCAATTCGATCTCTCGATGAAGGTATACAAAGAGTTGGAGCACATGACGTACGGAGTAGAGGCGATCGAAGGTGTGCGCGACTCCGCCAACGCGCGCTCTGCCAAGTTGGGAGAAAAGGATCCTTTACGCAAACGACTGCAACAACTGGCGGCAGATTGCGATACTTTGCGTTCGAAGATTGTTGCCACCAAGGAAGGTGGAATGATTACCGGCGAAGAGCGTATCCGCGAACACCTGGGGCAGCTCTACGGAGCGGTGACGGGATATGATGGCAAGCCGACAGATTATCAGGTAGCACGAACTGAGTCGCTGGGTCACGAGTTGCAGGATGTGATCGACGACTTTCAGAAATTGACGCAGAAAGACCTACCAGCAATCAACAGCGCATTGAGAAAGAAGAAGCAGGAAATAATCACAGTGCTCGCCGAGGCCGACTGGCAGAAGAAAAAGGAAGAGTCATCTGCGGCGGCCGGTGCTGGGATGAGAACGGGTGAGATCCAGATGCGAGAAATGGATTAGAGCAAGCGTTGTTCGGCAGACTTCTGCAAATCACGCCAACTTTAGTTCTACTTTCTTGGCGCCAGGGTCTAGCCTGGTGATCGTGAAGTTGCGAACCTGTCCGGCGTGGAGCGGTTCGGATTTTGACTTGCCGCCGGGAGTTACGCCCTTCCACCGCGCCTGCAGCATCGAACCTAGCGAAGACAAATCAGGTTTCGAAGATGGCGACGTTCCGCTCTGATCTTTATCGGCCAGGCTTGCCGCATCGATCTGGCAACTGGAGTGAATGCCCTCGCCGAGTTCCACTTTCGCATGGCCGCCTGTGATCTCCGTGATGCGGCCCGTCACCACGTCGCCCTGCTTATGCTCGGCGATGTATTCATCCAGACCGCTGGGCACGAGCTGCTTCATACCCAGCCGCAATTGGCGTTTCTCTGTATCGATCGCCAGCACCTGGGCCTTTACCAGTTGGCCGACCTTCACAACTTCTTGCGGATGATTAATGCGCTTCTCCGCGCTCATATCGCTGATGTGAATCATGCCCTCGACGCCTTCGGCGAGCTGCACAAAGGCTCCGAACTTGGTGATGCTGACGACTGGGCCTTCGATTACCGAACCAGCGGCGAATGTTTGAGCGGCATCGGCCCAGGGATCTCCAAGCGCTTGTTTTAATCCCAATGACATTCGCCGTTCTGCGGCATTGATTCCCAGGATCACCGCATCCACGATTTCGCCCGGTTTGACTAGCGTGCTGGCACTTCTCAACTTTTTTCCCCACGACATTTCTGAAACGTGAATCAAGCCCTCGATCCCCGGCTCCAGCTCGACGAAGGCCCCGAACTCGGCGACGCGTGTCACTGTCCCGCGGACTCGCTCGCCTACTTTATATTTTCCGGTGACCGCGTCCCAGGGATGCGGCAGCAACTGCTTCATGCCTACGGAAATCCGCCGCTTGCCTGAGTCGGAAGAAATCTTCAGCACTTTCGCCTCGATCGCCTGCCCCACTGAAAGCACATCTGCTGGTTTACTGATGCGGCTCCAGGCTATGTCACTTACATGCAGCAGGGCGTCGACTCCACCGAGATCGACGAAAGCGCCGTAGTCTGTAAGGCTGCGGACGATGCCGCTCACTGTGTCGCCTTCCTTCATCTCCGCATAGCGGCGATCCTTCGCCGAGCGCTCTTCCTCTTCGACGACAGCGCGGCGATCCACGACGACGTCTTCATCCGCAACGTCGAGCTTGATGATGCGGCAGAGGATTTCCTGGTCGACCAATTTCTCCATCTCGGTGGCATCGTGCGCTCCGCTGCGCGAGGCGGGCATGAAGGCGCGCACTCCCACATCCACGCTGAGGCCGCCTTTGATCACGCCAGTGACGGTGCCGACAATCGTTGCCTTGTCGGCAAAAGCTTTTTCCAATGCGGACCAGTCTTTCGGGCGCTCGACTTTGGCGCGCGTGAGTTCGTAGTAGCCCTCGGGATTCCGGCCCTTCACGGAAACCAGCAGTTTGTCTCCATGCGCGGCAGGCTTTGCGGTCTCACCGGCATTCTGGAAATCCGCCAGCGGCAGGATGCCTTCACTCTTGAATCCGATATCGAGGATGATGGAATCAACGGTGACGGCCACCACTGTGCCTTCGAGTTGTTTACTACCGTCCGCGCCGTTGCGCTTGCGCGCATGGCTCTTCTCATATTGCGAGAAGAGTTCGCTGAATGACTCGCTGTTTTCGGGCGTGGATTGGGATTCCTGAATGTTTTGATTGGAAACGGTTGGATTGGACATGAAAGGGTACAGCCTCGCTGGGTATGCTCCCAACTAGGATAACATTCCAGGCGACGCGGACTCGCCGAGCAGACGCTCATCTCACTCGCGTTCGAAGACAAACCGCGCCCCGTTCGGATGCAGTCTGTGCGCCCCGCTCAGTACCCCTCCCCCCTATCCGCAGCTATTTCTGGAATCACGAGGTTAGCAGGAAATTCCCCATAAAATCCGTTCCTCAAAAGAGTTACCTATCAAAATCCGTGAAACAAAGCGCTTAGAGGGCGCGCAGATCGGGTGCTCTGCAGCCGGTTCGCCTCGATTATGATTGCGCAAGTTTAAGGGTAGGGCAAGGTTAGATGTCACATGGTGCTGTGGATGCGGGGCGGCCTTTGATTATTCGTTCCCTCTACACTTCTCGCACAAGAATGCGCGAGAGATGGGCCTCCGCCCAGTTCATCGCGTTCGTAACCCATTCGTTTTATGTTTACTATCGAGGAAATCCATAAGGCCGGCGGAAGATGCTGGTCGAGCGCATCAGCTGATTCGGTGTTTCACAACCCGGCTGCTGGGAGCGCGGCGATAGCAGTCATTGAATCCGAACTCAGGAGTTTTGAGAGTTAACGCCTGGTTGCAACGGTTAGCAGTGGTGTTATTTTGAAGTTCATGAATGTTGGCAGCGGTTCTAATGAAGA
>JBAWBG010000461.1:0-2641 GCA_049589695.1 Candidatus Sulfotelmatobacter sp. | reverse complement strand
CCGAAGCCGAGGCCAACCGTTTGCTCTTGGAAGAAACGCTTAATCGCGCTGGGATCACTTGCGCCGGGCGCGTCTTGCCCGTTGAGTGCATCGATTACGGTTCGCGGCCCGAGGTAGCGACTCGCGGAGAATGGCAAATTTCGCTGTTCCGTTTGTTTTGCCGGGTAACGGTCTGGAGAATACGTGCTGTAGGTTTCGACGTTGCGCATGCCAGCTTCCCGCATATCGCTGGCAGTGTCAGGGGAGTAGTACATCTTCCCGTTGTATTCAATCTGGCGGGGCATCGCGTCGCCCGGTTCAAGCGCGGTGGCCTTGGAAAGGAAATCCCGCGCCGTGCGATCGCGAAGCGCTTTAATCATCGTTGCTACATACTTGGTTCCGAATGCCGGCCCAAACTCATGCAGTCCATATTGATAGTGGTATTCAGCCTCCGCTTCGCGGCCCAACTTGTCAGCCTTCTGTGGTCTGATGACGCGGTCGAATCCAGTTACAGGTTTGCCTGCACTCTCGCGTTGCCCCATTCCAGCGGTGTATTTGTCGTACACGCGACGAAGATAATCGTCGTCCAAGGTTCTGCCGCCCAGTGCCTCGCGGGATTCGGTAAGGATCTTTTCTTGAGGTCGGTACTTCCCTAGCGCTACCTGAACCGCTGAATCTCTCTGGGCTTTTTCGTAGTCGGCAGGATGATTCACGCGGAGATTTTCCCGGCTGTCGGCATCGGCCATCAAGGTAAACAGGCGTTCCTGCTCACGACTGAGACCATTGGTCACATCGCGGATGATGGCCTGCGCCTTCTGACGGAAATATTTCGGCGCGTTGTCGAGTTCCCGCAGATTCTCCGCTAATTGAAGGTCGGCGCGTTCTACTTCGGGATGCGTGCGCCCTGTCTTGATGACATTCTGAATAAAGGGTTCGGAGATTTTCTCGTCGTAAAACTTATTCAGACGGTCAAGGGCAATCTTCGCGAGAGAAAAGGGGGTATGGGCAGCGAGTGTGCTGCCTTCACTCCTTACTGCACCATGCTCCGATGGGAAGAGGAAACGGTCGGCTTTTTCGACCTCTGCGTCTGTCGGCTCAATTCTTGGCGAAGCGCCTGAGGCCGCTGGTCGGGGCGGCTCTGGGCGTAAACTCGCATCAGGCTGAGGAGCTTCTGTCGTCGCTCTGGATTTGGCTTTTGCATATTCAGTTCCTTTCGCCGCCTCGCGCTCTAACGATTGTAAAACGCCTTGTTCGTATTCGTCGGGGGTAAGCTTCGCCCCGAACGCACGATTAAAGGCATCGACTGCCGTTGGGGGTTCCATGATCGACAGGAATCCCTGATCCTGCTTGGCTACATTCGCATCCTGAGCAAAATTACGAAAAGCCTCGCGCACGTCCTTAGGCTTTTCCGCCAACTTGCGAATGATGGCATCCACAGCGGCGTTGCGTTCAGGCCCGAACATCGCCGGTTGCGCGAGATGGGTTTCTACGTTCGATCCACGGGCGGCAATGTCGGCGTGCTCCGCAATAGCTTCCCGCACCATGGGCAGCAGGTTGTATTCGTCGGTGCGCGGCGCAATCGAAGAAATATCCGCGAGAGAGTCATCAAGTTTATTGAGCACCGACTTGGGTGCTCGTTCCATCAAGGTGGGATCGTCGACCACGGTCCCGAGCAGTGCGCGCTCAACGAATTGCTTTCCTTCCTCGCTGAGTCCTCCAGATGCCGTATCGATGAATTGAGGCCTTTCACGTTCAGTGACTGCGCCGTCTCGGGTCAGTATGGACATCACGTCCCGGCCACGCTCGCGGAGTAAATCGCGAATGCTGGAGTCTGGCCCTAAGTCATCGAGCATCGATGAAATTGCTGAGAGGCTTTGAGGAGTAATCGACTTGCCGGCGCTCACGGCCCGTTCGCTGACTCCCAGAGCTCCAGTCATGTTTTTATTCAGTTCTGAACCAAGACGGCGGGCGGATTCAACATCGGCAGGCGCGGCGATCTCACGCACCAGCACCGGATTCTGCATCTTGTCGATGGCTTCCGGATCGATACCGAATTGCTGCGCGTTGTCACTGAGATATTCGCGGTAAGCATCGCCCTGGCCTCGGGCATAGAGGCGCTGGGTGCTCATCGTTCGGCTGTTGCCGCCCAGTACGGTTCCGTCTGGCGTGACGATGGGTGGGCCGTTGACCGCATCTGGGTTTGTGTTCACTGTGTAACGCGGGTCGTAGTTTTGGGCTTGCTGAATAACGCGGTTCTGCGCTTCTTTGCTGGTTTGATACGCCCTCTCCTGCACTCCGGGCGGATAGTTCGGATTTGGTGCAAACGTCTCGGCGTTGTGGGAGGGCTGTAAGTCTGAGGCCTCAACGAGTTTGTATTTTGCGGGAATATCGCTGGTTGGCGTCTTCACGAGAGACTCTGCGCCGTACTCGCCAGGTGTTGCCTCCTGTGCCTGCCGAGCAACCGGCTGGCGTGCGGTTGAGATTCTCGTCGCGTATGGCTTCTGCTGAGGCTGTTCGGTTACCTCTGTCGGGCCATTCTGATTAAGCAGATCGTCCCATCCAACGGCTGTCTTTTCTGGCGCGGCCTCTGCAGAAATCCCTCGTTGCTGCGCTTGGATTGCAGGCTGTTCAGGAGTCGATTGCGGTTCAACCTCTCCGAGTA
>JBAWBG010000460.1:0-7929 GCA_049589695.1 Candidatus Sulfotelmatobacter sp. | reverse complement strand
AGCGGGGGCCTAGCCCTGACCGCCACCGACGCAGAAATTCTCGAAGCCGTGCGCCAGTGGGCCAAGGCTGAAGGCATCTTCGCCGCCCCCGAAGGCGCCGCATCTCTTGTCGCCTATCAAAAATTATTAGCCAGCGGCTTCTTCACGCCAAAAGATACGGTCGTTCTCTTCAACACCGGTTCGGGATTGAAATATCTGGACGTGCTGGATACGTCGAGTGTAGAGCGGGCGCCCTCGCCCGCTTCCCGCGCAATTGCCGGAATCATCGGGCCATACTAAAGAGAAGGTCTGACACTGCATCGTCACCGTTGGCCCACGGCGAGACGCGCCTGGGGATATACTTGGACCCAAATAACAAACCTTGCGGTAAGCTCGTGTCATGTTGAATCGGGTGCGGGCCCGATGGTATGTAGCTGTCGGGCGACTCTTCGGAAGGCTGAGGTGCTATGGCTTCGCCGCGAAGCAGTTCGAGACGGCGACGGTGCTCTGTCCCCGGCACTTGGTCGCGCAGTGCCTGCTGGGATGGACTTTCCAGGAATTGAAGCAACATGACAAGGCCCTCTTAGCATTCGATCATGCCCACGAGATTGCTCCCGATAACCCCTATGCCCACCTCCACAAGGGACGTTCATGGATGCACCTAGGGAAGTACCAAGAAGCTGCTGATGCCATAACCCGGTCGTTTCGTATTCACCCGAGATACAAACGCAATCCTCAATATCTCGAAGCTCTCGCTGAATGCTACTGCCATCTCGACCAGGTCGAAAAGGCACTTGAGGTTTACGCTGATGCCGAGCAGGTCAACCCGACAAGTAGTGAGCTTGCATTTCGTGTGGGAAGAGCATTGTTCAAGTTGGAGCGCTATCGCGAGGCCGAGCAAGCCCTGCGGCGAGCAATCTCGCTCGACCCAAACAACGTCGGCGCTCAATATGACCTCGGCCGAACGCTTTACAATTTGGAGCGATTTCATGAAAGCATAGAAACCTTTCAAAGAGTGTTGGCGCTACGCCCCGGCCGCGCCGACGCGCATATCGCGATCGGAATAGCGCTCAAGGACCAAGACAGGCTTCCAGAAGCGGAGGCGGCACTTAAGGAGGCTATCCGCATCGAGCCCCATAATCCGGAGCCATTTCTGCAACTAGGCGTGCTCTACGGGGAAAACGGCAGGTGGCAAGAATCTCTTGCCGCGAACCAGCGACTTGTGAACTTGCGGCCAAACGACGAAGTCAGCCACTTGGCCGTAGCTGGAGCATGCCAAGAGCTGAAGCGTTACACGGAACAGATTGAGGCGTGCAACCACGCACTCCGAATCAATGCCAACTCTCTTCCTGCCCTTGAGGGGTTAGCATGGGCGTTCTCAGAAATGGAAAAATATGATGAAGCAGTTATTGCGCTAACCCAGTCAATAAAAATCAGCCCTAACGTTCCACACATTCATGCATGGCTCGTCCAGGCCTACGCAGAACTCGGGAATCTACAAGGAGCAGGTGAAGAGTTGAATGCTCTGGAAAGCCTAGACCCTCAACTCGCGGCAGATGTGGTGAAAATCGTTCAAGAGAAGTCCCGCGCCTGGAATATTTCCAAAATCTCGTCAGGGTCTCATGATGAACTGCCGTAAGATCGGGATTATAGTCATTGGCACCGCGCAGTGCCCCGGGGTTCTACAATCTGCTGGCGGACATCGCGCTCCGCCTGCGCCAAGTTCTCCGGCCGACCCAAATCCCGCCAGTAATATTCATCCGCGCGAAAGCCAAGAATATTTTCTCCCTGTGCAGCCAGCCGCAAATAAGTTTGCATAATCGAGAACGCGCCCTCTTCCGTCATCATTGAGAAAATACGCGGCGAAATAACATGCACGCCCGAAAAGGCCAGCGCCTTATGTCCCTGAGAATCCCGAACCAGTTCAGCGACGCCGTCGCGTCTCGCGCGCCGTCCGCAAAGCCGAAGCTGATCTTCGAACAGCAAATACCGCGAAGTCTCCCGCTCCTGCACCGCCAGCGTAGCTACAGCCTGATGTTCGTTATGAAACTCGACCACGCGCCCCAGATCAATCGTGCTGATGACATCGACATTATGCAGAATAAACGGCTCGTCGTGTTCCGCAGAATCTTCGAGAAAAAACCACGCCGCCTTTTTTAAGCCGCCGCCAGTATCCAGCAATTCGTCCTCGCGCGAAACTTCAATGCGCAACCCGAAATTATTTCTGGCTTTTAGATAGTCGACTACCATTTCGCCAAAGTGATGCACATTCACAATCACTTCCCGAACTCCAAACGTGCGCAACCGCGCCAGCGTAATTTCCAGCAGAGTCATTCCTCCAACTTCCACCAGGGCCTTGGGACGATCATCCGTGAGCGGCCGCAATCGCGTGCCCAGCCCCGCCGCAAGAACCATCGCCCTCATCGCGGCGTACTCTCCGGCATGGGATAGCCTGTGCGATTCAGAGTAGTACCGTCGGCAACAAACCGAAAGGTGTCATCCCGAAGCCCCGCGTTTTCACCAGAGGGGCGAGGGATCTCGAGTGCGAATAAAGCGTGTTGTCGCTTCACTTTGATGTCAGACCTCTTGATGTCAGACCTCAGCCGCAGCCTCCAACTCACGATGCTGCAACACTACATCCACTCCGTTTCGCCCGCGCAGCCGCTTTGCAACCTGCTCCGCCAGAAACACCGACCGATGCTGGCCGCCCGTGCACCCGAACGATACCATCAAGTTCTTGAAGCGACGCTGCTGATAATTGTTCACGCTTGCATCCACCAGTGACATCACGCTGGCCAGAAACTGGTGGACGCTCTCCTGCTGATTCAAGTAATCGATGACCGGTTGATCTTTTCCCGTGAGCGCCTTAAATCGCTCTTCCCGCCCGGGGTTCGGCAAGCTTCTCCCATCGAACACAAATCCGCCGCCATTTCCGCTCTCATCTTTCGGCATCCCCCGATGAAAAGAAAAGCTCAAAATCCGCACCCTCAGATTCTCCGCGTCGGAAGCCAGTCCTTGCAGTTTCTCGGACGCCAGCATGCTGTTGAACGCTTCCATCAAAGCCGGCAGCGCGATGGGCAACTTAACGTTATGCAGCAACCACCGCAAATTCTTCAATGCGTAGGGAACGCTCTGCAGAAAATGCGCCTTGCGCTCGTAAAATCCGCGAAAGCCATAAGCTCCCAGCGCCTGCAGAATGCGCACATAAACGTAAGCGTAGAAGTAGCGCAGAAATTCGTCGCGATCGATCTTTGCAAAATCCCCCAGCTTCTCGAGATAAAGATCGAGCAATTGTTGCCGCAACTCCGGCGGCAAGTCCGCCTTGGCATCGTAGAGCAGGGAAGCAACGTCGTACTGCAGTGCGCCTTTGCGTCCGCCCTGATAATCCAGAAAAAATGGCTGCCCCGTCCTCAGCATTACATTCCGCGACTGGAAATCGCGATACATGAAGTAATCCCGGTCGGCGCTCAGTAAAAAGCTTGTCAAACTGTCGAAGTCGTCTTCCAGTGCCTGCTCGCTGAAAGAAATCCCTGCCAGGCGGAGAAAGTAATACTTGAAATAATTCAAATCCCAAGCAATCGATTGCCGATCGAAACTTCCTCGTGGATAGCACACGCTATAGTCGAGATCGCGTCCAGCCTCAACCTGAAATCGCGGCAATAGCGCGACTACTTTCCGATACGCATCAACGACGGCAGGGGCAATCTTTTCTCCGTCACGATGCTTCGAGAGGAAATCGAACAATGTAGTGTCGCCAAAATCCTCTTCGAGATAGGCGCCGTTATTCAAATCCTCGGCATAAATCTCTGGCACAGGTAAGCCATGCTCGCGAAAGTGTTTGGAAAATTCCAGGAAAGCGACGTTCTCCTCGCGCACTCCATACAGAATTCCAATCGCGCTGACTTTGTCGCTGGCCAGTCGAACGATCTTGCGCCCCGACCCGCCCAATTCGCCCTGCAGGGGCTCTATTCTCGCGGGAGGAGCATGAAACCGTTCTTCAAAAAGCTTTCTGAGAACATCTATCATGTCGATGTATGCGGTCGTGCGATCACCTCAAGATATCATTGAATACTTTAGAGTAAACGCGCAGCCGTCGTCGGTGGGAACGACTTGATTACCCTCGCGCCCATCCCTATGCTGGAGGAAGCATGACGGAGCGCCTGTACTACCGCGATTCTTTTCTCTACGGCTTCGACGCCGAGATCTGCCAGGTGCTCGAAACTCCGCGACCGGCGCTGGTTCTCGATCGTACCGCTTTCTACCCAACCAGCGGCGGCCAGATTCATGACATGGGCTGGCTCACTTCAGAAAATTCGGACAAGATTCGCGTCACCGAAGTCGCCGATTCCGAGGACGGCCACGTCATCCACTATCTCGAAGCCCCTGTAAAAGACCTTCGCACCGGCGGCCGCGTTTATGGCGAGATTGACGCCGCCCGCCGCCGCGATCACATGCAGCAGCACTCAGCCCAGCACGTGCTGTCTGCAGCTTTCGTCCAGCTATCCAATATGCGAACAGTCTCCTTCCACATGGCCGATGATTATTGCTCGATTGATCTCGATACTGCGTCACTCAGTCAAGAGCAAACCGAATCCGCCGAGCGGCTGGCCAACGAAATCGTTCTGGAGAATCGTCCGGTCGATATCCGTTTTGTAACTCGCGATGAAGCTGCCACCCTCGGCTTGCGCAAGCTTCCGCCTGCGGAACGGGAGGAGCTGCGCCTGATAGACATTCACGATTTCGATCTTTCCGCCTGCGGGGGAACTCACGTGAACCACACCGGACAAATCGGCGGAATCCTTCTGCGTAAGAGTGAAAAGGTTCGCCAGGGATATCGAGTCGAGTTCGTCGCCGGATTGCGCGCCGTCAAAACCGCCCACCAGGATTTCACCACGCTCACCGAAACCGCCGCGCTTTTTTCTTCTCACATCTACGACGTCCTTGAGCACGCCCGTAAGTCGCTCGACGAGATTAAGTCTCTGCGCAAGCAACGCGAGCAATTCCTCGAAGACCTCGCCGGCGCGCAAGCCGCAACTCTACTAGCCGAAACTGCTGAAGCCAATGGGCGCAAAATAATCGTGCGAAGTTTTCCCGAACGTGATCTGGCTTTTATTAAACTTCTCGGCCAGAAACTCACGCGGCTCTCTTCAGCGGTGATCGCGCTGCTTGCCAGTGAATCGCCGCAGCCAGCGCTCGTCTTCGCGCAGTCGTCTGGCCAGCCTTACGACATGGCAACCCTTCTGAAGCAGACTCTTACTCCCCTCGGCGGACGCGGCGGCGGCAGCAAAGATTTGGCCCAAGGCGGTCTGCCAAAATCCGAGGGGCTTGAAGGGATCCTCACTGCCGCTGCTGAATTGCTTATCCGCTAAGGTTTCCCTGCCAGCGACTGCCAGTCCTCGCGGTACAAGTTGTGCTTCGAGGGCCTGCGGGGATTGGGATACAATTTAACGCTTTTGATCTTGAGAAAAAGCCTAACTGGCAAGACGTACCACAAATCCTCCGGCACGACGTAGGCGACCAGTACGTCGATTTCTTTCCGCGTATAGCCTTTCTTGCGCCGCGTGCCATGGCCGCTAATCATGTATCCACCGCCCTTATCCCCTCGATAGGCCGATTTGACCTGCACCCTCCACAAGCCGCTACCCGAGTCCACAATCAGGTCGTAGGGGTCGCTGTCTCCCCACGGCTTCGACACGCCGAAGCCCAGCATTGAGGCTTTGTGCAAGAACGCTGCCTCGGCCATCTCGCCGCGGCGTTTCATTGTCAGCCCGCGCCACCATGCCGCATCCCTCGCGCGCCACTCCTGCGCCTCGGCCATCGCCATCAGCTCGCCAATGTATTCGCTCATACCGCTTATTTCCTCTCAGGCACCAGATTTGTTCCAAGAAACCAAAAGCCCCCGCCGGGATCACTTCCCGTGGAGGCTTCTATCGGCGCATTTCGCGACGATACGTAAATCTTCCCATTTTTGGGACATAGCGTCAAGCAAATTCGTGAAGTGCTGCTATAGCCGAACTAGCGCAGTGGCTGCCCCTCTCTTCGCGCTTTTCGAAGGGTGGGCACGATGCATCCTGCAGCGCCGCTTTTGATTTCCCTCGGAAAACTACTGAACCGCGTGAGTCGAGGACAAGCCCAATCCCATAAGTGCTCGCAGCATCGACCCCACCTTTCGAAAAACCGCGAAATGTGGGGAAGCCGTCTTCTTTCTGGCCCAAGCGGGCTGAAAGGCAAACCCGGGCGAGCCCCCCTCAGGGCACAGTCGGCGCGACGGTGTATCCCAACTGCGCCGGGGTGGTTGAGGCGGTGATTCGGTCTAGCGCGTAGGTTCCGCGGAACTGCACGTTCGACGCTGAGTATATGCCGCTGTAGCCAATTTCTCGTAGAATTACTCGCTTGCAGATATCATGTAGGTGACGGGCGAGCTCGAACCAGGAAACAATTTCTGCTCGATTCTCTACGTGTATGGCACCGGAGTGGACAACCTCGCCCCTTATGAACGACAGCAGCCCTCCCAGGTAGCATCAGGCGAGAGCGTGGAATAGTGTTTCTCCATTGCTTCTCCGTCACAAAGGCCGAATTTGCGAAGCAGTTCGCCAGCTGCAATGCCGAAGTCAAGTTCGTCGGATGCCACGTTGGCCTGCCTGCTGACAATCTTGTCAAGGACGGCAAGCTCATCCAGCTTGCCGTTGATTTTGCATTGCTGGCGCAGCTTTCTTAGCTTCTCCCGTGCTTCCCCCAAGATTGCGTCCACATCCTGCGCCGTCGTGCCATCCAAGCTCTTCCCCAGATTGACGCGTCCGAACCCCTGGCGTCTGCAGGTCGCGTCAAGCGCCTTTATCAGATCGGTAATGCTCTCGTCAACGGTAGCGCTGCCGGGCGCGCCGTGCCGAACCAGAGACATCGTGGGGGTGATCGCGCGGCGAGTCTCTTCGGGCAGACTAAGAAAAAGTCTTAAAAACTCGGCGATGCCTGAGTTTGCCCTCGCGGAATCGAACCGTGAGAATGTGGGGAAGCCGTCTTCTGAATTGGTTCCTCCATATCGCAAATGAAGCCTGCGGTGCAGCTCTCCGTTGCGCCCACGCAGTTCGATCCACGGTACCTGGATATCGCATCCGGAGGCAAAACTCAGCGCCGCGAAGAGCCCCCACGGGATCAATGCGCTAACCTCGTCGGGGCTGTTGGCTTGCCGACTCCCAACAATCCCGAAGACAGCGGCGCCGAAGTTCCGATTAGCCCGGACTGCGTCCCCGGTGCCGAAGATGAAGAGGCCACCGTCAAGCCCATCGGCACGGAAATGTACGTACGGTCTTCGGCCGTCAAGGAAGCATGCATTTGGGCAGTGCTCAAATTCCCCCAAGCTCCCAGATAATGGCGCGCACCATATTTCGTCCGGGTCAGTCTCCGCCGCCCGCAGCTCTAGGCCATAGGGAACAGCCTCAAACCACTCATCTTCGCCTCCGAAGGGGCGAAATTCGCTACCCCCGACTAGGGCGCGATCGGCACGGAAAGTGCCCTCGGCGGTCGTGACTTCAAGACTGCCGAACCTGTTCGCTTCACCGATGTGAAAGGTAGTGCGGCCGCCGCCAGCCTGCTCCGGCTTGCTCCCTTGAAGAAAGGCCATCAAAAGGTTGTGGTACTCCGCAGGAATTGAGTATCGCTCGACATCAATTCTTACAGTCGCGTAACCATCCGCTGATAGGCTGATGGTTGCTTGCCCATCAACGCTCCCCTCTGGGTCCTGAAAAAACATCCGCGCGGGGCCTTTGTACGTTCCGTCCTCAGGGAGAAGTTCTGCCATCATTTTCCTAGTTAACATCCGCGTTCACGCCTCCTGCAGAATGAATCTAAACAAGAAGGCCCCACTCTCGCGAGCAGGGCCTTTGACTTTACTGACGGCTGAAAGCTGATAGCTGAGCCAGATCCTTCGCGCAAAGAGCGCGCTCAGGATGA
>JBAWBG010000459.1:0-2286 GCA_049589695.1 Candidatus Sulfotelmatobacter sp. | reverse complement strand
GTCGACATTCCCGCCAAGGCGAAGGAACAGATCGAGGGGCTGAAAGATCCGACGAAAACTCAGGTCTACACTTCCATCTTCCGCCACAAACACGACGACACTCCTCGCAATCGCGCTCTGGGTGTGCTTTCCAACGTGTTTCTGCATTTGCACCCGGCGAAAATTAATCGGGATTCGGTGCGTTACAGCTACACCTGGGGCATGGGCGGAATCACTTTTTTTCTTTTTATCATCCTCACTTACACCGGCGTGCTCTTGATGTTTTATTACCATCCGAGCAAAGTGCAGGCGTTTCGCGATGTGCTCTATCTCGAACATGACGTTCCCTTCGGCAAGATCCTGCGCAATATGCACCGCTGGGCGGCTCACCTGATGGTGATCGCGGTGTGGCTGCACATGTTCCGCGTATTTCTCACCGGCTCGTACAAGAAGCCCCGCGAATTCAACTGGAATATCGGCGTGCTGCTGCTGGTATTTACTTTGTTGCTTTCCTTCACCGGTTACCTTTTGCCGGACGATCAACTCGGGTTCTGGGCTGTAACCGTCGGAACAAACATGGCGCGAGCCACGCCGCTGCTCGGACACGAAGGTCCGTTCGGCTCGATGCTGGGAATGACTCCCTACAACGATGTGCGTTTTGGGCTGCTTGGTGGTTCGATCGTGGACGCGAACGCATTGCTGCGCTCCTACATATGGCACTGCATCGGAATTCCCATCGTAGCTTCGATCCTGATGATTGTGCACTTCTGGCGTGTGCGGAAGGATGGCGGGATCTCGGGACCTGCGCCAGTGATGCTGGAAGCGGAAGCCGACAAGCCTCGTCGCGGGCCGAAAGCGGCGGGTGAATAATACGGCGAAAAGCAGGTTCCTCACCGGACTTGCGTCCCGTTCGGAATGACAGAATTTCAGTAAGGTAACGCGAGAACAATTATGGACTGGCGACAGATTTGGGAGATTTGCTCGGCTCCGGATAACGTGCCGATCGTAGGCTTGATTCCGTTGCTTGCGTTTTACATTTATCTTGCGTGGAAACAGGCGCATGCCAACGATGTGCTGATCGAGCAACTCGAAGGCGACGCCGCGCTCGCCAAGACGCATCACCGCAAGACCTGGCCCTTCAAGCCGGGCTGGCAGAAAGAAGTTCACGTTTGGCCCTTCCTGCTGCGGATTGAATTTCTCGCCGCAATTATTGTCACCATCATTCTGATGGTTTGGTCGATCACGCTAAATGCGCCTTTGGAAGAGCCCGCTAATCCGAACTTGACGATGAATCCTGCCAAGGCTCCGTGGTATTTCCTCGGACTGCAGGAGATGCTCGTCTATTTTGATCCGTGGATTGCCGGCGTAGTCATGCCGACTGTAATCATTGTTGGATTGATGGTCATTCCTTATATCGATACGAATCCGCTTGGCAGCGGTTATTACACCTGGAAGCAGCGTAAGTTCTCGATTGGAACTTTTTTATTTGGCTTCATTATTTTGTGGGTCTCGATGATCTTGATCGGAACCTTTATCCGGGGGCCCGGTTGGCAGTGGTTTTGGCCGGGGCAAACCTGGGATCACAACCGTCTGATCTACGAAGTGAATCGCGATTTGCCCGATATTTTCGGCATCACCTCAAACATGGCGAAGGCGGTCTTCGGCGCGATTGTGGTTGGCGGCTATTACCTGCTGGGAGGTTTTCTCGTTTACTCGCTGTTCCGGCGATATATGGCGAAAGACTTCAAGCGGATGAGCCTGCTGCAATTTGGCATCACCCAGTTTCTTTTGCTGACCATGGTGGCATTGCCTTTAAAGATGGGACTGCGGCTTCTGTGGCACATCAAGTATGTGTGGATTACGCCCTGGTTCAATGTTTGACTACACTGGCACGCGTAACATGCCGGCGCTGATAGCAGGTTCCTCACCGAGCCTTTGGCTCAGGTCGGAATGACAAATAGATTTTCGGAGGAAGCGGTGCCCGAGAAACCCAACCCCGAGCAGGACCCGATTACAAGCAAGTCGTATGCCGCGTATTACCTGATCGCGACCGTGATTCTAATGGCGACTTTGTTCTGGGCCTTGTGGGATGAGGCGTGGGGGCAGCGTCCGTGGAAAGCTTTTCAGGAGCACTGGAAGACTCGTTACTCCGCGTTTTTAAATACGGCACGGTCGAAATCGGCAACATCGGAAACGGATGTTGAAAATAATCCGGACTATGTTGCCCTGAAGCAGGCCTATCAAAAGACATACCAGGATTCGAAACCGGAAGCAGATGAAGCGCGCAAGACACTGGATGATGCCAGC
>JBAWBG010000458.1:0-1820 GCA_049589695.1 Candidatus Sulfotelmatobacter sp. | reverse complement strand
GTAATGCAGGGCTGATACTCTACGCTTTGAAACACGGGCTGGTCTTTGCAGATCCCGAACCTTCCCGCGGGTATTGTTAGACGCACACCACAAAACCTAGAATCTCCGCAAACCAGCAGATCAGTGTCCTAGGGATTTCCCCAGTAGCGAACCGCGTTCACGCCGCCTAACATCCCGTTGAGTTTCAGTCTTGCACCCTGGCTGCCTGCGTAGATGCGGCGAGTTCACGTGTGCGTTTTGGACGGAGGCGAACTTGATTCGCCCGCGCATATTTTTGGCCGATGACCACAACGAATTCCTGGAAGCCGAAATCGCGCTACTGCTACCTCACTTCGATATCGTGGGAATTGCCACCGACGGGGCCTTCCTTGTATCGGAGGTTCAGCGCCTCCGCCCGGACGTTGTGGTAGTTGACATCACCATGCCCCTGATGAACGGCATTGATGCCGTCCACATGCTGACGAAGTCTGGTTCTGCTGCCAAGTTTGTATTCCTCACAGTCAATACGGGCGAAGAGTTCGTTAAAGCTTGCCAGGACGTGGGCGCCCGCGGCTACGTCTGGAAACATCGCATGAAAACTCATCTGATCCCGGCCATTCATTCTGCTCTAGAGAACAAAACTTATATTTCTCCCTTAGCTTCTATGTGATTCGGAATGCGCGAAATGGGAACCTTTAGCTAGGGATTTCCCTAGTTGCTAGCTCGACCAGAACCACTTAAAAGCGTACGTGAGCGGCCCGTCACAAAAAATTCTGGATCAGGAATGTCGGACGCTTGGCCACCTGGGAAAAGAGGACGAGCCAGAGCGCTCTTCCTCACGCCGGGTACTGACGAGCAGAGGGCAGTCTCAGAACGATGAGCGAAAGTTCAATCATGATAAAAAAAACTCTTGGGTCAGAAATCTTCCAGAAACTCCCGCAGAAGTGTATAGCGATTCTCTGTTCTGCGCTGCTGCTGCCGGGACTGGCCGTGCCAGCGAGCCAGCCACAGGCGCAGGCGCCAGCACCGGCGGCCGCACCGGCCCAGCCAGAAGCTGCAAATTTATCTCCGGATGAACTCGATTCTCTCGTCGCCCCGATCGCCTTGTATCCGGACCCATTGCTCGCTCAAGTGCTCGCCGCATCGACGTACCCTTTGGAACTTGTTCAACTCCAGCAATGGTTAGAGAAAAACAAAACCTTAAAGGACAAGGCGCTCGCCGATGCGGTGCAGAAGCAGCCTTGGGACCCCAGCGTTCAAGCGATGGCTCCGCTGCCGGATGTGGTCAAGCGCCTGGTGAATGACATCCAGTGGACCGCGAGCCTCGGCAACGCATTCCTCGCGCAGCAAGACGCCGTCATGGATGCTGTGCAGCGCATGCGGAAGAAGGCCCAAGAGAAGGGAAACCTGAAATCCACTGAGCAAATGAAGGTCGAAACGAAAGTAGTGGAAAGCAAGCAGGTGATCGTCGTCGAGCAGTCCAATCCGCAGGTCGTCTACGTTCCCAGCTACGACCCAGTGGTCGTGTACGGAGCTCCCGCCTACCCCTACCCGCCCATCTATTACCCACCGGCTGGTTACTACGCTGCGGGGATGGCTATCTCTTTCGGTGTGGGCTTGGCTATGGGAGCAGCTTGGGGCGGAGGCTGGGGTTACAACTGCGGGTGGGGCGGGGGCAACAACAATATCAACATCAACCGCAACAACACGTTCGTAAACAACTCGAACCGACAAAATGTCAGTAATCGTCCCTCTCAGCAGCCCAGTCGTGGAGGAGCAGGAGGCAACAGCTGGCAGCACAATCCACAGCACCGCGGGGGAACTCCCTATTCCAATAGGTC
>JBAWBG010000457.1:0-10674 GCA_049589695.1 Candidatus Sulfotelmatobacter sp. | reverse complement strand
CCATGTTCGCAGGTACGTAATATTTATCGAAGAATTTCTTTGCGTCGGTGGCGGAAAAAGAATTCAGGTCTGACATCCATCCCACCGTTGGCCGATGATAGGGATGAGCCTCGAAGGCCGCAGCGTCAAATTGTTCGAGCAAGCGGCCGATGGGATTGCTATCGGTGCGCAGGCGGCGCTCCTCGATCACAACGTTGCGCTCCTTATAAAACTCGCGCAGGACGGGATGAAGGAAACGCTCGGACTCGAGATACGCCCAGAGTTCCAGTCGGTTCGATGGCAGCGAGTAGTGATAGCCGGTTTCGTCGTAATCGGTGAAGGCGTTGAGATCCTGACCGCCGTTCTGCTCGATGATCTTGCCAAACTGGTTTGGTACCACATATTTGTCGGCTTCGGCGATGGCGTCCTTCCAGGCTTTTTCCAACTGCTTTAACTTGGCTTCATCGCGGCCAACTTCCTTGTCGCGCTCGGCGATGTAGGCTGCGTAGGCGGTCTCGACTTTTTCCAGCGCAACTTTTTCCGCGGCGTAGTCGGTGGTGCCGATCGTATCTGTGCCCTTGAAAGCCATGTGCTCGAACATGTGGGCCAGCCCCGTTTCGCGCATGGGATCTTGCGCGGAGCCCGCATCGACGAGGGTAAAAAATGAGAAGACGGGCGCCTCCGGGCGCTCGCAGATGAGCAAGGTCAGGCCATTGGGCAGTTGCTTGACAGTGATGCGCTTCTCAAAAGATGCAACATCCTGAGCGCAACCGAGCGTAGTAACAATGAAAATGATGGCAAGATTTCTGAGCAAGGGTTTCATCGGAGCTCCGGACGACCGAAAGTACTTGAGTGGATCATTCGTAAGTGGACCATGTTTGGACGGCCAGGTTTGGATGGATCATGTTTTAGACCGTGATGATGGGTAGAAGTTTCGAAATTACGTGGCAGGATGGGAAGTTGTCAAACCGGACGGGTGCGCCTACTCAGCCCAAGCATAGGGAGAGAGCCGTATTTTGCGTTGGCCGGTATTTGATGCACAATGCCTGCTGGAGCGTGCGCGATGGATTCGACAATTGAGGTTCAAGGCAAGCAACTCAAGCTGTCGAACCTGGAGAAAGTCCTTTATCCAGCGACGGGGTTTACAAAACAGCAGATCATCGATTATTACGTGCGGATCGCGCCGGCGATGCTGCCGCATTTAGCGGGGCGGGCGCTTACGCGCAAGCGCTACCCGAATGGCGTGGATGCCGAATATTTTTACGAGAAAAACGCGCCGCAGCACCGTCCGGATTGGGTGAAGACGGCCCCGATCTGGAGCGAGGGTAACCATCGCACGGTGCATTACATTCTGGCGGATGATTTGCCCACGCTGGTGTGGTTGGCAAATCTAGCGGCGATTGAATTGCATCCCTCGCTGGCGTTGGCAAAAGACATTACCTGCCCAACCATGATGGTCTTCGATCTTGATCCCGGTCCGCCGGCGAACATTGTGCAATGTTGCCAGGTCGGGATTTGGCTGCGGGAAATCTTCGACCACTTTGGGCTGCAGAGTTTTCCCAAGACTTCCGGCTCCAAGGGATTGCAAATTTACGTGCCGCTGAACACCTCTACGACATATGAATTGACCAAAACTTTCGCGCGGGCGCTGGCTCAGTTGCTCGAACAGGAGCATCCCAAGATGGTTGTGTCCGATATGAAAAAGACGCTTCGTACGGGAAAAGTTTTTGTCGATTGGAGCCAGAACGACGAACATAAAACCACGGTGGCCGTGTACTCCTTGCGGGCGCGCGAGCGTCCTACAGTTTCCACTCCCGTGAGTTGGGATGAAGTGGAAAATGCACTTAAAAAGAAAGATCCGAACCGGCTGGTGTTTGAGGCGCCGCAAACTGTTGCGCGCGTGGAAAAGATGGGGGATCTCTTTGCCCCCGTGCTCAAGTTGAAGCAACGGCTTCCGGATCTGAAGACAGTTGCGGGTTCGGCGGCCGTGGGGACGGACACGCCCATCTCGATTGCGGCTCAAGCTGAGGAGGAACCAAAGAAAGTTCGTCGTCGTGCAGTGAAGAAGATCGCGAAGCCACGGACGCGCAAGATAGCACGCAAGGTATAATCCCGTGCGCTGCGAGTTTTCTTCGAGAGTTCACCATGGCTCAACTTTTTGTCGGGACATCGGGATGGGCTTATCCAACGTGGAAGCCCGACTTTTATCCGGCGAAACTTGCGCAGAAAAAGTTTCTCGAGCATTACGCAACACAGCTCAACACGGTGGAAGTGAACTTCACTTTCCGGCAACTGGTGAAAGAAACGACGATCCAGAACTGGGTCGAGCAAACGCCCGCGCACTTTCGTTTCGGCATAAAGGCTCACCAGGTAATTACGCACATCAAGCGATTGAAGGGAACTGAAGATTTTCTGCCGCGTTTTCTGGCGACGATTGCGCCCCTGGCGAGCGCGGGAAAACTTGGCCCCGTGCTTTTTCAGTTGCCGCCGAACCTGAAGGCGGACGCAGTGCTGCTCAAGGATTTCCTGGCGATTGTTCCTCGGGCATTGCCGGCGGCGTTCGAATTCCGTCATGATTCGTGGTTCACGGATGAGACGTGGGAAGTGTTGAAGTCCCGCGGCGTAGCGCTGTGCGTGGCCGAGACGGAAGAACGAACGACGCCCGATGTAGTTACCGGGCCGTTCGTCTATTACAGGTTTCGCAAGCCAAATTACACGGAAGAAGAGCGGCATGGGATGACAGCGCGAATCGGGGAGCACATGGCCGCAGGGCGCGACGTCTTCGCGTATTTCAAGCATGAAGAGACTCCAGAGGGCGCTTTGTATGCGAGGAATCTGCTACGTGACGTGAGGATGTAATACTCGTTGCATTCTGCGAGTGATTCGGGACCCGGTTCGTCACTTCCGGTAGCATCCGATAACGGGCATACTTGTTCTCCCGATCATGGCTTCGGACGCCAACTCCCGCGTGCTTTCCAGCTTTCTCGATTACTTGAGAATCGAAAAGGGGCTGGCACCGCTAACTGCGAGCGCTTACGCTACCGACATCCGCCAGTTCTCTGAATTCCTGGAAAAACATAAGCGCGCTCTGCTGACGGCACGCCGGACCGACGTCCGTGATTTTCTGCAGCAGCTCTTTTCTCATCAGGTCGATGGCCGCAGCGTGGGGCGTAAGCTCTCGGCCCTGCGCCATCTTTACCGTTATCTCTTGCTGGATAAAAAGATCGATCACGATCCCACGCTGGACATCGAGTCGCCAAGACAATGGAAAGTTCTGCCTAAGGCATTGGCTCGCGACGAAATGGAATCGACATTGGCCGCTCCGCTCAAGCGCCAGATTCCGGTGAGCAACGCTAAGCAGGCCACGGCGCTGGCGATTCGAGATCGCGCTATGCTGGAAGGTTTCTACGCGGGGGCGCTCCGCGTTTCCGAGATGGTCAACGCCAAGCTCGAAGATCTGAAACTGGACGCCGGTTATATGCTGGTGCGCGGGAAGGGCGACAAGGAACGGGTGGTGCCGCTAGGGAGATCTGCGCAAGAAGCGCTGGGCGAGTATCTCAGGAAAGCGCGCCCGGATTTGGCGTCAGGAAAGCAAAGTGGGACTTCCGCGACCGCTTCCAACGTTAATTCACCCCTTCTGTTTATCGCTCGCGGAGGGCACAAACTGACGCGGCAGCGGGTGTGGCAGATGGTGCGCGCGGCCTCGGCCGGCTCAGGGCGGGCGGCGTCTCCGCATATGCTCCGGCATTCTTGCGCCACGCACATGGTGGAGAATGGAGCAGATTTGCGCACAGTGCAAACGATTCTGGGTCACGCGGACATTTCGACAACGCAAATCTACACGCATTTGGCGCTCGACCGACTTAGGACGGTCTATCAGAAACATCATCCACGGGCGAAGGCGAGATGATGCAATTGCTGATTTCCGATTGTTGATTGCTGATTGAAGTGAGTTCCTGACAACGACATGCTGCGGTTTTCAATCCTTAATCAGCAATCAATAATCAGTTATTAAAAATCAATCTGATGAGCAAAGAAAATACCACCGTCGCAAAAGCAGTCGCCGATTTCCTGCGCCACTTGGGGGAACGCAATGCTTCGCCGCACACGATCAAAGCCTACAAACAGGATCTAACTCTCTTCGCCGCCTATGTTGGTTCACGCGGATGGAAGCACATCGATCACATCGCCGTGCGAGGATTTCTTTCCCAACTCTATGACAAAGGTCTGAGCAAGACTTCCGTGGCGCGCGCGCTGGCGGCGGTGCGCTCCCTCTATCGCTGGCTGGCGCGGGAAGGCGTGGTGCAGCAGAATCCTGCGAAGCTGGTGTCCACTCCGAAGTTGGCCAAGAAACTTCCGCGCGTGCCCACGATTGAGGAAATGAACTTTGTGATCGATGGAGAAATGCCGGAGGTGGCGGCTTTTCCGGAACGGGACCGGTTGATGCTGGAGTTACTTTATGCATGCGGCATTCGCAATTCGGAACTTACGGGGATCGACCTGGAGGACATTCGTCTCAGTGACGAAGCTATTCTTATCCGGGGCAAAGGAAAAAAGGAACGTTATGTTCCGTTCGGCGATTCTGTGAAGGGCGCGCTCGCAAGCTACTTGCCCGAGCGGGCAAAACTTATGGGGGCAAGCGGCAACCGTTCAAATGCGTTGCTCATCAACCGGCGTGGAGGGCGGCTCACCACGCGCAGCGTTGGCCGCATCATTAAAAAGATTGCGGTCGCGAAGGGCTTATCTCCTGATGTCCACCCCCACACGTTACGTCATGCTTTCGGCACGCACATGCTCGAAGAAGGCGCGGACCTCCGCGCCATTCAGGAATTGCTGGGACACGAGCGCCTGGCGACTACGCAGCGCTATACGCAGTTGTCCATGAAGCACGTGTTGCAGGTTTATGACGAGACGCATCCACGGGCGAAATAGTGTAGCGCCGCCGCTAAGTTAGAGATTATCCTCGCAGCTTTTTCCACATCCCGACTACTCGCGCCTTCAAGTCCGCAGTCAATTTCTCGTAGGCGGCTTCCGACGCTTCACTCTCCGGCGGCGGAAGAATGGGATCGCCGAAGACGATTTTCAGCGGCTTGAAACCCTGGAACGATTTATTTCTTGGCCACACTTCGTGAAATCCTTCGATGGCAACGGGCACAATCGGCAATTGCAGATGAATCGAAAGGATAGCGGCACCCTTCTTGAAGATTTTCGGGCTGCCGTCGATCGAGCGTTCGCCCTCGGGATAAAGAATAAGAGGACGCCCCTGGCGAAGGCCGAATGCTCCGGCGCGCATGGCAGGAATCAGGTTCGCATCCGGGTCTACTACTACGACGCGTACCGAGCGCGCGAGGTGCCGCATGAATCCGTCGCCGAAGATTTCGCTGGTGCCGACGGCGAAAACTTTGTCAAACACTTCAGGAGGAAGCACGCTGGCTAGAATGGCCGCATCAAGATAGCTCTGATGATTGGAGCAAATTAAATAAGCGCCGCCACTCGGCAGCTTATCGATACCGCTGACGTGCAGGCTGAATCGATCGAGAGCGATCACTTGGATCAGGCGCGAAACCAGATACCAGAATGTTGCGCTGGCGGGTTGCGGCAAGGCCAAGGCGCGGACTTCTTCCGGATCGGGTTCTTCTGAGAGAATCGCTTTCCATCCGGCGAAGGTTTTGTGGGCCGCGGGAGTGCGGGCTCCACTGGCTGCGCTTTCCAACACCGCGTCGACCAAATCCCGCACCGTATAGATTCCGGCGAGTTGCGACTCGTCGACATTGCCGCCTAGTTGCTGTTCGAGTTGGCTGAGCAACTCGACGCGCTGCATGGAATCAAATCCGAGGTCGAGCTCCAGATTGTGAGTGGGTCGTAATTGTTCTGGCGCAGTGCGGGAGGCTTGGCGCAGGATGGTCAGAGCTTGCCGCACACCTGGCCGATCGAGCCATACAGTTTCCTCTTCGGTGAGTGGACGCTCGGCCGGCAGTTCGGAATCCTCTGAGAGTTTGCGCGCCTCATTTGCCTTAACCCGTTTTTCCACCTCGAAACGTTTAATCTTGCGGGTGGTGGTGCGAGGCAAATCGTCTTGCCAGATTTCGTAACTGCCGATGCGCTTGGTGGAGGGTATCTGCTGCGAGAGGCTTTCGATGTCATAACGGATCACCTCTTTTGCGTTCACAATCTTTTTCTGGCGCAGCACGTCAAAGTTAGGAACGATCACGGCGTGAAGGCGATCGCCGGCTTCGCCGGATCTTGCTTCAAGTCCCATTACCGCGAGTTCCTTGATGTAGGGCGACTTCAGATAATGCGCCTCAACCTCCTCGGGATAAATATTCTTGCCGTTGCTGAGGACGATGATCTCTTTCTTGCGGCCAGTGAGAAATAAATTTCCGGCGGCGTCGAAGTAGCCGAGATCGCCAGTGTAGAACCAGCCGTCGCGCAATACTGCGGCGGTGGCATCGGGACGGTTCCAGTAACCCTTCATGACGACCGCGCCGCGTAGCGCGACCTCGCCCGCAGAGGGACTGCTATCTTCTGGCGCTTGCGGATCCATAATCTGGGCCTCGATCGGGGCCTCGATCTTGGCCTGCACTCCCTTTAGCGCTTTGCCGACCGAGCCGATTACATTGTCGCCGGGCGAATTGGCGAAGACAGCAGCCGTAGTTTCCGTGAGGCCATAAGCCTGTAGCACGTCGATGCCAAGATCGTAGAAATCGGTTGCGATCTTGGGATCGAATCGTGATCCTCCGGTTACCAGGTAGCGCATCTTATGCCCGAGAGTTTCATGGATCTTGCCAAAGAAAAGCTTTCCGGCGTCGATGCCAACTTTGCGGAGATTGCGATTGAGGGTCACTAGAATCTTGAATGCCCTTTGAGCGAATACGCCTCGCTTGCGGATTTCTTCAAAGATGCGCTGGTGAATCAAATAAAAAAACTGCGGCACTACGGCGAAGGCAGTGATATTGCGCTCGCGCAGGGCGCGCACGAGTTCGGTCGTGTTCAAAGTTTCCAGATAGACGACGCGAGAGCCCTTCACTAACGGAAGGAGCAGATTGGCCATTTGAGCGAGGACATGAAACATGGGCAGAACGCCCAGCAGCGCGTCGGATGGACCGAGGTCGACCCAGTTGAATACGGCTTCCACCTCGCCCAGAAAGTTTGCGTGGGTGAGCATTACGCCTTTGGGATCGGCGGTGGTGCCGGAGGTGTAGAGCAGAGCGGCGATGTCATCCGCGGCGCGGGCCACAGGCTGAAAGTTTTCTGGACCACGCTCGAGGATCGTGGACAGGTCCGTCGACCACGAGTCTTTCGTGGTGCGATCAGGCACACGCTCTGGATCCATGAGTACGAGTGGAATGTGCAGATTTAAGACGGCCTGGCGAGCGGACGCGGCATGTTTCGCATCGCAGAAAAGAACGGAGGTTCCGCTATCGTCCAGCAACGTCGTCAGTTGGTCGGCGTGCAGTGCGGTGTCGAGAGGCACGACTATGCATCCCGAGGCGATAATCCCCAGGTATGCCGCGACCCAACGTGGATGGTTATCGGCCACGATAGCCAAGCGCGACCCGCGCGCGAATTGTTTCTCATGGATCCAGCGCCCAACGGATTCGGCCATCCGGCGAAGCTCGGCGTAGGTACAACTTTCGATTTGATCATTGCGCTGAAGTTCGAGGGCGACATTGTCCGGCCAGCGCTCCTCGCATTCCAGAAAACGGTCGTAGAAAGTGGGCATCGGTGGTGGGCAATATACACGAAAACAAGCGAACCCAGCTTTTGATCGAAGGGAATTTCTGGGGAAAGGCACCTTGCTCGATGAGGCTCTGGCTGCAGCGAGAGGCCATTTCCGCACCAGGTTCCAGATCGTCTTGATTTGCATCTAAATATGCTAGGCTAAATGGGATACGTTTGGGCTGTCCCCGCCCTCTGAAGGATTTCACGGTTTGATAGACACTTTAATTGGCAAGGTTTTTGGGACCAAGAACGAGCGGGTCGTCAAGAGCATGATGCCCCGGGTCCGGGAGATCAATGCGCTCGAGCCCGAGATGCGGCAGCTGAGTGATGATGAACTGCGCGCTAAAACAGAAGAGTTCCGGCAGCGCGTTCGTCAACGGTTGAGCCGTATAGAAAACACTCCCGCGCCGGACGCGAACTCTGAAGCGGAAGCGGGCGTCGATATCGATCAGGTAAAGCGTCTGGAGAAAGAGCAGTACGAAACGCTTCAGGAAGCTCTGGACGAAATCCTGGAGGAAGCTTTTGCCGTAGTGCGAGAGGCCGGGCGGCGTGTGCTGAACATGCGCCATTTCGACGTGCAGTTGGTCGGCGGAATGGTGCAGCACAAAGGCATGATTTCGGAGATGAAGACGGGCGAAGGAAAGACGCTGGTCGCCACGCTTCCGGTTTATCTCAACGCGCTCAGCGGGCGGGGCGTGCATGTGGTCACGGTTAACGACTATCTGGCCAAGCGCGATTCGGAGTGGATGGGCAGGCTTTATCGGTTTCTGGGGTTGACGGTGGGCGTGATCGTTCATGACCTGGACGATGAGCAACGGCGTGCCGCCTACGCGGCAGACGTTACCTACGGGACGAACAACGAATTTGGCTTCGACTACCTGCGCGACAACATGAAGTTTGATCTGAAAGATTGTGTGCAGCGTGGCCACAATTTTGCCATTGTCGATGAAGTAGATTCCATCCTGATTGACGAAGCCCGCACGCCGCTTATCATTTCAGGCGCGAGTGAAGAATCGACCGACAAATATTATCGGGTGAATCGGATTATTCCGAAGTTGGAAAAGGGCGAAGAAATTGAGGGCCCTCCCGGCGAAGCTGCGGAGCTCACCGGCGATTTCGTGGTGGATGAAAAGCACCGCAACATTACCGTGACTGATGATGGCTGGCTGAAAGTAGAGCAGCTACTCGGAATCGGAAATATTGCCGATCCCGAAAACTGGCCGCTGAAGCATCACGTCGAAACTGCCGTCAAAGCACATGCACTCTACCGTCGCGACGTTGAGTACGTGGTGAAAGATGGCGAGGTCATCATCGTCGATGAATTTACCGGGCGCATGATGCCGGGGCGGCGCTGGTCCGATGGATTGCACCAGGCGATCGAGGCCAAGGAAGGCGTGAAGATTGAGCGCGAGAATCAGACGCTGGCGACGATTACGTTTCAGAATTATTTCCGCATGTTCAAGAAGCTTTCCGGCATGACCGGTACGGCGGAAACGGAAGCTACGGAGTTCGACAATATTTACAAGCTTGAGGTCATCGTCATCCCGACGAATAAGCAGATGCAGCGGTTGGAGAATCCCGACGTAGTTTTCCGGACAGAGAAGGAAAAATACTTCGCGGTTGCGGATGAGATTCAGAAGCTGGCGGAGAAAGGTCAGCCGGTCCTGGTGGGCACGACTTCGGTAGAGAAATCCGAGCGGATTGACCAGTTGCTGAAGAAGAAGGGTATCAAGAATCACGTCGTGTTGAATGCCAAATTTCACGAGCGTGAAGCCGAAATAGTCGCGCAGGCCGGGAGAAAAGGCGCGATCACGATTGCCACGAATATGGCCGGGCGCGGCACCGACATTTTGTTGGGCGGCAACCCGGAGTTCATGGCCAAGCAGGAGTTGGTGAAGAAGGGAATTGCGCAGCAACTGCGCGTGGCTCAGGGCAAGATCGAAGGACCGCAAGAGGATGGGATTACGTCGATTTTTTACTACAACGGCAACGAATATACCGTGCCAACCGATAAGTGGACCGATGCTTTCAATCGCTACAAGGCGCAAACAGATAAAGAGCACGATGACGTTATCGCCGTTGGCGGGCTGCACATTCTTGGCACGGAGCGGCACGAGTCGCGGCGCATCGATAACCAACTACGCGGACGCGCCGGCCGGCAGGGCGATCCGGGTTCCTCGCGCTTTTATCTGGCGCTCGAAGACGACTTGATGCGCATCTTCGCCAAAGAGTGGGTCTCGAAACTGCTGGAGCGGCTGGGGATGGAGGAAGGTGTCCCGATCGAGTCGAAGCTGATCAGCCGCCGGATTGAGACGGCGCAAAAGGCGGTGGAAGGCCAGCACTTCGAATCCCGCAAACATCTTCTCGAATACGACGACGTGATGAACAAGCAGCGCGAAGCTGTGTATGGCTTGCGGCGTCGTTTGCTTGAGGGGATGGATCAGAAGGATCTCATCCTGGAAGATTATGTTTCAGCGATTCTCGGCGATCTGATGGACGAGTATTGCCCGCCGAAAGGCCATGTCGACGATTGGAATATCAAGGGATTGAAAGATGCGGTCTTTACTCGCTTCGGCGTGGATTTTATTGCCGAGGGTGTGAAGCCGGAAGAACTGAACCGGCAAGAACTCGGCGATGCCATTTTCGAGAAGCTGAAGGAGCGCTACGACGCGAAGGAAAAGCTGATCGGGCCGGAAGCGATGCGCCATCACGAGCGCATGATTATGCTCAGTGTGCTGGACTCACAGTGGAAAGACCATCTTCTCGGCATGGATCACCTGAAGGAGGGAATTGGGCTGCGCGGCTATGGCCAGCATGATCCGCTGGTCGAGTACAAGAAGGAATCGTTCGACATGTTCGAGGCGATGCTGCAGCGCTTCCAGGAAGACACGGCGCGGTATTTGTATTTGATGCAGATTATTGAGCGTCCCCCGGATGTTGGCCCGGAGGCGGCCGCTGCGCGGGGTCTAGAAT
>JBAWBG010000456.1:0-4583 GCA_049589695.1 Candidatus Sulfotelmatobacter sp. | reverse complement strand
GGGCGGTTCGATTTGAAGAGGTATTGGTAAACATGGAAGCCTGGGCCAAAGGGTTTCAGCGCGGCCTCCAACCGCTTCACCGCATACTCCTGCTCCGAGCGGTCAAGACTTTCGTAGTCCACGCCGGGAACACTGAGGACCATGCCTACGTCACCGCTCTTGGTGAGAAAGGCCGTCTCGTTCCAGAATCCGTAAAGGTTGATGTGGTCATTCAGCGCCGCGCTCTCCTTCCACGGCTTGACGACCTTGTCCAGACGGAGCATCACACTACCTCCACGCGGGGAACTTGCTGCTTCGCGGCGTCATAGCGCAGCTTGTACCGTTCGGACTTTGCGAGGATGCGGAGGAACGCCGGATCGCTATTCGTTACCCAATGGCCGAAGGCAAAGCCGCCTATGAAGACGGCGATACCGGCGAGGATCGAGTTGAAGAGATTGAAGGCCCCGACCGAACCAACGCAAACGAAGTAAAACAGCGTGCGCTCAACGCCCAAATAGGTGAGCGGTTTGTGCAAGCTCTTAAAGACTCGATTTGTCCGATACTTCTGCTGTGGTTTGTCTGGCATAACTCCCTCGTCTAAGCGCGGGTTGAGGGTGGCTGGAAGGGGCGCTATACGCCCCAGAGCCAACTCAGGACATTCACCGCAAGAACGGCGATGCCCGTTCCGGCGGCGACGCCGGCCAGTGCCTTTTTTGCACCTGGTTCTCCGTGGGCGAAACCGTACCCGCCGATCACGATGGCAATCAGACTAGCGACCTTCGCGACTGTCCCGGTGAACAGCGTTTGCAGTGCGTTAAAACCAGTATCGAAAGGACTCCCTTGGGCTTGAAGGGCCAGCGGTGTAAGCAGCAGAAGAGCGAGGAGTAAAGCTTTTGTGAGTGTTAACCGAGAGCGGACCTCTTTTCGCTTTCGGGGCGGACCGTTTGCTTGAGTGAAACGCGACATGGGAGCCTCCAGCGTTGATCCTCAGATCGCTGCGTTTGGTTCACCCTAGTAGTGCAGAGTATGTAGCGTCCAATACTTTCTCATCAGATCATTATTCCTGGCACTCATACCGCGCGGCCGTTGGGCACAGCATCCCGAACACAATTGCTTTCTTGTTTGGTTACGAAAGCGGTTACCTGCCTGTCCTCCTTATTGCTACCAGCGAATGCAGATGTGTACTCACGTTAACTCCGATTAGCGGAGGACAGAAGGTTAGTGAGGGAGACCCTTGGATCGATGTCTGCGAAGACGACGTTAGCCGTAATTCTTTAGCGAGACCGGTGAAGGCACACGACACCACCCGATGCGCTTGTCGTGTGGCGCGTGTAGGAATGATCAGAAGTTGTCGGTCAGTGATGAACGTGCTGGGACACGAGCAAGCACCTATGGATCGCCATCCTGACTTCGTCTCTAGATTTTGGCCTGAATTATTCCTGTTGCGCCTAAAGCTTTTCCGAAAATGAATTGGACTCTGCTCCGCGCCTGAACGTACCTTCAAACTGCTCTGACAGCTCTCAAGCTGCACAAAAACACTCTCGGAGACGGCAATGTCCAACCTTGTTTCCACACCAGCCCACAAGGCGGAAATCCATGAAATGACCTTTGAACAGTTGCTCGATAGCGATGAAGCAGCGGCTCTACTGAAAATCCATCCCAAGACTCTTCAGAAAATGGCTCGCAACGGTGTTATCACGGGTGTGCAAGTTGGTAGGCTGTGGCGGTTCCGCGCTTCCGTTCTAAACGACTGGCTTGAACACAAGATGGCTAGTTGAATTCTCACTCGACGCGGTGGGGCGAGTCACGCTAAGCTGTTCGCCAGCGATCCGTGCCGCCTAAAAGAGAGGAGAGAAAATGTTCAGGCGCGCACGACACCAGAAAGGAAGTCTTCAACGCGTAAAACGCAAGTCAGGCCAAAACGTTTGGATATTCAGATGGTACGAAATCCAACCCGATTGAACGAAGAGATATCGCAAAGTAGTGGTTGGCACGGTCGAGGAATTCAAGACCGAGTCCGACGCGCAAAATGCGGTGGACGCTTTACGTCTCACCATCAACGAACAAACCCCGCGGCAGCAATTGAAGGAGATCTGCTTCGAGACCCTCGTCCAGCATTGTCGCCAACACGAAATGCCGGACATCTTCTACAAGAAGTCAGGGCTCCCCGAAGAAATCGCCGAGGACGAGAACCGAAAGTCGTATGCCACGCAGGACACTTACCAAGGTTATTTGAGGAAGTGGATTCTGCCACGTTGGAAGTCGTATCGTCTGCCGGACGTGAAGTCCGTGCAGGTCGAACAATGGCTGAAATCCCTTACCTTGGCACCTGGCAGCAAGGCGAAGATCAGGAATATCATGAGCGCCATCCACACCCGATCATCGGTTGTAGTGCGAACGGAACTTGCAGCTGACCTGCCCGAGATTATAGCCGACCGTGTGCAACTGCAGCAGGTGTTCATGAACCTCATGCTCAACGCCATTGAAGCCATGAAGGACGCAGCCGGAGAACTTACGGTGAAGTCGGAACGGCAAGACGGTCAACTCCAGTTCTCGGTCAGTGACACGGGCGTGGGGTTGCCCACGGAGATGATGGATCAGATCTTTTCTGCATTCTTTACCACAAAGCCCCAAGGCAGCGGCATGGGGTTGGCCATCAGCCGTACCATTGTGGAGTCGCACGGCGGCCGGTTGTGGGCGATCGCTAACGACGAACGAGGCGCCACCTTTCATTTCACTATACCGATCCAGGACACGGAGTCGCCACCTTTGGTGGCCTAAGTTTTTTCGGTTCTTCTCTGAGTATTTTTCCCTTTGATCCGACTGCCCTCTTTCATTTTGCAGCTCTTGCATGTTATTAGGGGTCTCCACCACCTGCATACGGGGTCCAAGTTTTGATTCGGCCAATGACGCGTTGGGAACGTGCGTTAATCGGTCCACGGGTTTAGTTTCTTCAAGCCTGCGCCTCGTAATTGAACCATTTCTGATATCCAAAAAACGAGCAAATGCTAACCATCAATGCGGGAACCAAATGGTAATTAATATCTTTCTTGAGAATACCGAGCTGAATCAAAGTTCTTATGATGAAATAACACAGAGCGCGGCTGCGGACGCCCTTCCGCGGGAATGCAAAGATGGGGTCCCCCAGCACAAACTTCACACTTGACATTCACAGATAATCCACTACCATATGGTTGTGGATAGATTAGGTACAACGTTTGCAGCTTTGTCTGATCCGACCCGGCGGGCGATGATCGAACGACTCTCGCATGGGCCTGCCTCTGTGCATGGATTGACGGAACCGTTTGCACTTTCGCAGCAGATGATTTCAAAACATATAGCGTACCTGGTGCGGGCGCGGATTGTGATCAAGACGAAGCGTGGACGAGAGAGTGTGTGCACGCTTAGGCCAGCGGCGATTAAAACAGTCCGCGACTGGGCGGTTAGCTATCGCCGATTCTGGGAAGAGAGCTTCGACAAACTGGAAGTAGTTGTAAAACAAATGAACAAAGAGGAGATCAGAGATGGCAAAAAGCACGGTGAACGAGACAGAACGGATGGTCGTTACAAGAATTTTTGATGCCCCACGCGAGCTGGTTTGGAAGGCGTGGACAGACCCGAAGTACGTGATGCAGTGGTGGGGACCGAAGGGCTTTACTGCGCCTGTTTGCCGGATGGATGTTCGCGTTGGAGGAAAGTCTCTCCTCTGCATGAGAACGCCGGATGGGTACGAGGGCTGGAATGCGATTGAATACCACGAGATTGTTCTGCACGAGAAGATCGTTTCCTCCATGTACTTTTCGGACTCGAAGGGAAACAAGATTGAGCCTGCGGAATTAGGGATAGAAGATGAGGCTATCGACGGTGCGTACGACGTGACCATCTTTGAGGATCTCGGGAACGGCCAGACGAAACTCACCTACATTGGAAATGAACCCATGGAGAGCGCAAAAAATAGCGGTCAAATGGAAGGCTGGATCGAAACACTCGATAAAGTTGCCGAAGTTGTTGCGGGGCTAGCGCAGGCGAAATGAGAAGCTGAAGCTTTGATTCGCGAAACTCAATCGTGGAGAAAGAAATGAAAAGAATACCGTTTCTCGCTATCGTCCTGCTGGCATTCGCATTTCCCGCCCATGCCCAGGACGCGATGAAGAAGGATGCAGCCGTCAAACCTGCCGATCCGGAATTGAAAGTCGTGCTGGATTCATGGAATGAGATTGGCCGCAAGCTGACGGCAATGGCCGAAGATTTTCCCGAGGACAAATATGACTTCAAGCCGACACCCGCGGAACGGAGCTTCGCTGAGCAGTTGCTGCACGCGGCGGGTTCAAGCTACTACTTCACTAATCCTGTAATGGGGAAGAAGCCTCCCGCTGCAGAAGATCCGAAGCGCGACCAATACAAGTCCAAGGCCGACATCGTTGCGTTCGTCAAGCAAGCCTTCGCCGATGGCGCAGCCGCCATCCAGTCGAAAGGCGAAAAAGGCATGACGACGGAGGTTGTTTATTTCCCTGACCAGAAAGCGCGCGTTCTGGACATAGCATACGGCCTCATCGAACATAGCGGTGAACACTACGGCCAGCTCGTTGTGTACTACCGCCTCG
>JBAWBG010000455.1:0-4035 GCA_049589695.1 Candidatus Sulfotelmatobacter sp. | reverse complement strand
TCCCATTACCGTTCTGTGGGTCATCGGGATTACGAATGCTTTCAATCTGATTGATGGCTTGGATGGTCTCGCCGCCGGTTCTGCACTGTTTTCGACGTTGGTTGTTTTTGTGGTGGCAATCTTCAATGGTTCGTCACTCGTGTCGCTTCTGACCATTGCCCTGGCCGGAGCAATCCTGGGTTTTCTGCGTTTCAATTTCAATCCGGCGACGATCTTTCTCGGTGACTGCGGGAGCTTGTTCATCGGATTTATGCTCAGTGCCTTGGCATTGGTGGGTTCTGAGAAGGCGCCCACGGTCATTGCGGTCGCGATTCCACTGGTTTCCTTCGGCTTGCCTATACTGGAGACCACGATTTCAGTGATGCGTCGTTTGATCAGCGGCAGGCCTTTGTTTACCGCGGATCGTGAGCACATTCATCACAAGTTACTGCAGCGCGGCATGACGCACCGGCAAGTTGTGATCGTGCTTTACGGAGTTTCCGCAATCTTTGCCCTGCTGAGCCTGTTCTTGCTGTTGCCTTCGGGTAGTTCCCTGGGCCTAGTGCTCGCTGTACTTGGGACCGGAGTGTGGGTCGGCGTACAACACCTCGGCTACCTGGAGTTTGGTGAGTTGGCTCGAGTAGCACAGCGGACCCTCGGACAACGCCAGATCTTCATCAACGACCTTGCGATCAGTCGAGCTACTGAAAACTTGAAAGGCACTAGTGATTATCTTGAAGTATGTCGTATCTTGGAGGCCGCTTTTTTGACCAACGATTTTGACGGGTTCGAATTAGAGGTCAAGGTGGAGGCGGAAGAACCACCCACCATCGGCGATAAGCGCCTGCGGGGGAGACCGGGAGAGAGTCTACATTTCGAATGGAGTAAGCCCGGCGCTCCGAGGTTTCGCGATGGCTGGTCGGCTTGGAATCTTGGGCTGGAGTTGGTGACCACCTCCAATCGATGGCGCGGTTCGATGAAAATCTCCCGCCTTTATACGGACCGCGCTCTACTCGTGGATACTAATCTTTTGACCTCCGTTTTTCCGTTCGTCCTTGCCGATGCTCTGGATCGCGCTCTCGCCGCGAAGGAGGACGTGGTCCCCGAGGTGACGGCCAGCGCCGAATTTGTACCAGCTGAGGCTAGCTAACCTTCTTTCCCACGAGGTGGGGACAGTGATCTGCGCGAAAAACGCTCTGTTGAAAGACGGTAGCATGGGTAACTGGATCGATGCGCGAAAGGTGGTAGCGCCGTTACGTGGGAACCAACTCAAGCCGGGGTACCACGAAGAGACGGTGATCAATCAGGTGCGATGAGACTTTATGCTTAGGTTCCCCTTCTGATACGGAGTCCATCTACATCTTTCATGCAGCGTTGACTTGCGCAAGAATGGCCGTCCACAGGACCTGTTGCGACAGTGCCGCATGCTTCCTCTGATGTAGTTCGTGTATGCTAAGCTCGTAGTCAGCGACCAGCACGTTGGGCCGATCCAGAAGGCAGATGATATGAAGAGTCGCATATTTATAACGCTGCTCTTGTCCACATTACCGGCGCTTCCCACGTTCGCCCAGCAAACCAACCCAAATTTAAGCACGCAGGCGGCGTCGGCGGATCAAACCACTCCCCTTCCACCGTCCTCCCCCCAGGACTTCTGGGACGGCGATGAGCCTAGCTTCGGCGCGCTCGTCTTGCACCCGTTTGCAAGCAAGGGGTACGTACGACGGCATGTTCAGCCCATCCGGGACCGGGTCAATGAGCTCGATGAACTGACGGTTGCTAACAGTAAAGTGATCGAGGAGGTGAATGACCGTGCTCGACAAGGCATTCAGCTGGCTTCCGACAAGGCAAATCTAGCCGATGAGCATGCCCTAGAGGCCGCCAACAAAGCTCAGATGGCCCATCAGACGGCGGCTGCACTCGATACCCGCCTCTCCACCGACGAGACAGCGGTCGGAAACATTGATCAGTACAAGTCCGGGTCGCAGACCGAACTTCATTTCCGTCCAGGCCAGACCGTGCTGAGCAAGCAGGCCAAAGATGCGCTCGATGAATTAGCCGCTCAAGTGAAGGATCAGCACGGTTACATCATCGAAATACAGGGCTTCTCTTCAGGTCGGGGCCAAGCCGCGATCGCCAATTCCCGGAAGATGGCGGATTTGGTGAAGCGTTATTTGGTGTTGGACCACGAGATCCCGGCCTACCGCATCTACGTGATTGGGATGGGCAACGCTCCTGTACCCCAGGTCACGAGCGGTACGCGCGTAGGGATCAGCCTGCTAAAAAACGATGTCGATCGAATTGCCAAACAACAAGAATAATAATAATGAAGAGAGCTGTTTTCATTTGTGCGAAAGCACGCGTACCTTGCAGTTCTTACTGTTTTAGGCAATCCGGTGAGATGGTTGGGGGATTGGATCTCTGTAGCAGCATCGAAAGTAACGGAGGACGCGGGTGTTGCAATATGCTTTTCTCTCGTCTATAACTGTCGCGTGATTGGTGGAAAGGATTAGACATAATGCAATTCAGTATTGCAGATGCAGATGGCACGAATGGTGGGAATGGCGGTCGCCCATCCAAGAAGAGACGGGCGTATATTCGGCCAAAGGCGACCCCAGTTAGTCCTGATCAGGCCGAAGCAGAGGTGAGGGCCAAAGCAGCACCTGAGGGTACGGAGTTCGCGAACTGTTTCGAACTCATCGCTGAAGCTAGAAAGCGCCAGGAACACAACCGAGATTGAGCCTCCACCAGAGCTCATTAACTGCCCCTCAATGGACTCTCTTTTTGGGTTCTGATGGAACCTGGATTCGGACACAGGGCGCGCCGTAGTGAGCTAGTCTTAGAGAGGCAAGTAGATCGCCTGTGCAAATTCGAAGCCATGACGAAAGATATTTCTATTTCTTACGACAGCCTTGACATTTGTCCGGTCCAACGGCAGGCTAATCTCTAGGTCCACGGTTTCCCCGACGGATAGCTCTACAGCCAGGATTGCAGAGATTCCAGACTCACTAATTTCGAGCGTACGGCCGGGCACCGGTCCGGCCGTTCTAGAGTGCACCACAATGTCAACCTCGAAAGCAGTTCTGGGATAACGCCGTTTCTCGGTCTTTGTGGTCGTCTCTTGACCATCCAATTTGAATTGTCTCTCCGCTAAGTTTCCCGATTCTAAAATATCGTTGCTCATTCCACCTTCGATTCTCGATATAAGAGACTCCTGTCGCAAACCCAGGAACAAATCACTGTCATTGGCCGCTCACTTAGTACTTGCGACCGTAAACCGCGAACGTTAGTGATTATAAGCGGATGCTGGGAATAAAAAGATCAATGTTGACTCGTGTTACGAAAAACGAACACCAGAGAAATCTCATTCAGAAAGCGAGACGCCAGACTTTGGTAATTTTCTCTGCATGTTTCCTCGGCTAGAATTAGCCTATCCCCAGAATTTAGATCATCCAACGTGATAGGCGGCCGTCGTTTTGCGTAAACAATCTTTGTTCGAGGGCGCGAAGCCATCGGCTCTCCGCATCCGCCAAGTTGAGGGGCGGGAGTGGTGGCTTTGGGGTTGTGCCGTCGTCGTTACCCTGGCTCTAACTTTCGGCATCCTTTCTTTAACCTTTCCGGGTTTTCATTTCTCCGCCAGTAGCACCTATTCGCTCAATCTCAAAGAGTGGGTTCGCGGATTGGCCGCTCTCGCACTGTTATTCGATCTCTACACTGTCTACCAGCAGCGGGAGTTGCAGAGAATGCGCCGCAAATTGGCCGAGCGTGAGCACCTTTTTCAATTGATTACAGAAAATGCGGGGGACATGATTGCAGTGACTGACCGTCACGGAAGGCGCATCTATAACAGCTCTGCTTATCAGAAAATTCTAGGATATGCCCCTGAAGAACTGGAGGCGACGTCGTCGCTGGATCAGATTCATCCCGACGATTGTGCGCGTGTGCTCGAGGCGGCCGAGAAAGCGCGCAACACCGGCGGGAGAACGGCTCGAGTATCGCATCCGGCATAAGGACGGTTCCTGGCGTTTTCTTGAATCCACCGCCAGCGTCATTCGTGGT
>JBAWBG010000454.1:0-1595 GCA_049589695.1 Candidatus Sulfotelmatobacter sp. | reverse complement strand
CTTCTGACTGTGGCTCGGCCGGATATGAACTTGTCCCGCCTTTATTTGAAACCTGAAAGAGAAAGCAGCGGCTCTCGGCCCAGACTCGGATAGAGTCTGGGATGAGAACTCTTTTTGAGAGGAGAGCCGCTGTGAGGAAAACCTATCAGGGAATAGCAGGCAAGTCCAAGAGGAAGTTTGAATTATTGGGGAGCAAAGAAGTGGCCGTGCGGTTGCCGCTTCCGCTGGTGGAGGTGTGGGAGGAATTGCAGCCCGAGGTCGAACACCTGACCGGATTGGCGGGGTTGAAGATTATTCGGGCCGTGATCGAGGACGAAGTGATGCGACGCGTAGGGCCGCGCCACCAACCGGATGCGGCGTCGCGTTGCTTGCGCTGGGGGCAGCAATCGGGCTACGTGGTGTTTGCCGGGCAGAAAGTGGCGGTCCAGCGTCCGCGGGTGCGCACGCGTCAAGGCCAAGAAGTGCAGCTGGACAGCTATGCGCGGCTGCAACATGACGGGCGACGGCAGCGGGCGGTGCGGGAAGGGATCGTGGCCGGGCTGACCTCGCGGAACTATCACCGTGCGGTGCAGAGCGTTCTGGAAGGTTATGGGATCGAGAAATCCAGCGTGAGCCGCCAGTTTGTGCAGGCCAGCGCGGCGCAGTTGAAGAAATTGTGTGAGAAGAAACTGGACGATCTGGATCTGGTGGCCATTCTGATCGACGGGATTCATCTCGGCCAGCACGTGCTGGTGGTGGCGTTGGGCATCGACAGCGGCGGGAAGAAGCACGTGCTGGGCCTGTGGCAAGGAGCGACGGAAAACACCACGGTGGTCCAAGCACTGCTGGAGGACTTGGAGGTGCGCGGACTGAACCCGAAACGGCGTTACCTGTTCATGATCGACGGAGCCAAGGCGCTGCGTGCGGGGATCGAGCGGGTGTTCGGCGAACGGGCCGAAGTGCAGCGCTGCCAGATTCACAAGCGGCGGAACGTGAAAGAGCATTTGCCGAAGAGCGCCCAGGGAGATACGGACCGAAGAATCCGCAACGCCTACGCGATGACCGGCTACGCGGAGGCCCAAGCGGAGCTCGGTAAAATCTTCCGGCAACTGGAACGCATCAATCCCAGCGCGGCGCGCAGCCTGCAAGAAGGGCTGGAGGAAACCCTCACGGTGCACCGGCTGGGTGTGGGCACGCTGTTGCGGCGAACGCTGGCTTCCAGCAATCCCATCGAGTCTTGCTTTTCCATCGTCGAAAAAGTGGCCCGGAATGTGAAGCGCTGGCGGGCCGGGGACCACGCGCTGCGCTGGACGGCCACCGGTCTGCTGGAAGCGGAAAAGAAATTCCGGCGAGTGAAAGGCTATCGGGAACTGGAACGGTTGCAGCGCAAACTGAATCCGTCATTGACTCAGCAGGTCCGGGTCGCGTAACGTGCAGTTCTCCGAGAGCCGCTACTTTCAACTAAACCGGGGACAATTTCGAAGTTCCGGCTTCTTGTAAGGCGGATGAGTGAGTTGGTCGCGGCGTTCGCGGGATTCGCCCTTTTGTTCGAGCACCCGATACATGGTGCGGATCGAGCAGAGATACTGCCCTTCATCGAGCAACGTCGCATAGAC
>JBAWBG010000453.1:0-9151 GCA_049589695.1 Candidatus Sulfotelmatobacter sp. | reverse complement strand
CTCCAAATCCAAGCTGGGCTCGTTGCTCATCAGGGGCGGCCACCTCATCGATCCCGCGGCAAAGATCAATGCGCCCATGGACGTTCTTTTGCGCGATGGACGCGTTGCTGAGATTGCGCCGCCGAATAAAGTTCGCGGCGGCGCTAATGAGAAGTTCGATGCGCGCGGCTTAGTAGTCGCCCCGGGATTTATCGACCTGCACGTTCACCTGCGTGAACCCGGACAAGAATACAAGGGAACGATTGCCACCGGAACCGCTGCTGCTGCGGCTGGAGGGTTCACTTCGGTCTGCAGCATGCCCAATACCGTGCCGGTTGTCGATACGGACGAATGGGTCGCTTGGTTGAGGCGTCCTGAGCGCGGTGCGGTCGTTAATGTTTTCCCTATCGCGGCGGCCACGCTCAGCTCGCACGGCACAACTCTGACTGATTTTGCAGCGCTACAGCGGGCCGGTGCCGTTGCTGTTACCGACGATGGGAAGCCTATTCTCGATGACGAGATTATGCGAGCTGCGCTGCGGCTTGGGGCTGAGCTGAACCTACCCGTCGTACAGCATGCGGAAGATACTCGCCTCACCGAAAATGCTTCGATGGGTGAAGGGCCCACCAGCTTTCGTCTCGGTCTTCGCGGCATGTCGGGAGCGGCGGAAGCAAATATTGTGGATCGCGACGTCACTTTGGCCCAGCAGATTCACGACTCGCGACTGCATGTCGCGCATCTCTCCACTTCTGACGCGCTCAAGGCGGTGCGGCGTGGCAAGCGAGCGAAGGCACGCGTGACTTGCGAGGTGACACCGCATCACTTCACTTTGCTCGACGAAGATGTGGGCGAGTACGACACGAATTTCAAAATGAATCCGCCGCTGCGTTCGGCGGCTGACCGCGAAGCCATTTTGGTTGCGCTGGCCGACGGTACCGTTGATGCCATCGCCACCGACCATGCGCCACACGCGATCCACGAAAAGGAAGTCGAGTTCGAACGCGCTGCGTTTGGCATTACGGGCCTGGAAACCGCGCTTGCGCTGGCCATTACGAAGCTGCACCGCGAGCACAAAATTCCCCTGGCGCGCATCGTCGAACTTTTTACCTCGGGACCTGCGCGCGTCTTCGATCTGAGGGGCCGTGGGTCGCTGGCCCGCGGCAACGTCGCGGACGTAACCATCTTCGATCCCGAGAAGCGGTGGACGTTCGAAGCTGCCAGGTCTCAGTCTTTGTCGCGCAACACTCCGTTTGATGGCTGGCAGTTCACCGGGAAAGTGGTGGCGACGATTGTGGGCGGGAGGGTTGTGTACCGGGCCGATTGAAGCGGACCAATAGAATTAGCGATACATTTAAATGTATATTTGGGACTTAATCGGGCTATACTATTTTGGTGACGAATGGAGTCCAGCGCTCCTAAAAATGCGGTGATCGCTTGGGAAGGTGATTCCAAGGAAGTGATCAGCTCGTTTCCGGATGTGGCAAAGTCCAACCTTGGATTTGACTTGCGGTTGTTGCAGCAAGGGCAGCAGCCCACGGACTACCGGCCGATGAGTTCCGTTGGTCCGGGAGTTTTCGAGTTGCGGGATCAGGATGAGCGCGCGGTGTAATTCATGTGCTGCATTGTTTTGAAAAGCGCAGCCGCGAGACGCCGATGAGGGAAATCAATACCGCACGGCAACGGCTGAAAGCAGTTCGTGCGAGGATGGTCGAGGAGAAGTAGCATGGCTCGCAGTAAGCCAGCTCACATGACGCGGGGCAATGTGCTAGACGACTTGGGCTTCTCACCCGAGCAAGCCACGGCCTTGAAATTCAAGGCGGACTTATATCAAGCCATTTTGAAGCACGCTCGAAAGTACTCTTCAAGAGAATTACAGGTGATCTTGGCGGAGCCGCAGCCGCGGGTGAGCGAACTGCTCAACGGGAAAATTGCCAACAAGAGCGTGGATAAGTTGCTCTACTACGCCGGGCGGCTCGGGATTGAGGCAAGGGCTAGATTTCTTCAGACGAACAAGCAAGTCGTGAGGCGGGAGTTGGCCGCGGCCGCACGTTGAGCCAGTCATTTTCGTAGAATATTCGGAGCTAATCTTCGGTAGAAGCGGACCATCTGTAACAGCCTGCCGATCTTACGTCCTTTGTGAAATCGTTCAACTTGACGAAGCACAGATTCGTCGTCCACCGCGATTACCTGTGTCTCTTTTAAAGATTCAAATGTTTCCACCATGACTTTTAGGTGGGACAGCAAGAAATCTAGGTCAGCGAGGATTCTTGCTGGATCATGTTTCTGCAACCGTTTCATCGCCGGGACATTGCAATGAGCGGCAATATTTAGGTCGTCAAGAATTGGTCCACGCTCAAATAAATCTGAAACTCGCAATCCCCACGGTTCGTCGCCCACGGCCTTAGCCATCTTATCTAGACTTCGGAATGCGAGTCCTTGTGTCCCTAGCCGCTCTTGGCCAGGCAGACTGAGACAGCAAAGACCCTTCAGGCATGCCTCTATCGCTGCGCGGTGATTTACAAGAAAGGCCCAAGTGCGACCAGCATCAAGATTAGTTTTCTGGGATTCTCGGCATTCCTGTGCTATCAACAAAAGTGTCTTCGCCTCTTGGCAAAGACTTAGTCCGATAGAAAAGACGTACTCCGTCTTCTGAGTCTTGAAGGTTATGGTGCGCGATGTCATTCGGAGTTTCCGGATCGTCATCTTCGCCAGACGTGGCAGATAACTAAGCCACAATTCCCATCCTCTTCCCCACTCTCCCCAGCACTTCTAGCGCCAGCTGCAACTCTTCGTTCGTGTGCGTGGCGGTCATGATGGTGCGGATGCGGGCTTTGCCTTCGGGGACTGTTGGAAAGGCGATGCCGGTGCCGAGGACGCCTTCCTTGAAGAGCTCGCGGGAGAAATCCATAGTGAGTTTGCCGTCGCCGATGATGATGGGCGTGATGGGAGTTTCGCTGGCTGGAGTGGCGCGGCCGCCGATGTCGAAGCCGAGCAGGCCGAGTTCCTTTTTCCAGAAGCGAGTGTTCTCCCAGAGTTTTTCCATGCGCTCGGGTTCGTTTTCCAAAACATCGAAGGCCGCGATGCAGGTGGCTGCGACAGACGGCGGATGCGACGTCGAAAACAGGAACGGACGCGCGCGGTGGTAGAGAAAGTCGATTAGATCGCGCGTGCCGCAGACGTAGCCACCGAGTGCGCCGATGGCTTTCGATAGAGTTCCAACCTGGATGTCCACGCGCCCGTGCACGTTGAAATGATCGATAGTTCCGCGGCCGTTGCGGCCGAGCACGCCGGAAGCGTGCGCGTCGTCGACCATCATAATGGCACCGTATTTTTCCGCCGCATCGCACAGGCCGGGCAGCGGACCGATATCGCCATCCATCGAGAACACGCCGTCGCTGATCAGCAGCTTCTTGCCGGGCTCGTCTTTCACGCTGGCCAGTTGCTCTTCCGCGTGGGCGACGTCCTTGTGGCGGAAGACCAGAATTTTTGCTTTCGACAAGCGCGCGCCATCGATGATTGAAGCGTGATTGAGTGCATCCGAGATGATGAAATCCTCTTTGCCCAGCACCGCCGATACCGTGCCCGCATTCGCCGCGAATCCTGACTGGAAGACCACGCAGGCTTCCACGTTCTTGAAGCGGGCGATCTTCTCTTCGAGCTCAATGTGAATTTTCATCGTTCCGGCGATGGTGCGCACCGCGCCCGACCCCACGCCGTATTTACGCGTGGCCTCGAGCGCCGCCTCGCGAAGCTTGGGATGCGTAGTTAATCCTAGATAATTGTTCGACGCCAGATTGATGACCTTCTTGCCGTCGAAAGTGCAGACAGGCGCCTGCTCGTCCTCAAGCACGCGGAGCTTGAAGTACGTGCCTTTGGCCTTAAGTTCATTGAGCTGGTCGGTGAGATAGGAGAGCGGGTTGGTGCGGGTTGCAGTGGTCATGATTTCCTCAAATCTATTGGCGGCGCATCGGGACCGATCAATCGACTTCTAAAACATGATCGGGTTGCCCGTTGCGATGCTGGCCTCGCACAACTGCTTCATGTTATTAAAGAACTCTTTTTCGGAATCAGCCAGAATGTCGCTGGAATGCAGTACGGTATCGACTTCCTTTAGCAGTTTCGCCGCTATTTTGCTGGAGAGCCAATCTCCGGTGTGCGTGCCGTCATAGAGAACTTTTTCCAGCAGAATGGGAAATCGTGGTCCGGGACTGCCCTGCAAGTGGCGCAGAAAGCTTCGCAAATTTTGCACCCGCGTAATGTTGCCCAGAAACAGCGAGAGAAGATAACCCTCGTGCTCGCAGGATTCGCCGAGCCACTGGTCGTGAGCGTCCCACTCTTCTTCAGAGGGATCACCTGTGAGCGTGGGCTGGCCGGATTCGTCGAATGTGAGCCGGTCGGGGAACGGGTGCGGTTTAGCCTTGCCATCGCGGATACAGGTGCAGCGGACGAATCCATCCAGGCTCATTGGTCTACCTCCGCACGATTACGAGGTTCGCGGGCGAGGGCGCCCGCGCTACACGGCTCAACGTACTCCGTCCGGATATATCAAGATTTTACTGGCCTCGCCGGTTTTCAGGCGCTCCATGGCTTGGGAAAAATCCTTCATCGGTATGCGATCGGTGATTACGGGATGCAGGTCCAGTTTGCCGGCCTTGAGCAGCGCGGTCATCTGATACCAGGTCTGGTACATGCGGCGTCCGTTGATACCTTGCACCGTGATGCCCTTAAAAATAATGTCTTCGGAAAAGTTCAGCGAGATGGGTTTCGATGTGAGGCCTAGAAGTGAAATTCTTCCGCCGCGCCGGACAATCTCGAACGCTGTTCGAATCGAATCCGGATGTCCCGCCATCTCGAGGACGACGTCTACGCCAAGCCCTCCAGTCTTTTCCATTACGACCGCTTTCACATTTTCTTTCGAAGGATCCAGCACGTAGTCGGCCTTCATCTCGCGCGCGATCTTGCGCCGGTGTTCGTTCACTTCGATGGCGAACACGCTGGTCGCGCCCACGGCCCGGGCTACGGCAATGGCGAAGAGCCCGATCGGCCCGCAGCCGGTGATCGCTACGGTTTTCGCGGCAATCTCACCGGCGAGAACAGTGTGAACGGCATTACCCAGTGGATCAAGAATCGAAGCGTATTCCGGAGGAATGGCGGGATCGAGTTTCCAGATATTTGATTCCGGAATGACAACGTATTCCGCAAAGGCTCCGTTGGCATCGACGCCGATGATCTTCACGTTCTGGCAGATGTGAGCCTCGCCAGTGCGGCACTGCAGGCATTTACCGCACGCTACGTGCATTTCGGCGGAAACGAAATCGCCTTCCTTTACGCTGGTCACTTCATCGCCGAATGCGGCCACCTCGCCACAGAACTCGTGTCCGGGAATCAGGGGAGGGTGGATGCGGCCCTGGGCCCAGCGATCCCAGTTGTAGATATGCAGGTCGGTCCCGCAGATGGAAGCCATCTTCACCTTGACCAATACTTCATTCCGTCCGAACGTCGGAATCTTTACTTCGCGGATTTCCGCTCCGGGCGCGGCCTCCGGCTTGACGACCGCCTGCATTGTCGATGACATCAGATTATGACCTCGCTGCTATTGACAGAACTTCCGTCGTAGTTTCAGCTCGAAAAGCGGTCAAAGCAAACCGAAGATTGTAGCACCAAGCGTGAGACGCCTTCTCCGGAGCTTTGGTTGGGCGGAGCCACCGGCGCTCTAGCTTAAAGGCTTGTAAGGCTTTGGACGCACCTTCTTGTATTCCTCCGACTTTCCGCGCGGAATGCTGAGGGTGTTCCACTGATTTGAACGGAGATGTTTCGCCAGAAAAATAATCTGCCCAATATGGCCAGCATAGTGTGCGATCTGGCGATTGACGGCCTGCAGCACAGTGTGGGGTTCGCCTCGAATGGTTACGGTGTGCATTACGTCTTCGGGTTTGAGGGATTCGAGCGCGCCAAACACTTGTGCCCAACCTTCTTCCCACCAGCGCATCACATCGGCGCGCGTGGTTGTGGCAGTCAACTCAAATTCCTGGTCGCGAAAACGGTCGGATTTTTCCCCATCCGTGGTGAGAAAATCAGAAAAGCGCGACCGCATGTTTCCGGCCAAATGCTTTATCAGGATGGCGATGGAATTCGATTCCGGATCTAGCGTGGCAAATAATTCTTCGTCTTTCAATTGGGCGATCGCGCCTTCGGCTAGGCGCTTTTGACCGCGCAACTGGCGGCGTGCTTCGTCGATGTAGTGAGTTGCGAGATCAGTCACAATAAAAATTCCTAGACTTCAATCAGACGATGGAAATCTGAGCGCAACATCAATTATCGATCAACTCTCGGCGAATTTCCCCAGCCGCCTCCGCCCGGAGACTCAATTCTGATTCGGTCACCTGGGCTCAGGCGCGTGCTGAATTTTCCCGGCATGCTTTCGAGCGATCCGCTGCTGCGGATAATACTCGTCCTGCCCGATGCCCCGTCGCTGCCGCCGCTCAATCCCCAAGGCGCAAGCACACGGCGCTCGGCAAGTAGTGTCACCTCGCATTCAGTCAGTACTTCAATCTCGCGGACGATTCCGTCGCCGCCGTAATATTTGCCTGGACCTCCGCTTCCTGGCCGCAGTGAATATCGTCGGACGCGCAGCGGATACGCATACTCTAGCGCTTCCGCAGGGGTGTTCAACGAATTCGTCATATGCGTATGGATGCCCGAAACTCCGTTTTTGGTGGGGCGCGCGCCCATGCCGCCAGCGATGGTCTCATAGTAAGCAAACGGTCTACCAGTACGGGGATCGATGCCACCGATCGTCAGATTGTTCATCGTGCCGGAGGCCGCTGCGGGAATGCGGTCGGGAATCGCCTGCGATAGCGCGCGGAGCAAGACGTCGACAATGCGCTGCGAAGTTTCGACGTTGCCGCCGGCAACCGCCGCCGGCGGACGGGCGTTCACAATGGTTCCTTCGGGCGCAATCACGCGGATGGGACGCATCAATCCGGCGGTGGCCGGAACATCGTCGGCCAACAGACAACGAAAAACATAGAAGCACGCCGAGTACGTGATTGCCTCGACGGCATTGACGCTGCCTTCGACTTGCGGATCGCTTCCCGTGAAATCGACCATGATCTGGCGGCTGCTCCTTCTTGAGCGTTGCCTTAGGTCGAGGGTTATCTTCACTCTGATCTTCACGGGTTTGTCGGTGATGCCGTCGTTATCCAGAAAATCCTCGGCGTGATACTTGCCCGGCGGCATATGCAACAGAACCGCGCGCATCAATTCTTCGGAATACTCCAGGAGTTCCTTCGCAGCGCGCTTTGCCCGGTCAAGCCCATAACGCGAACACACTTCTCGCAGCCTCTCGGACCCGGTGTGGCACGCTGCCAACTGAGCTCCCAGATCTCCTTCGCGTTCTTCCGGTGTGCGAACGTTGCTCAGCAGCAGAGCGAGCACGTCAGCTTGCATCACTCCTGCCTGCATGATTTTCACCGGCGGAATGCGAAATCCTTCCTGATAGATTTCGCGGCAGAGTCCCATGGAGCCGGCGTAAGCTCCACCCACATCGGCGTGGTGAGCACGAGAAGCTACATAGAAATCTGGCGCGGCTTGCTTGCGCGGCTTGATATATACGGGCGCAACCAGCGTTATATCGGGCAGATGCGTTCCGCCGCGAAATGGATCGTTCAGCATAACGACGTCGCCAGAGGACATCTCGCAAGCGGCAATGGCGGCACGCACCGACATGGGCATCGACCCCAAATGCACCGGCATATGGTCCCCCATGGCAATCACTTCCCCATGGCCATCGAATACAGCGCAGGAATAGTCGCGGCGTTCTTTTATGTTGGGTGAGAACGCGGTGCGCCGAAGGGCTGCGCCCATCTCCTCGGCGATCGAGTGGTAAAGATTCTTGAAGATTTCGAGTTCGATAGGGTCACGTTTCATCCAGCGCAGTCTAAGCCGGACCGAGGGGCAAAAAGCATCGCGCCAGCAAAAATATTGCGAGAAATGAAAATTTGTGTTGACACTACGTTTACACTCCCGCAATATCTTGGGTTAAGGAAGCTACCTGTACAACAAGTTGGGTGGCTTTTGGTATTCGGGTCCCCGAAGTCGACAAGGGAAAATCGTTCACGGAGGAACCTTCATGGCAACGAAGAAGAAAGCAAAAAAGAAGAAACACTAACCGTCTGCGAGACGATACTTCGCAAGGGCCGAGATTTTAACCTGCCTCTCAGGAGAAGCACCTCTTGAGAGGCGTTTCCTTTTGGGGCTTCTGAAAGTCGATTCCGCACATTGGTACGGTGTGCCTGCGAAATTGTTCGTACGTCCGCCGTCCCTGTGTCACAATACGTAGACCGTACGGGCCTTGAACCGTGGATACGAGCATGAGTCCGAGAAAAAAAAACGCGGGCAAGAACAATCACAATAAAGGTAAGCCCGATGAAGTTTTTATCCCCGATAAACTCTATTTTCGCATCGGCGAAGTGGCCACGCTTTGCCGATTACCGGCCTACGTACTGCGCTTTTGGGAGAGCGAGTTTCCGCAACTGAAGCCGGTGAAAAGCAGCACGGGACAGCGCATGTACCGCCGGCGCGATGTGGAAAGCGTTCTGCGAATCAAGCAATTGCTCTACGAACAGGGTTTCACTATCGTGGGCGCGCGGCAGCAATTGCGTTCCGAGACAAAAACCGATAAAGGTCAAGCCGCGATTCCATTTCCAACTCCATCTTCCCCCGAAATCCAACACATTCGCCAGGGCCTGCGCGAAATTCTCAGTCTTCTTTCGCCGCGGCGCACGGGATAATTCTGGCCCGTTAGTTCCGCCGAACTTGTCACGGGCGTGCCTGAACTCTGAGTTCAGGCTACGCGTTCCGGCGCTGGCTTTTTAACTTTGCCCGCGTTGGCCGCGTCCAGACGGATGCGGCTGGCGCGGGCGGTTTCGTGAAGCAGATCGTCGGTGGCGCGAGATCCGTCCCCCGCCATTACCGAACCCGCGGCTAATGCAAAACGCAATGCGTCCGCTTGGTCGTCGAAATACAGAATGACTTGCCCGGACATAATGAGTCCCCCGAATGTGAACTACTTTCCTTCGCCCTTAAAAAATCCTGGACGAGCAGCGCGCGACGAGCTTGGAGCGAGTAGAACTTTCCACGATTGTCGCGGAGTGGCCCCTTAGTCAGAAGT
>JBAWBG010000452.1:0-6222 GCA_049589695.1 Candidatus Sulfotelmatobacter sp. | reverse complement strand
CTCCAAACTCCGCCGTTGACCTGGCCCATGTAGAAAACATTTGGTTGGGTGGGAACGCCGGTGGCGGCGCGGGTTCGGCCTCCACGAAACGGACCGATCATGCGCCAGTGCAGGTCCTGGTAGGTATTCTCGGGAATTTGTTGTGCTGAGCTCGAAAGAACGGGCAAGAAAACCGAGATGCAAATGAATAAACGAAAGACGAGCGATGGTACGGTCAATTAGGCCCCCTGGAACAGTAAAAACCAAACTGACAGGATAACCTAAAAGTCGGGAGGACGGGGTTGCGGAGGATGGCGCTGGCGAACGGACCTCTAAATCTTTAACACAGGGGACACCCTTCGACTCCGCTCAGGGCAGGCGGGGTTTCACAGAGGAAGGGCGAAGAATCAGCAACTTTTCAGGCGATTTGTTGAAGCGTTTGCTTCAAGCCGGCGAAGCTGGGTGCGGGCGTTCCTCCTGACTGGCTGGCCACCCAGGCTCCGACTCGGTTGGCGGTTTCATTGATTTGCGGCAAAGGTGTGTGGCGAAGATATCCGTGAACCAGGGCGGCGGTGAAGGCGTCGCCAGCGCCGACGGTATCGGCAACCTTCACTCTAAAGCCGGGATGTTCGCTGCATCCATCGGCGGAGACGAGCAGGCTGCCGTTTGTGCCGCGTGTGACGCAAACCATCTTCAGATTGCGTGAAGACAGCAAATAGCGGGCAGAATCTTCTTCGCTGCGATTCTCAACTTCGAACATCGCCATAATTCTGGGAAGCTCTTCGTGATTCAACTTGACCACGGAGGCGAGCTTCATCGATTCCGCGAGGACTTCCACGGTATGAAAGTGCTGGCGAAGGTTCACATCGAAAACGCGCACCGCAGTGGGGCGTGTGCCGCGGACGAATCGGCGGATGGTATCGCGACTGGTTTGCGAGCGTTGCGCCAGCGACCCAAAGCAGACAGCATCGGCTTGCTGCGCCAGGGATTGCCATTGCGGCGTCCAGGCGAGAAAGTCCCAGGCGACGGATTCGGAGATTTCAAAACATGGCTGGCCGGTGCGATCCACTTCCACCTTAACGGTTCCGGTGGGATGATCAGTGTCACGCTGAATGAATTCAGTGGAGAGGCCGAGTTCGGTCAAGCGATGAATTGCTTCCGCACCCAGCGAATCGCTTCCCAGGCGGCTGGCCGGAATTCCTTTGTCACCGAGCAAGGTTGTGATGTAGGCGAAGTTTGCCGGGGCTCCGCCGAGTTGCTTTCCGGAGGGCAATAAATCCCACAGGAGTTCGCCGAGGCCGATGACGATGTGTTTCTGGCTCAGCATGGTTTGAACCAGCCTAGTTTGGCCCTGAATAGTTTGAACCAAGCTGAAACGTTCGCGCGGGCCGGACGCGGTTGCAAGAACCGGGGAGCTGGCGGAGAATTTCTTCTATGATCTATTCCGTTCATGTCAAAAGCTGTGTGAAACTGTTTGTCTTGATTCTGGCGCTGGCCTCACAGGATAGCGCAAGTTGGCCGTTTGCAGCATGGCAGCGCGCCTCTGAGAATCCGGTGATATCGCCGCAGAGCAATGGGTGGGAATCGGCGGGAACGTTCAACCCTTCCGTGGTAGTTCGCGTCGGTAAGATTGTCATGCTGTACCGGGCGCAGGATAAAGCAGGTACTTCGCGACTTGGTTACGCCGAGAGTGTTGACGGCATCCGCTTCACGCGCCGCAGCCAGCCAGTGTTCTCGCCGGAGAAGGATTACGAAAAAGATGGCGGCGTGGAAGATCCGCGGCTGGTGCAATTCGGCGATACGTATTATCTGACGTATACCGGCTACAACAAGAAAGATGCACAGTTGTGTCTGGCGACTTCGAAGGATTTGGTGCATTGGGAGCGGAAAGGAATCATCCTTCCCGCTTACAAGGGAAACTGGAATGTGCGCTGGACGAAGTCCGGGGCGATCGTGCCGGAGAAAATTGGCGGCAAGTACTGGATGTATTTCCTGGGAACGAGTCGCGATAATAAGGACCAGATGGGGTTGGCCTGGTCGATAGATCTGTTGCACTGGACGGAAGCTACCGAGATGCCAGTGTTGCCGGCGCGAGAGGGGAAGTTTGACTCTCGCGTGGTGGAGCCGGGGCCTGCGCCGATCGTGACGGCGAAGGGGATCGTTCTAATTTACAACGGCGCTGATGACAAGCTGGTTTATCGAACTGGGGTTGCGATGTTTGACCGGAACGATCCTCGCCGCGTGATTTCGCGAACGGACTTACCCATCTTTGCTCCGGAAAAGGAATGGGAGAAAGTTGGGCAGATTCCGAATGTGGTGTTCGTGGAAGGAATGGTGCGTAAGGGTGGTGATTATTTGTTTTATTACGGCGGCGCGGATACGAATGTCGGAGTGGCTAAGGCGGCCGTGATTCCGTAGTGATGCTGGGAAACCCGCTAGAAACGCTTTACGCGGCGCGTGATGATCTGACAGCGTGTGGGGGCTCGGCATTCAAAGCGGGACCTAATGCACGAAAACCTACATCGTGCTGATCTTGAGATAACGGCGAAAATCGGACAGCGAGTTGATAATGATGTATCCGGCGAATGCCAATCCAACCGCGCCCAGGACCGTCGACACCGTCTGGAGTCCTGACAAAGCTTTTTTCATAAAATCTCCTTTGGACAAAACTTAGGATGTAGGCCGTCGTCCAAAGGAAGCTTCGATTATTTTTTATTCGGCTGTTTTCGGACGGTCGAGTCGGAAGCGGAAGAGTGCTCCCAATCGCGAGTGCGGGAAACGGCTTCATTCCAGCGGCGGCGCAATTGATCTACTTGCGACTGCGGCATGCGCGGTGAGAAGCGGGTGGCCTCGCCCGGCAAATTAGAAATTGTCTGCAATTCCTTCCAGAAGCCGACAGCCAGTCCAGCGAGAAACGCGGTGCCCAGCGCGGTTGATTCGGTGATGGCAGGGCGCAGTACGGGCACACCGAGAATGTCGGCTTGAAATTGCATGAGAGCATTGTTGGCGGAAGCGCCACCATCCACGCGCAACTCGGTAAGCGGAGTGCGAGTATCGGTTTGAACTGCGTCCATGAGATCGGCGACTTGAAACGCAATGCTTTCGAGGGCGGCGCGCGCGATGTGGCCGGCAGTGCTGCCGCGGGTGAGGCCGAAGATTGAGCCGCGAGCGTCGGAATCCCAGTGCGGAGCGCCAAGGCCGACGAATGCAGGAACGAAATAGACTCCGCCGTTGTCGGGAACGGAATTGGCGAGAGCTTCCACTTCCGAAGATGTACGAATAATTCCCAGGCCGTCGCGGAGCCACTGCACCACCGCGCCACCGACAAACACGCTGCCTTCGAGTGCGTAGTTTGTGACGTCGCCTATTTTCCAGGCAACGGTGGTGAGCAGGCGATTTGTCGAGGCAACGGCTCGAGTTCCCGTCGTCTGCAACATGAAACAGCCGGTGCCGTAGGTATTCTTAGTGACACCGGGAGTGAAGCATTTTTGCCCGAAGAGCGCGGCTTGCTGATCGCCGGCGATGCCGGCGATAGGGATGCCATTCAAACCGGAGACGGCGCTTACTTCGGCATAGACTTCGCTGGAGGGCCGGACCGTCGGCAGCATCGAGGCTGGAATTCGGAAAAGACTGAGCAGATCTTTATCCCAATCCCAACTTCCGGAAGAAAGATTGAAAAGCATGGTGCGGGACGCGTTGCTGGCGTCAGTAATGTGAAGACGGCCACCAGTCAAGTTCCAAGTGAGCCAGGTATCGACGGTGCCGAAGGCAAGCCGGTTCGCTTCGGCGAGGGAACGAGCATTGGGAACATGATCCAAAATCCAGGAAATTTTGCTGGCGGAGAAATAGGCGTCGATCAGTAACCCGGTGCGTTGCTGGATCAGACTTTCATGGCCTTGCGCTTTGAGCTCGGCGCAGAATGCAGCGGTACGGCGATCCTGCCAGACAATGGCATTGTGGATGGGCTGGCCAGTGGCGCGATCCCAGACGATCGCGGTTTCGCGCTGGTTGGTGATACCGATGGCGGCAACGTCGCTAGGCTGGACCTGAGCTTTGGCTAATGCCTCCAGAGCGACGGCGAACTGAGATGCGGCGATCTCCGCGGGATCGTGCTCCACCCATCCCGGCTGGGGAAAAATTTGCGTGAACTCGCGCTGGGCGACGGAGTGGACGCGGCCTTCGCGATCAAACACGAGGGCTCGGGAACTGGTGGTGCCCTGGTCGAGAGCGAGAATGTAGCGCAAGAGGTCTCCTGTTTTGGCGGCGCCAAATTACGACGACCCCAAATTATGACGACTCCTGGGACGCACGCAGAAATCTTCGAATGCCGAAATCATAGATTGCGGCGCCGATAAGTCCTCCCAGCAGCGGGGGCAGCTATCGGCACCAACCAAACTCGAGAACCGCCCGTGAGTCCATTATTTTTGAATCCGGCTACGACTGTGAAAAGGCGCGGGCCAAAATCACGAGCGGGATTGATTGGATATCCGTGCATGCCGCCGAAGCTCATGCCGATTGCCACGACGACCAGGCCGATCATCAGAGGGGCGAGGTTGGCTCCGGGCGGGACGTTGAGCTCATCTGTGATAGCCAGCACCATAAGCAGAAGCAGAGCGGTGCCGATGACTTGATCGAGAAATCCTGCTTGCGGCCATGTGGGGAAGGCGGGAAAAGTGGTGAAGACGCCTGCAGTTCTTTCCAGTTGGGGATCGACTTGGTGGAATGCCGGCAGATAGTTTCGATATGTCAAGGCCGCGGCGAGGAATGCTCCAGCGGTTTGCGCGATGGAATAAGGTAGGACTTTGCGCCAGGGAAAATTACGAAAGACAGCGAGGGTGAGCGTGACGGCGGGATTGAGATGGCCGCCGGAAACTTTTCCCGCAACGTAAATTCCCATGGTGACGGCGAGTCCCCAACCCAGAGTGATGTTGGTGTAGCCGCCGTGAACCGTTGCCGCTGGAGTGTTCGCGGGAAATAGAACGACCATGGCGACGACGCCGGTGCCGAAGAGGATCAGGATGAAGGTTCCAAGGAACTCGGCAATCAGTTCGGCAAGTAAGGTCGGGGGCTTGTTCATTCAGGACGGTTTCCATCTCATGAAGTCTGCTTTCGAACCGCGAGTAGTCTAGCAAGGATTCGAGGCCGCGTCGCACCCTTCACTTTTCCAAAGAGTCTCGAGCGCCGACCATCCGCCAAGGGTAACCAAAAAGTATGAGAACTAAGGGTGTTTCCCCTTGACAGCATGGTCATGGTCTGTAAGATAGAAGAATATTTATTCATTACGATGAATAAATATTCATAATGAATAAAGCGCTGCGGCAGAGAGCGGTTTTGGAAGCGTTGCGGCAAGGCCCGGTTGCCAGCCAGGAAGAATTGCAGCGGGCTTTGCGCAAGCGAGGTTTCAAGGTGGGGCAGGCAACGCTGTCTCGCGATATTCGAGACTTGAATTTGAGCAAGACGGCGAGTGGTTATACCTTACCCCAAGGAGATAGTGCTTCCAGTCTGGCGTTGCCACCGGTGCAGCGGCTGGTTCGGGAATTTGTGCTGGATGTGCGTCCGGCGCAGAACTTGCTGGTGTTGAAAACGATTGTCGGCAGTGCGCAGCCGGTTGCGGCTGCGATTGACGAACAGGAGTGGCAGGAAATGGTGGGAACGATCGCGGGGGACGACACGATCCTGATTATTTGTCCCGACAAGGACGCTGCCCGGAAGGTTGCAGCGCGCATCGAGGAGATGCTCGGCTGATGGCGGCGAAGTTAAAAAGCGCAGTGCTCGGGGTCAGCGGGTATTCAGGGCTGGAGTTGACACGGATTCTGGAACGCCATCCGCGGTTGGAAAAGCCAGCGTTGCTGCGGCGCGAAGGGAGTGGGGAAGGTCCGGCGGATCTGGCGGAAGTGTTTCCGGAGTTGTCAGGGAACGGAGACTATCCGTTGCGAGCGTTCTCTTGGGCGGAGTTGAAACGTCAAGGCGTGGAATTGCTTTTTCTGGCTACGCCGCATGAGGCCTCGCGATCGCTTGTGCCTGAGGCGATTGCGCAGGAATTACGGGTGATCGACCTGAGTGGGGCGTGGAGGTTGAAACAGGCGCAGCATCGGGCGATCTATTCATTTCAGGATGCGGATGCGGTCGTGGCTGCGGAGTTGATGGCGAAGGCGGTATACGGCTTGCCGGAACTGAATAGCGATTGTCTTGCGAAGGCGCAGTTGGTGGCGAATCCGGGTTGCTATGCGACCTCAGTGATTC
>JBAWBG010000451.1:0-3951 GCA_049589695.1 Candidatus Sulfotelmatobacter sp. | reverse complement strand
TCCGGAGTATCTGGCGCGATCGAACTCCTCCATTCCCGGGGAGTATAAAGTTCCGAATGAACCGCCGCATCCTATGTTTGTGCAGGTGGATTTCGGACTCGTGCGCGACGAGAACGGAGAGTTGCAGCCGAAATTAGTAGAATTGCAGGCCTTTCCTTCTCTGTATGCGTATCAAGTTACGCTGGCGCAAAACTACATTGATGTTTATGGGCTGCGGAATATGTCGGCTTCGGGCTTCCAGCCTCCGGCTTCTGAGTTGAAATATTTTTTGAGTGAGCTAAACGAAGCCTCCTACCGGGAACTGTTGCGTACTGCAATCGTCGGCAACCACGATCCTGAAAACGTGATCCTGATGGAGATTGCTCCGGAGGCGCAAAAAACTCTGCCTGATTTTCTGATGACCGGGAAGATGCTCAGGGTTAGGACGGTTGATATTCAGGCCATCAAGAAGCACGGGACGCAGCTTTACTACGAGCGCGATGGCGGGCAGGTTCCGATCCGGCGAATTTATAACCGCGCGATTGTAGATGAGCTGCAACGCAAGAACGTGAAATTGGGCTTTGATTGGCGAGACGATCTGGATGTGGAGTGGGCGGGGCATCCGAACTGGTATTTTCGAATCAGCAAGTTTTCGATTCCTTATTTGCGGCATGAGTCGGTGCCGAAAACCTGGTTTCTGGATCAACTAGATCGGGTTCCGGACGACTTGCACAATTACGCTTTGAAACCTTTGTATTCTTTCGCGGGGCTGGGTGTGATGATTGCACCGACGAAGGAAGATATCGCAATGATTCCGATGGAGAAGCGGCAGGATTATATTCTGCAAGAAAGGCTACATTTTGAACCGGTGATTGAAACCCCGTTTGGCCGGACGAAGGCCGAGGTGCGCGTGATGTATGTGTGGCAGGAGAAGTTGGAGGCAGTGCTGACGATTATCCGAATGGGGCGCGGGTTGATGATGGGCGTGGACCACAACAAGAATATGGAGTGGGTGGGAGCGTCGGCTGGGCTGTACTTAGAAACGTAGAGGGGTTAAGGAAACTGCTGCTCGACGAGTTTACGACAGTATCGGCGACGCAGTTTGCATAGATCCCTCGCGCAAATCAGCGCTCAGGATAACATTCATTTAGCCGATTCTTTTGATGATGCTTGTTTCTAGTTCGCGGCCGTTGGGGCGGCGCAGGAAAAGCTTTTCGCCTTCCAGGCGAATGCGAATGCGATCTCCGGGTTTCCATTCGCCGGGCAAGTACCCATCGGCCGTGGCGAGGTCGTATTCTCCGGTGTAAACCACTCCTTCGAGGTTAATCACTACGGCGGGACGAGGCAGGTGAGCGCCGGTTTCGCGCAGAATTTCGGCTTCGGCCTGGCGCCAATTGTCGATGTCGTGACCCGGCACGGAGCCGCCACGCCAGTACAGTTCTTCGGCACGTCTGCGGATAGCTTTTCGTACTTCAAGAGAATCCTTAACTTTCTGCGCCATGGGAATAGAATCCCCCGAACCCGTTTGCTAGATTCATACTAGCCTCCATGCTTGGTGCAGGGGACCTGCTCGGCAAACAAAAGGTCATGACGGTTGTCACTTTGGGAAACGCGCGCGCACACTCGCCGACTCTCAGAGTGAAGCATCCTGCATCTAATTGTGCGCAAAGGCTGTAGTTGACCGGGATCATCGGCGAAGCCTAACATTACCGCCGTTGGGAGTAACGCCCTTTCATGATTGGCCAGACCGTATCCCACTACCGCATTCTGGGAAAACTCGGGGGCGGTGGCATGGGCGTGGTGTACGAGGCCGAGGACCTGAAGCTGGGGCGTCACGTTGCGCTGAAATTTATTCCTGAAAATCTTGCCGGCGACCCCAAATCGCTGGAGCGGTTCGAGCGCGAAGCCCGAGCGGCATCCTTACTTAATCACCCGAATATCTGCATCATCCACGGCATTGAAGACAATAACGGGCATCCCTTCATCGTGATGGAGAAGCTCGAGGGCGAGAGCCTGAAGCAATGCATCTCGGGACATGCCATGGGAATGGAGAAGCTACTCGATGTAAGCATTCAGGTGGCAGATGCGCTGGCGGCTTCCCACGCGAAGGGAATCGTGCACCGTGATATCAAGCCGGCAAATATTTTTCTGACTCCGGACGGGCAGGTGAAGGTGCTCGATTTCGGGCTGGCCAAACTGGTACATAACGTTGGCACCGACAGCGATGGAGGCGCGAACGACAATTCCTTGACGGCCGTCGGAGTGATTCCGGGAACCGCCGTCTATATGTCACCGGAGCAGGCGCGCAGCGAAGATATCGACTTCCGCAGCGACCTGTTTTCCTTTGGCGTCGTCATGTACGAGATGTCGACTGGGAAAAAGCCGTTCACCGGCAAAAATTCCCTAATGACGCTCGATGCAGTACTGCATGACAAGCCGGTTCCGCCGGGAGAATTGAATCCGAAAGTGCCCGTGGAACTCGAAGGCATCATCGGCAAGGCGATGGAGAAGGACCGCAAGGACCGCTACCAGAGCGCCACGCAGATGAAGGCGGACCTGCAACAACTGAAGCGGGAAAACGAATCGGGACAGGTGCGAAGTGGTTTGCAAACCGTCCGGCTCAGGGTTACGAGCAAGACCTTCGGTCGACCTGGGAGCCGCTGGCTGTTCTGGCTGTTGCTGGGAAGTCTGGCGATGCTGGCGACGGTATTGGCAGCGGTGGGGGCATACTGGTGGAAGCATCGCGAAGTGGCCAGCGCTGAGGAGCGGAACGCAATTGCCGTACTGCCACTGCAGAACATGAACGGCGATGTCAGCGTCGACTATCTACGCTTCGCGCTGGCGGACGAACTCACCAGCGTATTGAGTTATTCACGCTCGTTGGAGGTGCGGCCTTCATCGGTCACGCGGAAGTACGTGGAGCCGGACCTGGATCCACACAAAGTGGGATTGCAACTGCACGTGGGCCGGCTTCTGACGGGGCACTTTATGCGCCAGGGCGAGAAGTTAAGCGTGACCCTGGAGGCAATTGACGTACCCAACGACCGTCTGCTCTGGCAAGGCAGCGCCATTGCATCCGTGAACGATTTGATTTCGTTGCAGTCGCAATTGAGCACGCAGGTGCAGCAGGGGTTGTTGCCGGCTTTGGGTGTGGCTGCGGGAACTTTGAGCACGGCATCGCGCCCTCAGAGTCAGGAAGCGTACGACTTGTATCTGCATAGCCTGGCGCTGCCGCACGATCCCGGCCCGAACAGGGATGCGATCGCGGTTCTGGAACATGTGGTAGGAGAAGATCGCAACTATGCGCCAGCGTGGGAGGCATTGGGCCAACGCTATTACTTTGACTCGATCTACGGTGGCGGCGGAGAAGCAATGTTCCAGCGGTCGAATGCTGCGTATGAACGCGCTCTCTCATTGGATCCGAATCTGGTGGAAGCGGCCAGCAATCTAATCGTGAACCGAGTGGAGCGGGGCGAATTAGGCCGAGCCTATGATGCTGCCACGGACCTGGTGCGGCGCAGGCCGCAGAGCGCCGACGCCCATTTCGCTTTGAGTTACGTGCTGCGTTACGCGGGGATGCAGGAAAAGGCGGCGCAGGAGTGCAATGCGGCGCGATCGCTCGACCCGGGAAACTTCACTTTCCGCTCTTGTGCCTGGGTGTTTATGGCATTGGGGCAGACCGATCGGGCGATGGACTTTATCCATCTGGATGCGGGTTCCGAATGGGCGGCGTGGGCAACCCCCTACGTTTATCTGACTGCGGGCAACGTGGCACAGGCGCGAGAGGCGGTAAAGAGTGTGGCCAAAGCCCCGATCTATCATCGGGATTTGCTGGTGGCCTGCACGCAGGCGCAAAAGCCGGCGGATATGGACCGAATTGTGCGGAACGAAGAAGCGTCGGTGATGACGGAACCCGACCCGGAAGCCTGGTACCACGTAGGAGCGCTGATGGCGTATTGCGGACAGAAAGAT
>JBAWBG010000450.1:0-9321 GCA_049589695.1 Candidatus Sulfotelmatobacter sp. | reverse complement strand
GTCTTTGAAGTGTTTCATCGCTTAAATGCGCGCACCGAATACCCGGGTAATGGCATCGGCCTGGCGATCTGCAAAAAAATCGTCGAGCGGTATGGCGGGCGAATCTGGGTCGAGTCACAAAACGGATCTGGTTGCTCTTTCAAATTTACTTTGCCGATCCGAGGCTCCGGCGAGGGGAAAGGAGCTGGGAATGAAATCGGGACTGCGGTTGCTGTTGGTGGATGACAATCCGGCGGATGTGGGCTTGGCTCGCGAGGCGTTGGTGAAGTGTGTCCGCCAGAGCGAGATTACCAGTGTGGAAGATGGTATGGAAGCAATGGCGTTCCTGGATCGGCGGGGTAAGTACGCCGGCGCGACTCGGCCCGATCTGGTAATTCTGGACCTGAGCCTACCCAAGAAAGACGGTCTGGCGGTATTGGCCGCAATCAAAGCAAGGCCGGAACTGCGACGTATTCCAGTCGTGATTTTCAGCACATCGCAGCTGGCAAAGGACATTGCGCGCAGTTACGACCTGGGCGCGAACTGTTACGTCAGCAAGCCGGGAAATCTGAAGGATTTTTTTTCGGCGGTGAAGTCGATTGAAGAATTTTGGTGCGGCTTTGTCAACCTGCCACGCCAGGGAGAATGATAGTTCATGGATCAGCAAACTACGCAAGTATTGCTCATCGAAGACAACCCGGGCGATGCGGACCTGGTTCGGCTGCGCCTGGTGGAGGGAAAATCTCCGGTGAACGTGAATTGTGTGAACCGGCTGGCCGACGGCCTCGCCTCGCTCACGATCGAAACTCCGGCAGTGGTGCTATTGGATTTGAACCTGCCTGACAGTCACGGGGCGGACACTTTTCGCCGGGTTATGGAGCACTCGCCCAAATGTGCCGGTCGTGGTGCTGTCTGGCCAGGACGATGAGGCGTTGGCCATCAAGGCCGTTCATCAGGGGGTGCAGGACTATTTGCTCAAAGGGGATATCACCAGCAAGCATCTGGAGCGCGCCATCCGCTATGCGGTGGAGCGCCAATCGCTGGTTCGCGCGTTAGAAATCACTCAAAAGCAGCAACTCGATTTCAAGAACCAGTTTCTCTCCCACGTGTCCCACGAATTGCGGACGCCGCTTACCTGCATTCATCAATACGTCACGCTGCTGCTGGATGGATTGGCTGGTCCTGTGGCGCCCGAACAGTCTGATCACTTAAAGACGGTTTTGAAAAGCGTGAATCAGTTGCATGCCATGGTCCGCGACTTGCTTGAGGCGACCCGCGCCGAAAGCGGCAAAATGCGAGTCGAGCCTCGCTGCGTTGCGCTTGGTGAACTTATCCAGCAGACGGTTGCCATGATGCGGCCTACGGCGGACGAAAAGAAAATCGGACTCGAAATTGCGCTCGACCAGACGCTCCCTCTTGTGCAAGCCGATCCCGACCGCGTCCTCGAAGTGCTCATTAATCTGGTGGACAATGCCATCAAGTTTACTGCGCCTGACGGAGCCGTAATGATACAGGCCTGCCGAGTGGATGCCGATCCAGGCTCGGTCTACATTTCCGTCAGCGATACCGGGCGCGGCATCAGTCCTGAATCAAAGGCTCTGATCTTCGAGCGCCTGTACCAGGACGGTGATTCAATCGACAACAATCGCTCCGGACTTGGACTGGGCCTCTTCATCTGCCGCGAGATCGTCCGCTTGCATCAGGGACGCATCTGGGTTTCGAGCGAACCAGGGCAGGGCAGCACGTTTACTTTTACCTTGACCGCTTACTCACTGGCCAAACTGCTTGCTCCGGTAGTTACGCATAATGATCGTTTGCGTACCGCCTTTGTTCTGGTGCGAGTCGATCTGACACCCTTTTCCGCTGCGTTGCGCGGCAACTGGAAACAGACCTGGCAACAATGTCTGGAGACCCTGCAGCGCTGCGTCTATCTCGACAAGGACCTGGTGTTGCCTCCGATGGGAACGTCGAGCGCGGCCGAGACGTTCTTCGTTGTGGCTTCAACCGATATGCCGCAAGTGGGCATCATGACCGCGCGAATTCGCGAACAACTGGAGCGCATGCCGGACTTCAAAACCAAGTGCAGCCTCAGCATCCTGGCTGCTCCGATCGATCTTCCCCCGGCAGTTCCCAGCCGGTCGTTGGATCAACAGATTCAAACCGTTGCCGATCATGTAACTGCCATGGTCAGCACTGGAATGCAAAGAAAGCACCCCGTGTCGCAGAAGTCGATCCAGAATTCCAACTAACGAACCGTATTAAGGATTGAGGAGAAACAAAATGCCGAAACCAAAAATACTTGTAGTCGATGACGACCCAGACCTGGTGCGCGCCATGCGGCTAAGGCTGCGAGCGAACAACTACGAAGTCATGACCGCCAGCGATGGCTATGGAGCAATTGCATCGGCACAGAAGGATCGTCCCGCGCTGATTATTCTGGACTTAGGCCTTCCCGTGGGGGACGGTTTCGTGGTGCTGGATCGTTTGCAGAACAGCGACATCCTTTCTGGCGTCCCAGTGATCGTACTGAGTGCGCGCGACCCGCAGGCGAACGAAGAGCGCGCCTTGAGGGCAGGGGCATCAGCGTTCTTTCAGAAGCCCGCCGACAACGACGAATTGATGAATGCAATTCGCCTAAGCCTGACATCCGGACACGCACATACTCCACCCTGGCCGTCGTAAACAACTGCGGAACTAACTCGGCAACATTGTCCCCGCCACCTGATTCCGTTCAGGGCGGCGGGGGTAACTGCGCTCGCAAAGCTAGGCTGCGGTTCACTCAGTTTTCCTCGGTGTACCACTCGGGTGACACATAAGTTCCTTTATCGCATTTAGATACACAATTCCACAGAAACATCCAAAAAGCCGTAACCGATGTTCGAAAATCCATCTATAATTTCGAAAGTGCTTCCATAGCATGTAGTTAGCATTCCTGAAGTGGGAAACGGCATGGCAGCGAAGTTGCTCATTGACGATCGGCGGGACGTGACTTTCACGCCTATCCAGCCCTTTACGGGTTCGGGACCGCCACCGAAACCCATGAATCGGGAAAGCCAAGTCCGTTTCGTTGCCGTTCTGCTGTTTCTCCTGACAGTTGCAGCGGTTCTGTTCGCCGGCTTCAATTTTGATGCTGAGCTGAAATCCGCAGTCCCCGACGACGGGGTGTGGTGGATCGAACATAGTGGCCAGCTTACCGCCGACCGGGTGGATCCTAACGGTCCAGGGGCGAAAGGCGGGATAAAGGCGGGCGACCAGCTGGTTTCCATCAACGGGGAAGAAGTCAGGAACATTTCCGGGCTGGAGCGCCAGCTCTACCGTAACGGGGTCTGGTCCAAAGCAGCATACTCTTTGATCCGGCAAACCGTTCCGCTTGATTCCAGTGTGATTCTGGTTCCGGCCGAGCGCTCTCTGAATAACTGGCTGCGGCTTATTGCACTGATCTATCTTGGCATCGGGCTTTACGTTTTACTTCGTCGTTGGACCGCTCCAGGCTCGACGCACTTTTACATTTTCTGCCTGGTCTCGTTCATTGCCTACTCATTCAAATACACCGGCAAGCTTAACGATTTTGACTGGACGATCTATTGGGGCAACATCGTGGCGGGAGTGTTGCAGCCGGCCTTGTTTCTCCATTTCGTTCTAACCTTCCCTGAGAAACGCGAGTTCGTGCGCAAGCATCAGTGGCTGCTTGCTCTGGTCTATGTGCCGGGTGCGATCTTGCTGGCCGTTCATGTCAGCGCCATGCAGTGGCTGCAAGCCAGTGAGCGCCTGCGCTGGAACCTCGACCGCATGGAAATGTCTTACGGATCGCTGTTCTTTTTGGCCGCTGCCACCGTCCTTTGGTACAGCTACCAGCGTGCCAGCACGACGATTTTGCGGCAGCAATTGAAATGGGTCACTCGGGGCACGATTCTCGCCATCATTCCTTACACTTTGTTCTACGTTATCCCTTACCTGATGGGCACGCTGCCTGGCGCGACGATGAAGATTTCCGCGCTGTCGCTGGCCCTGTTGCCGCTCACGTTTGGTTATGCCATCTTCCGTTATCGCCTGATGGATGTGGACCTCATCTTCAAGCGCGGCGTGGTTTACACGCTGGCGGCAGCGATTGTGGTGGGCATGTACTTCGGACTGGTGGCGGGCGTGGCCGAACTGGTCCATATGCGGCAGCCGAGCAGCGGTCCGATTGGGTTGATCCTCGCTGTCGTGGTTACGGCGCTGTTGTTCGATCCTGTACGCAAGTGGATTCAAGACCGCATCGACCAGTTTTTCTATCGCACCCGTTACGACTATCGCCGCACGCTGCTCGAGTTCGGGCGTGAACTTAGTTCGGAGACCAACCTAGACGCGATGCTCACATCGCTCGTGGATCGGTTATCGCGCACGCTCGCCGTGGATCGCATGGCTATTTTCCTGGCCGGCGAACAATCAGAGCAGTTTGTGCTCGCCAAATCTTTCGGGCTGTCTTCCTCCGGCAATCTTGATTTGTCATTCTTGATGGCTCCGCGGCCTGAGCCTGCGGGTCATCTCTTCTTCGAGAATACCCACCAGGTCCCACGCGAGAATCCGGGCTCCCAGCAGACCATTGCGCGTTTGGATCTGAATTACTACATCCCATGTCACGCGCAGCAGAAGACAATCGCCGTGCTCGGTCTGGGCAAGACCGCCCAAGGAGATTTCCTTTCAAGCGAAGATATGGAGTTGCTGGAAACTCTGGGCGGCTATCTTGGCATTGCTATTCAGAATGGCCAGCTCTATGCGTCCCTGCAGCAGAAAGCGGCCGAGTATGAGCGGCTGAAAGATTTCAACGAAAACATCGTCGAATCGATCAATGTGGGCGTGATGGCGCTCGATATGGAAGACCGCATCGAGAGCTGGAATGCGCAGATGGAAGTGATGTATGCGGTGCCGCGCTGGCAAACCTTGACGCAACCGCTGAAGGCCGTGTTTCCGATGGAATTCGTGGAAGAGTTCGATCGCATGCGGCGGAATCCCGGCATTCACAACCTGTACAAGTTCCGCCTCAAGACGCCCGCCGGCGAAGTGCGCACTGTAAACGTCGCCATCGCGCCGCTGGTGACGCGCACGTTCCAGGTGATCGGGCGGCTGATCATTATGGATGACATTACCGAGCGAATCGAACTCGAAGCGCAGCTTTCGCAGGCCGATAAACTGTCGTCCATTGGATTACTCGCGGCCGGAGTAGCGCATGAAGTCAATACACCGTTGGCTGTGATCTCTTCCTACACCCAGATGCTTTCCAAACAATTGCAGGGCGATCCGCAAAAGTCTGGACTGCTGGAGAAGATTACGCGGCAAACTTTCCGAGCGTCCGAGATTGTAAACAACCTGCTGAATTTTTCCCGCACCAGCGGCAGCGAAGTTGGCGATGTGGACGTGAACAAAGTGATCGCCGACACCCTGGCACTCCTGGAACATCAGTTCAAGATAGCGAAGGTGGAAGTGGAGAATGTTCTCTCGCCCAAGTTGCCTGCGATTCAGGGAAATCCGGGAAGACTGCAACAGGTATTTCTGAATCTGTTCCTGAATGCCAAGGACGCCATGCCCGGCGGCGGCAGGTTACGCGTGGCTACGATGAATGGGGAGAGCGTCAGCGTGTGTGTTTCCGACACCGGCTCAGGAATTGCGCCGGAGCATATCCAGCGTATTTATGATCCGTTCTTCACTACCAAGACTTCGCCGCGCGAAGGTCAGGCGCGTGGGACCGGTCTGGGTCTCTCTGTGACCTACGGCATCATCCAGGAACATGCGGGGAAAATTCGCGTGGAAAGCCATCCCGGCGCAGGAACCACTTTCACTTTGGATTTCCCCTTGAGCAGGAAGGCTGTCCATGTCTAAGAACAGCGAGTCTAAACAAAGCATTTTGGAATTAAAAGCGATCGCGACTCAGGGTAGGTTTGAGGCTGAATATGTCTGAAGCGGCAATCATTCCGCGCGCCGCAGCGAATGGAAATTCCGGTCTGGCCGGCGCGGTTCTCATCATCGACGATGAAGCGGAGATTCGCGAATCTCTGCAGACCTTGCTCGAACTTGAAGGCTTCGCCGTGGAGACGGCGGCCAGCGGAGAAGCGGGGTTGCAGCGTATCGGCGAGCATCCTTTCGACTTAATCCTGCTCGACCTGACGTTGCCCGGCCGCAACGGTATGGAAGTTCTAACTGAGATTCGCGCACACGAAACCGGGCTACCAGTCATCATGATCACCGCCTTCGGTACGGTGGAGAATGCGGTGCGCGCGATGCAGGGGGGCGCAGCCAACTTTGTCCAGAAGCCCTGGGACAACGAAAAACTTCTGGCCGACGTACGCGCAGCCGTGGGATGGAGACGTGCTGCGGAAGAAAACGTACAACTGAAGCGCGCCCTCAAGCAGCGCTACAACTTCGAAAATATAGTCGGCAAAAGCGAGCCGATGCTGAAGATCTTCGATCTGGTCGCGCAGGTTGCCAACAGCCGTTCCACAGTGCTATTGCAGGGCGAGAGCGGGACTGGTAAGGAGATCATTGCGAAAGCCTTGCATCTGAATTCTCCCCGTAACGATCGGCCGTTTGTTCCGGTTAATACGGGCTCCATGCCCACAGACTTGCTTGAGTCCACCCTTTTTGGCCACGTAAAAGGGGCGTTCACCAGCGCGATTGCATCGAAGAAGGGATTATTTGAGATTGCGGATCGCGGCACACTGTTTCTGGATGAAATCGCCACCATGAGTCTGGAAACTCAAGCCAAGATCCTGCGCGTGCTGCAGGATCGCAGGTTTATGCATCTGGGCGGAATTCAGGAGATTCAGGTGGACGTGCGCATTATCGCCGCCACCAACATCGACTTGCGTACATTGGTTCGCGAAGGCCGATTCCGCGAGGATTTGTTTTATCGCCTGAATGTGATCACGATTGAATTGCCGCCGTTGCGCCAGCGCAGGGAAGACATTCCATTGCTGGTTCAGTTTTTCCTGAAGAAGTATGCGGAAGAAAACGACCGCCCGGTGCGCCGTATCACGCCGGAGGCTCTGCGCCCGTTGATGTCCTATTCCTGGCCGGGGAACGTGCGTGAACTTGAAAATGTGATCGAGCGCGCTGTCGTGCTGTCTTCGGGCAGCGACATCACCATCGATCTGCTGCCTGACAATCTTCTGGGACGAGGATCGACCTTGACCCTGCATGATCCGCCCACCGATGCCTCGCTGTTCGAAATCGTTGAAGATGTGGAGCGGCGCATCATCAGCGATATGCTGGAGAAATGCAACTGGAATCAGACTGAAGCCGCAGAACGCTTCAAAGTCCCGCTCTCTACGCTAAATCAGAAAATCCGCCGATTGAATATCGAGATCAAAAAGAAGACACGGGGATGACACCCCGTCCCGTAGCCTGCCTCTTGTTATGACTGCTGCCTGAATCTCGGTCACATTCTCTGCTATAGTTCGAAAAAGCGCGGCGGCGTTCGCCTCGCTTCCCGAACCGCATGGAACTGACCTCGCCCACCGATCTCGCCAAAGAAAAAGTCCAGACTGTTCAGGATTACATTCTGTTTTGCTTGCATGCGGTGGCAAATATCTTCCGCAAACCGTTGTACATCGTCGACATGGTGCAGCAAGCGGATACTATCGGCGTGGGATCTCTACCGATTGTGGTGCTCACCGGCTTCTTCACCGGAGCGGTGCTGGCGCTGCAAGCCTCGAATACGCTGGAGCGTTTCGGCTCGATCACGCTAGTGGGGCAACTGGTCTCAACTTCCATGGTGCGAGAACTGGGGCCGGTGCTTACCAGCCTGATGGTGGCGGGACGAAATTCCTCCGGTATGGCGAGCGAATTAGGATCGATGGTAGTTACTGAGCAGATTGACGCCATGCGTGCTTTGGGCACCGATCCCATGAAAAAGCTGGTTACTCCCCGCGTGGTTTCCACGGTATTCATGCTTTTCTTCTTGACTATCATTTCGGATCTGGTGGGATTGGTCGGAGGTCTGGCAATCGCGAAACTCCTGTTGAAACTCGATGCCCGGCAGTACTGGTACAACGCCTGGCAGACTCTGGTGTTTCAAGATGTGTTTATGGGCCTGATCAAGCCGGTGATCTTCGGCTTCATCATCGCAACGATAGGCTGTTTCTACGGAATGAACGCGCGGGGCGGAACACAAGGCGTGGGCCGCGCCACTACTCAGGCGATGGTGGCCGCTTCGGTTCTAATCCTCGCGATGGACTTGATCGTCACTCGTTTCCTGATGGCTACGCTTTCTTATCAGTAATCCCATGTCCACTCCGGTTCTGCCGCTCGATTCCGATGCTGTAACCACGAAAGATAGTTCTGCTCCTGTCATCGTGTTTGAAGACGTGGCCCTGGCTTTCGGAAGAAACGAAGTATTGCGCGGAGTTTCTTTCCATCTTCCAAGTGGAGAAACGAAGGCGATATTCGGCGTCGCTGGTTCCGGCAAGAGTCTGACATTGAAGCTGGCACTTGGGCTTATCAGGCCGGACTCGGGTCGCATCACTGTATTAGGACAGGACATTACTCAGATGCCAGAGGATGAACTGTTCGAGTTGCGCGGGAAGATTGGAATGGTCTTCCAGGAAAGCGCTCTATTCGACTCACTCACCGTGCGCGAAAATGTTGCCTATCGCCTGACCGAGGAGCACGGCGTCTATGACGACGATATAGACCGTAGAGTACGGGAGGCATTGCGCTTTGTGGAACTGGAACACACGCTCGAACTTTTTCCCTCGGAACTTTCCGGAGGCATGCGGCGGCGCGTGGCCATTGCTCGGGCGATCATAACGCAACCCGAACTGCTGCTTTACGATTCGCCCACGGGCGGCCTCGATCCCGTGACCTCGAACACTATTATCGAACTGATCGTGAAGCAGCGCGACGTTTACCATACCAGCGCTCTTTTGGTAACGCATCGCCTGCAGGACGCCTTCACCATGGCAACCCATCAGTTCGATAAACAAGCTAACCGTATGGTGCCGCTGCCCGCTGGAATGCATTGTGAGGTGCCTTTGAGCTTCTTGATCCTCCGCGACGGAAAGGTCATTTTCGACGGCGACATCCATCAACTAGCGACTACGCAGGATGAATACATTCGGGAGTATATCTCGTAGGAATTTTGTAATCGGGTAATTTCGTAATTGCGAAAAGCGTCAATGGCTTGACTTCGCGTTCATCTCGCTTTCCACATCTTCCGCTCTCGAGGGTAAGGCTGCGCTGAGTTTGATCAGCTTACCGTCCCGATCCACGTAGTAATCATCTTCGATGCGTACGCCCAGATTCTCTTCGGGAATATAAATTCCCGGCTCGATGGTGAAGACCTGACCCGGCCCCAGTGCCACATCC
>JBAWBG010000449.1:0-5020 GCA_049589695.1 Candidatus Sulfotelmatobacter sp. | reverse complement strand
CGGCAACGATGAACCCGAGAGTGGCGTTCCGCTCCCCTTCCGCTATCAAGGTAAAGGCTCCCGGGCGAGCCATATAGAACGCCATTTCCCGACGAGAGTACGCCATTTGTGCGTCAAAACAAACCTGGTCAATCTGCCAAACGGTCTCGAAATCTTTTTTTTGGAATTTACGAATTCGGAACGGCACGCCGCCATTCTACCGGGAGAAAAGCTTTGCAGTTCATTCGGCGGCCGCCTAATTTTTTTCGTTTCCTCCCCTTGCGCATCCGCATCTCAGAGACGTACGATTCCCCCAGAGAGGCGGCACGTGGGGCGCTGGATTTTAATCGACGGCAGTTTGGCGGCAATGCTAGCCGTCGTCTGGTATAGCTGGTTCGTCCGCTATAACCGCAAGCGAGCCGCCAGCGTCCTCGAATGGGTGCAGGCCGCCTGCCTAGGCAAAGGACGCCTCGAAGACCTGCGTTGGCATTCCTGTAGCTCCCGCCTCAAAGCCACATTACATCTTTCTTCCCGCTGGTTCGACGAAATCCGCCTCACCATCAAATTGCTGCCGCGCCCTCTACCGGTGCAATGGGTACTGAGCCGTTGGCACGAGCAGCAGGAGACACTCACCTTCGAGGCTGACATGGGCTTCCCGCCCGGTTTCCATCTCGATGTCATTCGACATCGCTGGTCCGGCCAAACCGGCGTCAAGAACTCCAGTCGCAAGTGGACCATTACGCGCCCGGGCCCAGTGATTCTGACTACTAAAGATGACTGGCCGCCGGAACTGACTCCAGTTGTAAATGCTTTGGCTACATGGCGTGACAAGGATTTCGTAAACGTTCGCTTCAACCAGCAATCACCGCACTTCACTGCCACCGTGGCGCTCGCCAACCTTTCCGATCAGCAAGCCGCGGCTTCGTTGCTCGGCCTCTTCCGCGAACTAGCCGCCAGTTCTTCCGCACGGCAGCACTAGAAAATCGTCGGCCCGATAATCGTTCGTCCTCAGTCTTGGATTGTCTCGTTCTGTCGCGCACAATCGTCGGCATCGGCAAGCGTTCCCGAACGACCAGCGACCAATGACCGATGACCAGCGACTGACGACCCGCTTTACTCCGGCTCCGCGACAAACCGATACCCCACCCCGCGCACCGTCAGCAAATGCCGTGGCCGCGCCGGATCCTCTTCGATATACCGCCGCAGCCGCACAATAAAATTGTCGATGGCGCGCGTGTCCGTGTCTTCGTGCAATCCCCAAACTTCCTCGAGCAGCGCCTTGCGCGCGACAATCCGTCCCGCGCTCCGCACGAGATAGCGCAGAAGTTCCGCCTCCATCACGGTGAGATGAATCGTATTGCCCAGCGAACGCAGTTCGAGCTCGGCAAAGTCGATGGACTTGCCGGCAAACGTAAAAGCGTCTTCTTCGGACTTCGATTGACTTGCCTCAACGGGCTCGGTCGTCCCTGCGGGGAGCGAAACACTCTGCTTCATCCAGGCGCTGCGTCGCAGAAGCCCATCCAGCCGTGCAATCAAAATTGCCAGATCAAAGGGCTTCGGCAAATAGTCGTCGGCGCCGGCCGCGAACCCCTCCAACACATCTTCCGCCCGGCCACGCGCCGTCAGCATCAGAATCGGCACATAATTCTTTTTCTCACGCAGTAGAGCCGCGACTTCGAACCCGCTCTTCCCCGGCAACATCACATCCAGAACCACCGCATCAAAATGCTCCACGCGATCAACCAACCGAGCGAGCGCGTCTTCCCCATCGCCCGCAACCTCGGCCTCATGCCCTTCGGCCTGCAAGTTAAAGCGCAAACCGTCCGCCAGGTGCGCCTCATCCTCGACGATCAGCACGCGGCTCATGCAGTCGTCGCCCCCGGTTCACTTTTCAAGGGATCGGACAATTCCCTCGGCAATTCCAGAGTCACTGTCGTTCCCTTCCCTGCCCCCTCGCTCTCCGCAAACACGCGCCCGCCATGATTGCGCGCGATCGAGCGCACGATAAACAATCCCAAACCCGTGCCCTTCACTCGCGCACGCCCGCGTTGCCGTACCCGATAGAAGCGCTTGAAAATCCGCTTCAGTTCATTCTGAGCGATGCCCACGCCCCGGTCCCGCACCCGCAGCACCAGATGCTCTTCGTCTGGAACCGCGAGTTCCACCGCAATGTGAATCCCGTCCGGAGAATATTTCACCGCATTGTCGAGCAGGTTCGTCACCGCGGTGTGCAACTCCTCGGGATCGCCCAGCACCTGCGTTTTTGTTTGAGCGCTCGTCGCGGCAGGCAATGCCTCGCGATAATCAAGATCTTCCGCCGGAAGATGATGCCGTGTGCGCGCCAAGTCGACGCACTCGCGCACGAGGGCACCGAAATCCAAAGGCAAATGTTGCGCCTGCGCCTTGGCCTTCTTCTGCGCCAGCGCACCCGCCTTCAGCACCTGCTCCACGGTGCCCATCAGCCGTTCGGTATCGACCAGCATCAGCTGATAAAACTCTCGCCGCCGCGCCTCATCCACCTCTAAGCGCTGCAAGGTTTCAAGATACAGCCGGATCGAAGCAATGGGTGTTTTCAGTTCGTGTGTGACGGCATTGATGAAGCTGTCATGCTGCTCGTTGCGCCGAATCTCGCGCACCAGAAAAATCGTGTTGAGGACAAAACCGGTGACGATAGCACCGAAAAAGATGACACCGAGAAATACCTTGATGCCTTCGCGCCAGTTAAGAATGATCCAGCCGCTGCCCACGGCAAAAGCGACCGCAGCCAGAATGACTCCGAAGCTGAGGAAGAAAACAATCGCCTTGCGTCGGCTCGAGATTCGCACAGGGAGATTGTAACGGGGAGTGCGGAAGGTGTCAGGTACACGAAAAAGGCTCTCAATCCAAGCCATTACTGCCTAGTTCGAGAGCCTTTATTGAAAGCTGAATCTGACAGCAGGCTTAGTCGTTCCCCGCCGCAGCCGAAGCCACCAACTCAGCCGCGCTCAAATCGCGTACCAGCGCCGGCTTGGGAGGCAAGTGATCGAGCCTGATCTTGTAAACGTGCCGAGCCAGGCCCATCTTCTTCAGCGCCCAGATCCCATACCAGTTGATATCGATCTCATACCACTTCAATCCGTGACGCGCAGAAACCGGATGCGCATGATGATTGTTGTGCCAGCCTTCACCAAATGTGAGCAGTGCCACCCACCAGTTGTTGGTGGACATATCCTTGGTCGCAAAGCGCCGCGATCCCCACACATGGGTCACCGAGTTCACCATCCAGGTGGCATGCAGTCCGACGACGACGCGCGCAAATACTCCCCACAGTAGCCAAGGCAGGCCGCCGATTGCGAATAAGATCACGCCCAGAATCACATTGCTCGTCCAGTGCCACTTCGTCAGCCAGACGTGGAATTTGTCTTTGGTCAGATCCGGCACATAGCGCGCGAGCGTTGTCGTGTCGTGGTGCATCGACTTGCCCATGAGAATCCATCCCATGTGCGCCCACCACTTGCCATCGATCGGCGAATGCGGATCGCCTTCTTCGTCGGAGAATTGATGATGAATGCGATGCGTCGCCACCCAGAAGATCGGCCCGCCTTCGAGCGCCAAAGTCGCGCACCAGGTCAGAAAATATTCCACCCACCTTGGAGTCTTATATCCACGATGCGTCAGCAGCCGGTGATAAGCCATCCCGATTCCGAGGCTGCCCGAAACCCACCACAGGAAACAAGCAACAAAAAATGCCTTCCACGTAAAGAAAAAGAGTGCCGCAATGGCGCCGATATGAAACAGGATCATGGCCGTCGCCGTCACCCAATTAATGCCGTCGTGGTCGGCACGGTCCTTGCGGAGGCTGGTGCCGTTGATCGTTTCCTGCTGCAACTCATCCTGCTGCAACTCAGCAGTTTTGCTCATGGTCGTCTCCCAACATCTTCCCGGAACACGCGTTATAGAGTGCCCACATGACAATACCAAGACCGCGGCCGAACCTTTGTAATACTTCTGTAATCCCCGCCAGGAAAAGGGGTTACGCCGGTACAAGGCCTTTGGGAGATGACTACGAGACAAGCCAACCACGACCAGGATTTCGAGGTTTTTGAGCCTTGAGGTGAGCAGGCTTACGGCCTCTCGCTTCGATGGCGACCGTGGTTCCACACACTTGCGACAGTGACTATGGCCTTTTCCGCCTACTTGCACAACCGTAGAATCCTGAGTAGTATCGCGAACCGTGGCTTGAACCGCGTGACCTACGCACGAGAAGAGGAGGTCCCGTATTGAGAAGCTCCTGGCAACAATTTTCGGTGATCGCTTTGTTAGTTTTTGCGTGCGCCCTGGGAGCGCAAGAGACTCCGCCTCCGGCAAAGGCGCCCGCCCCCGAATACAAAATTCCACCCGGAGATGCCCAAAAGGCGAACCCGGTAAGGCCAACTCCGGAGTCGCTCTCCCGAGGCAAGAAGCTCTATGCGATTGATTGCGCGCTTTGCCACGGCGATAAGGGCGACGGCAAAGGCGACATGGCATCCGACATCAAGAACATCACCGACTTCACCAATCCGGATGTCCAGAAAAACGCGACTGATGGCGCGTGGTTCTACATCATTCGCAAAGGCAAAGGAGACATGCCGTCCGAAGACAGCGGCCGCGCCAAAGATGACGACGTTTGGAGCATAGTGAACTACCTGCGGACGTTCGGAAAGAAGTAGCGGTAATGGAGGTACGGGAGCCCTGCCCGTACCTGCACAGCTGTTAGGAAGACAATCTTGCCGTGCCCCGAATCTACGCCCCGCCCCTAACCTCGACCCCAGCCCATTTCTCCAGCAACGTAAGCGTAGCCGCGTAATCCAAATCGCGATGCCCTTCCTCAGCGGCCACGTCATAGACCTCTTCGACCGCCTCCAGACCCGGCAACCGCACGCGTTTCTCGCGCGCCGCTTCCAGCGCCAGGTGAATATCCTTCCACATCAGCCGCAGCGGAAAATTCGGAGAGAAATCGCGATTCAAAATGAATGGAGCCTTATAGTCCACCACCCCCGATCGCACCATCGAAGCCTGAATT
>JBAWBG010000448.1:0-10076 GCA_049589695.1 Candidatus Sulfotelmatobacter sp. | reverse complement strand
GCGCTGCTCAGCAAGCTCAAAGAAGTCGGTGTGAAAACGAAGTGCACTACGGAGTCTGTCCGCGTTATGGGCGACAATCCCTTCACCGCCGCCGATATGAGCACCGAGGAGTTTCCCGGCTTCCCTACCGATATGCAGGCGCAATTCATGGCCCTGGCCACGCAAGCCGAAGGCGCTTCCGTGATCACAGAGAACATTTTTGAAAATCGATTCATGCACGCCCAGGAATTAGTTCGCATGGGCGCGAACATTAAAATCGAAGGCCGCCGCGCCGTGGTCCGAGGGAAAACTCCGTTGAGCGCCGCTGCGGTTCTCGCCTCCGACCTACGCGCGAGCGCGTCGCTCGTTCTCGCCGCGCTGGTCGCCGATGGCGAGACCATCATCGACCGCGTCTACCACATCGATCGCGGCTATGAAAACATCGAAGAAAAACTGCGCGCTGTCGGCGCGCAAATCAAGCGCATCGGAGAAATGTTTCCGAAAAAGGCTGCCGCAGTGAGGTAAGTTTCGCGCCCGTGAGTGTAATAGGGATTTATCAAAAACTGAGGTAACCATTGCCAAGAGGTAGCTCTAACGACTTCGCTGGTGTCTAATTCAGGGTATATGGCAGCCGCTGTTTCACGTGGAGTACCCGGCCAAAGGACCATTATGAGCGAGTTTTCATTCATCTTGGTCAGCATCCTCGCTACCTCGGTTCTCAATCTAAGCGCGCAAGTCAACGTGTGCACACCATCGTCCATTCGGGTGCATCATTTCGTCGCAAAGGGCAAGACAGCGACACAAATCCTGCGCGATCTGGCGGAAAAGTATCGCCTTGTAATCGGCGTGTATGGGACTGGGGACTACAGGGTCGTCGAAATGCCGACAGCAATTGACGTTGAAGTCAAGAATGGGACACTCGCGGATATTTTCGACGCCGTCGCGGATAGCCACCGACACAGCGTGAGTACTCATCAAGCCATTGGGTCCGTGACAGATCAGCAGTTTGAGTGGCACCAAGACAGCAACGGCGCCGTACACTTCGTGATGCGGGGAGCACCGTTCTCGCTGATGGATGTCACCGTGCACTCATTCGACTATGAGAATCCGCAATGGCCAGAGATCACGGATCGTCTGAGAAATATTCCTGAAGTATCGAGCTGGTTGCGGGACCACAAGTGCTTCATGACTGGACAAGAAATCTTTATCGCAGGCGAACCGCCAAAGCCGTGGACACAATTCTCCGTTCATGCAAGCAATCTGCCGGTTTCGTCAATATTGGATCAGATTACAGCCCAGTCGAATACGTATTATTGGCGTGCCGCCCGGATCACGAACCCTGATCGTTGCAATGTGAGCATCCAGTGGTGGCTTTGAGAGTTGATATCAGTTGGCGAAACCAGGCACTTGCACTCATCGTCTCCGCACAGCGAGAGTCACTCCTACTCCCGCGCCAACCTCTCAATCACTTCCCGATGCTGCGGATACTCCCGCACTAACTCGTCCCGCTTCCTCATTTCAAAATCCTCAAAATCGAATCCCGGAGCCACGGTGCAGCCGACCAGCGCAAATCCCTTGCCATCGCGCACGCGCGATGCAAACCAGCATCCTGCTTTCACAACCGCCTGCAACGATTCACCTGCCTCTGGATCGCTGCCCAGCAAAATCTCCGAATAGAGTCCGTGCTGGTCAATTACGTGCACCGCTAAGGTTGATCCGATATAAAAATGCCAAACTTCGTCGGAGCGCAGCCGATGAAACGCTGAGAAATTTTCTCCCTCGAGCAGAAAATAAATCGCCGTCGAAGCCGCCCTCGCACCCGTAAACTCCGGCGGCAAACCGTCCTTCGTCAAAACCAGATCGGCTCGATACGTTTGTCTGTAATACCCGCCCTCGGGATGCGCTTCCAGGCTCAGCTTCTCAATCCAATATGCCGCGTCCTTCGTCATCCGTTATCGAGTCCTCTCATCAGAATGATGTTCACTTTAGCAACGTGAAACGTTTCCGCGGGCTCGCTCACTATGGAAAAGAAGCTTGGTAGCAAAAACATTTTCTGCACGACTGCCAGCCCTTGCTTACCGGCTAACCGCCGCCTGAAATGCGGGTAAGCTCCCACCTGCCAGGTTCGCCAACCTTTTGCGGGAAGGCCCACCCTTGCATCCTCTGCAAGGGTGGGATTGTTTCTGCTTGGATGATCGACAAAATTTTAGCCCAGGTGTCTGCAAGAATCCCGCCCGAAGCGGCCACCAAATTTACTTTGGCGTAACCTTACAACCTATGCAGTGATGAGTTAACTCGAGGGAAGCGTGAACTTCAGCGTGATCTGGGTTTCCATCTCAACCGGGCGGCCGTGCACCAGTTGCGGCTTGAATTTCCATTGGCGCACCGCCGCCGCCGCCGCCGCTGCCAATTGAGCGTCTCCACTCACTACTTTGATCTCCTGTACGGTTCCGTCCTGTCCGATGCGCAGGTCAAGTAGCACTGGTCCTTGAACGCGCTGAGCCAAGGCTTGCTCGGGATACTCGGGTTCCACGCGCCGCAACAAGCTGCCCTCTGCCGCGTCGGCAGATAATTCGACGATGCTTGCGGGCTTCACTGCTGCGCTCGCATTTTTTTCCGCCGAAGGCGCTCCCGTGGCATCCGTACCAGAAGGCGGCATACGGAAGATCTCTTTGCCGTTCTCATAGACTCGCAGCGAGCCTTCGGGCAAATGCACAGTCTGTGCCCGCAACGCAGTTTCGCTTGTGGTTGCTTTGTTCTGGCCGCCCGTAGGAGTCTTCGATCGCGGTAGAAGAGTACCGACATTTGTCTGGTCGCCGGCGGGGTCTGCTCGGGCAGCAGGCGATGACGATACTGCGGCCGACACTCTTGATGCATGATGCTGGCCGCTTGCTTTCAGCCACCCCATGCGTTTCGCGAGAGCCGTCCCCATCAGAAGAACCACTCCGACCACGATCCCACACATCAATGCGCTGACCCAGTCAAACCGCCGAGAGATTACAAATATAGCTCGCGCGCTCCGCGACCCGCGGTGTGGCGTGTCCAAATCCTGACTCGAAGCTTGTTTCAGGCCAATTTCAAGAGCCGCATCTGACGTTTCCTGGATCTCTCTATCGGCGCTTTCTTGCAGCATTTCGCCGACACTAGTCGGAGCAAGCTCGAGCGCATCCAGCGAGGACTTGCGTGCCTGGATGTTTTTGAGAATCCGGTCAGTCAGTACCTCAAGCGTTCTCAAGTCACGTTCGCCAAACGCTGCCAGGCGAGTGGAGAAGACCTCAAAGATTCCGATAGAATCCTCGCCCCGCAAAAGTGGCAGTACCACTACGGATCGTATTCCGAGCTCCCGCGAGGCTTCCGGGTCCGCGTTCGGGTCAGTGAGAGTATCGTCGCAACGCTGGATTTGCCGGCTGCGCAGGCAGGCACCCGAGAGGCCCGAGCTCATGTCCAGAGGCGTTCCCAACTCCGGGGCGTTCCCTCCAGTACTGGCACGGCAAACCATCTCTCCGTCGCGGGCCAAAGCGATTGCAGCTCCGGTTGCCCCGGTCGCCAGGCAAGCCTGTTCCACAATCTCATTCAGCACGATATCGAGTGCCAGTTCGCCCGAAAGGCCGGGTGGAATCTTGCCGCGACCGTGAGTGGCGAACTTGGCGGCCACTTCGGCAAAATCCGACTCCTGCCGCGTCGCCGCTCCAGAGTTTTCAAACCCGGTATCATCGGGCGGAAGCGGCAATTCTTCAGGCGCAGTCCCAGAGGGAACTTGACCGGCTGGAATAGACTTTCCGGAGTCAGGCCGCCATATGGGGTAATGAGCCATACCAGTTACGCACAAATTCGACAAAAGCTCAGCGTCTGTAGCGGAGTTTCGCCCTAAAGTGCTACCTTGTCAACAAGGAATCGGCGTACTGATCGACACGCGTTTTTCTTTAGTAATGTGGTCCCGGAGCCATAATCTAACCCTTTCCTTCTATTTTCGCCTATCCGCCATTGTTACGAGCGGTCCCAAAACGGCAGAAAAAGACAATTCGATCGATCGTAATGAGACTTTTGGGGCTTCCGTCCGGGCAGGGAAATGTTAGAATCCATTCATACTTGGGACGGGCCGAGTGCTCCCCAGGCCAGTTTTTCTCCCCCTTGATTTCCGTGAAGACATCTGAAAACGTTCAAGGACTTCAGATCCAGGGAGTTTGATCCATGCGCATTGCTGTCGTCGGTTCCGGATATGTGGGATTGGTTGCAGGCGCCTGCTTGGCCGATCTCGGTCACGACGTCATCTTGGTGGACAATGATGAGCGCAAATTGGCAGCTCTCAAGAACGGCCAAGTACCCATCCACGAGAATTTTCTGCCTGAATTGCTCGAGCGCCATCGCGGCCAGAGGCTCACTTTTTCCGAGGATCTGCGCGAAGCCGTGCGCGCCAGCGCGGCCATTTTCATCGCTGTCGGCACACCACCTACCGAGAGCGGAGAGGCCGATCTCTCCTTCGTCGAATCCGTCGCCCGTGAAATCACCGGAGCCGTGGACGACTACAAGGTCATCGTGGAGAAGAGCACCGTTCCCGTCTATACCAGCGAGTGGATTCGCAAAATTATTCTGCGCAATGGCGCGGATGCGAGCTCTTTTGATGTTGCTTCCAATCCGGAATTTCTGCGCGAAGGTACCGCCGTTACCGACTTCCTGTTCCCCGATCGCATCGTTGTCGGCTGCGACAACGAGCGTTGCGCCAATGTTCTTCGCGAAATTTACGCGCCACTCACCAGCGGCAGCTATTACGAAACCGCGGGCGCCATCCCGCAACCCGACCGCACTTCCATTCCAGCTCCTATCATCGTGACCAGCACCAAGAGCGCGGAACTCATCAAGCACGCCTCGAACGCGTTTCTTGCGATGAAGATTTCCTTCATCAATGCCGTCTCATCTATGTGCGAGTCCGTCGGAGCCAACGTGAATCAGGTCTGTCATGGCATCGGCACTGACTCACGCATCGGTCCACGCTTCCTGAATCCCGGTATCGGCTACGGGGGGTCCTGTTTCCCAAAAGATGTGATGGCCTTCCGCGCAGTTGCCCGTGAATGCGGATACGACTTTCGTCTGCTCGACGAGGTTATGCGCATCAACGAAGATCAGCGCGATCGCTTCCTGCGCAAAGTTCGTAGTGCCTTGTGGACGCTGCGCGGCAAGCGTCTCGGCGTCCTTGGCCTCGCCTTCAAAGGCGGCACCGACGATATCCGCGAATCGCCGGCCATTTTGATCGTGCAGGCGCTGATGCAGGAAGGTTGCAAGATCACGGCCTACGACCCGGCCGCCATGGACCGCACCCAGGAAGTGATGAACTCCGGCCTGAAGTTTGCCGGCTCAGCCTACGAAGCCGCCACCGGCGCCGACGCTCTGCTGATCCTCACTGAATGGGAGGAATTTGCAAACCTCGATCTCCGCCGCCTCAACGATGAGCTGAAGTATCCTATCGTGATCGACGGCCGCAACCTGTATGATCCTGAAGTGATGGCCGCCAACGGCTTCACTTATTATTCCGTGGGACGCGCAGCCTCTCATCCGGATGGCGTTCCCGCCGCTCTGCGCAACGGCGCTAAGAAGGCATGAGTCAACAACGCGCTCTGGTCACTGGCGGCGCCGGTTTTTTGGGATCTCATCTCTGCGACGCTCTGCTTGGCGACGGCTGGAACGTGGTTGTCGTCGACAACCTGCTTACTGGCCGCCGCGCAAACATTGACCATCTCCGTACTGACTCGCGCTTTGAATTTGTAAATAAAGATATCTGTGAGCCTTTCGACGTGGGCAAAGTTGATTTCGTCTTTCACTTCGCCAGTCCCGCCAGCCCCGTCGATTACACTATCCACGGCATCCCCACGCTGAAAGTAGGCTCGCTCGGAACTTTCCACGCTCTCGATGTCGCCCTCAAGTACGGCGCCAAATATCTCGTCTCGTCTACCTCGGAGTGTTACGGCGATCCACTCGAGCATCCGCAGAAAGAAACCTATTGGGGTAATGTGAATTCCATCGGCCCACGTTCGGTCTATGACGAAGCCAAGCGCTTCACAGAGGCCGCCACTATGGCTTATCACCGATATCACAAAGTGGACACGCGCATCGCTCGCATCTTCAACACCTACGGGCCGCGCCTGCAATTGAACGACGGCCGTGTGGTATCGAATTTCATGAAGCAGGCGATTCGCGGCGAGAACCTCACGGTTTACGGCAATGGCAGCCAGACCCGCAGCTTCTGCTACGTCAGTGACGAAGTGGATGGGTTCATTCGTCTAGCGAGGTCCTCAGAACATTTCCCTGTCAACATCGGCAACCCGAACGAATTCACCATCCTCGAATGCGCACAGCACGTAATAAAAGTGACGGGATCGAAAAGCAGAATCACGCACGAGCCGCTGCCGCCGGACGATCCTAAACAGCGTCGTCCCGATATCACCAAAGCTCGGCAGTTGCTCGGCTGGGAACCGAAGATCGACCTCGAAACCGGACTCCGCATGTCGCTCGATTATTTCCGTAAAGCCGTTGCCGAAGAAGCCGCCGCGACGAAATAGATATCTTCGCCATTCCTGGTTCGCAACCCTACCGAGCGAACGTGATAAATTGACTCTTCGCTGTAAAGCTCGAGTTCATTCCGCCAATGGAGAAACTCTCGATGCGAACGCTCATCGCCAAGCCTGTCACATTAAAGCCAGCCACATTAGAGCTCGTCATGCTGGCTGTCGCTGTTCTAATGCTGTCCATCGTTCTTCAAGCGCAAGCAAAAGACGAAACTTCAACCGTCAAAGTGGAATCCGCCAAGACTGAGACGCCAAAACCCGAACAATTCAAACCAGAGCAGCAAGCCAGCAAAGGGTCAGTCACCGTAGGTGGAAACGTCATCAATTACGACGCATTCGCCGGCACGCTTGTCGTGCATCCCAAGGGCTGGGATGATGTCCCGCAAAATGCCGACCCCGATCCCAAGAACAAGCCTGCGGAAGCCAGCATGTTTTACGTCGCCTATTTCAAATCCGATAACAAAGGCCCGGCGCGTCCGCTCACTTTCCTCTACAACGGAGGCCCAGGCTCTTCTAGCGTCTGGCTTCACATGGGCGCGTTCGGGCCGAAGCGGGTCGTCACCGCCGATGATACCCATACTCCCGCCGCACCTTATTCCATCGTCAATAACGATTTCAGCCTGCTCGACGTGAGCGATCTGGTATTTGTGGATGCGCCCGGAACCGGCTTCAGCCGCCTCAGCGGCAAAGACCGCGAGAAAGCTTTCTACGGCGTGGATCAGGATGCGGAAGCCTTCGCCGATTTCATCACGCAGTTTCTCTCAAAGTATGGCCGCTGGAATTCGCCCAAGTATCTGTTCGGCGAAAGCTATGGCACCACACGCTCCGCAGTCCTGTCGAATGTGCTCGAAACCGAACGCTTGATCGACTTCAACGGCGTCATACTTCTGTCTCAAATCTTGAACTTCTCGCTTGATTCCGACATCCCCGAGTTCAATCCCGGCATCGACACTGCATACCAGCTAGTGCTCCCAACCTATGCCGCGACCGCGTGGTATCACCACAAGCTGCCGGAGCAGCATCCGGAACTGGCGCCACTGCTGGCCGAGGTCGAGCACTTTGCCATGAACGAGTATGCGCTGGCTCTCGAAGCTGGCTCCTCGCTCCCGCTCGACCAACGTCATGCCATTGCGGAAAAGCTTCATCAATACACTGGCCTACCCGTCACCTACATCGAGAAGGCGGATCTGCGCATCAACGGCGGAGAATTTGAGAAGAACCTGCAGGACGAGAACAACCTGACCACAGGACGCCTCGACACCCGCTTTTCCGGCCCCACATTCGACCCTCTCAGCAAAGAAGCCGAATACGATCCGCAATCGGCGGCCATCGCTTCCGCCTACGTCTCCGCCTTCAACGACTACGTACGAAAGGAATTGAAGTTCGGCGAGAACCGCGAATATAAGCCATTGATCGAAATCTGGAGATCATGGGATTTCCTGCACAAAGCACCCGGCTCCCCCATGGCGTTGCCGATGGCGGCAAACGTCATGCTCGACCTCGCCATCGCGATGAAGTACAACCCGAATCTGAAGGTACTTTTGAACGCCGGTTATTTCGATCTTGCCACCCCGTTCTACCAGGGCGTTTACGAAATGCAACACTTGCCGATTCCGCCCGATCTGCAGAAAAATATCGAATTCCAATTTTATGAATCCGGCCACATGGTCTACGCCCACCAGGCGTCACTGAAGGCGATTCACGATAACGTGGCAGCGTTCATTCTGAAGAGTGAGAATTCGAAAGCGAAGTAAGATTGGGATGGGGACCATCGGCCCTACTCCATCATCTTGAGGACCGCGCACTTCGCGGTCGGAAGGACCCATTCAAGCCGAGCAAAGGCCCGGCGAGTTAAGGAGTGTGGTGGCGATCATACGCAAACGTACCTTCGCCCACTCAAGGCTGATATTTCTGAGGGATGAGTTTCTTGCGTACCAGCTTCAATCCGGTACCATCAATCATTTCGTAGTCATAGAAGCCACAGTCATGCTCTTTGGGACATCCATTGACCTGAAGCAGTCGGCTGTCTCTGCGAAATTCGATGCGTTCACGTGGCCCGCCCTTTTGCTTTTCAATCCATGCAAGCGGGAAATCGGTTGCGAATAGACCATTGTAAACTCTTCCGCTGATCGAATCCGCGACGACAAATTCAGTGCAAGCCATACCACATTCCCATATTGGGACCGTATAGTGTCCCGCGAATTGCACGTTCGCTCTCGCGCCATGCCGAATCATTGTGCGGAATAAATACTGCCGCTTGCTTACGAGCTTCGGCGAAGCTGGAGCTCCTGTATAAATCGTTTTTACGGTAAAGCTTTCAAAGTCAGGGCGCCTGTCTGGCATGCTAGATAAACCAACGCCGAGAATCGAAATGAGAGGAATCAGAATTGCGAAGTGTGATCGGACCATAATGAATATCTTGCGACCCAGCGCAACGCCATCCACATCACCGGCGTAATCAGATGATAGCGTTCAAAAAATCACCGTACCTCGTGGACCTTGTTCGACAAACACAGCGTTACGCATTCCTTAGAGCTCAGAAGGTTGAACTACTGCTTCACGCGGAATCTGAGGCTTGTTCTCGCGCCGACTTCCTTCACACTGATCTTCTCAAGCTTAATTTTCTCGAGCCTGATTTTCTCGATCCCGACGCGCTCAAGGCCGGAGCTTTCAAACGAGCGGAGACCGCTGCCTAAAAAAACTGGCATGATATCAACATGAAGCTCGTCGACGAGTCCGGCATGCAAGAGCTGTTGGGCCGTGGTGACGCCGCCGACCACCTGCACTGCTTTATTACGGGCGGCAGCTTTTGCTTGGGCGACTGCTGATTCCACACCGTCGGTTACGAACGTGAAGGTCAGGTGCTCGTCTTGTTTCGGCGCAACGCTCGGCGGGCGATGCGTAAGCACGAAAATCGGCACTTGGAATTCGTAGCTGCCAACGTACGAGTCGGGATCCGCCATCTCGAACGTCCTTCTTCCCATCAGAACCGCGCCAGTCTGCTCGATAGCGTCCTTCATGTAAGAGGTGCGTCTGAGCGCCGCCAAGTCGGGATAGAGGCGACCTGCGCTGCCATCTTGGTCGGCTACAAACCCGTCAAGCGAGATGGTCATCCCAACGATTACTTTTGCCAATGGTTCCTCCGTGCCCGATTATGTCGGTCCATGATTTCAAGATTATCTACGAAAGGGGGTAACAGTGCGGTTTGGCCGCCCCAACTTAACGCTGCAGGGTGCCCCGTCCAAGCGCGGTTTGGGCGGGGCTTTTGATCTTTAGTGCTTGATCTTCACCTGTCCACAATCGAATTGTGACATCCAACCTTGCGCCCGCCATCTCATTCGCGCAATCATCATCATCGAGGCCGTGACGGTCAGGAGAGCCAGACTTCCCAAGACTATAAATCCTTTGTTTGACGGATTTTGATATCTAAGCTCTTTGTCCGCCGGATTTTGCGGAGAATTTTTCTGCTAATCCGAAGATTGCAATGCACCCGAGGGGGAGGGGAGGGGAGGGGGAGGGATACACGAGAGTCAGGGC
>JBAWBG010000447.1:0-4902 GCA_049589695.1 Candidatus Sulfotelmatobacter sp. | reverse complement strand
GACTGAACACCTCGGTCAAGAAACTCCGGCAGGCGCTCTGCGATTCCGCGGAAGCACCTCGCTACATCGAGACAGCGCCGCGTCTGGGCTACCGTTTTATCGCCACTGTCGAAGAAGTTCTGGAAAGCAAGCCGCAGCCGTTCGTCGAGGTAGCGCCCGTTGGGGTAGCGCCCGTTCCTTCACTGCGGCCAGAAGTTGTACATGAATCTCTTCATTCAGCAAGGTTAGGTCGAAGGATTTTCGGAATCGCTCTAGTTGTCGTCATGCTTCTTGCCGCTCTTTGGTATGTGCAATCTACGAGTCGAGTGAAGTTGTGGCGAAATTCGTCGAAGGTAGACGCGGCTACGAGTCCCAGGAAGTCAATCACTTCCATCGCCGTATTGCCTTTGGATAACCTTTCGAATGACTCCACCCAGGACTACTTTACTGAGGGAATGACCGATGAACTCATCAGCGATCTCGCTCAGTTGGGCGGTCTGCGCGTCACTTCGCGGACGTCGGTTATGGGTTACAAGGGTGGGACCAAAACGGTTCCGCAGATTGGCCGAGAGCTTGGGGTGGACGCGCTGATCGAGGGGACCGTGGAACGGGTTGGCAACCGGGTCAGGATTCGAGTGCAACTTATTGATGCTGTCGCCGATCGGCATCTATGGGCCCGGAGCTATGACCACGAGCTCAAGGACGTCTTGCTCCTGCAGAGGACGGCGGCGCACGACATTGCCACGGAAATCGAAGGACAAGTTGCGGAATCGCCGGCGCAGTTGCACGCCTCAAAGGAACGTGCGGTTCAAACCGATGCCTACGAAGCCTATTTGAAAGGCCGGTTTTTCTGGAACAAGCGAAGCCTGCCGAGTTTGCAGCAGGCCGTCAAATATTTTCAGCGGGCGACCGCATTAGATCCTACATATGCCCGCGCTTATGCTGGTCTGGCCGAGTCTTACGCCGTTATGGGCGGCTACATGGTTTCGCCGTCCAACGAGCAAGCACGGAAAGGTCGCGCGGCCGCCCGGCGGGCGCTGGAGTTGGACGATCAGTTGCCGGAAGCCCATACCGCCCTGGGGTTCATTGCGGAAAATCACGATTGGGACTGGCGAACCGCAGAAAAGGAATATCAGCGTGCCATTCAGTTGAACCCAAACTACGCCACAGGACACCAGTTGTATGCGGAGTGTCTCGCCTTGCAGGGCCGATTCGACGAAGCTTTCCCCGAGATTGAGCGTGCCCGCCAGTTGGATCCGCTCTCGCTGATCATCGCCACCGACAACGGAGCGATCCTGTTCTTCGCCCACCAGTATGACCGCGCGATTGAACAGTTCCGCGCCGTGCTTGAAATGGATCCGAATTTCCCTCGCGCCCACATGCTGATTGCTGTGTACGCGCAAAAAGGATTGTTCGCCGATGCTTTAGCCGACGCGGAGGGATTGCGCCGCCGTGAAGAGTCGAGCTGGAGTTGGGGTGCACTTGCCTATATTTACGGCCGGTCTGGTCAACGGGCGAAGGCGAAATTTGCCCTCGAACAATTAGAACGGGAAAGCCGGAGCCAGGTGGTTGATCCGCTTTCATTTGCCATCGCCTACATCGGAATAGGCGACAAGGAGCAAGCGATAGCTTGGCTGCAGAGAGCCTATCAGTGGCATTCCAGCAGTCTTACCGCCCTCAAGGTTGATCCAACCTACGATCCACTGCGTAATGATCCTCGCTTCCAGGCTTTGGTCCGGCGCATAGGGTTATAGCAGTTGGCACCGGTGCAAGATCGGCGTGGGAAATATTGAAGTCGCAGAGCAAAGCCGCGGCATGCGGGCGAAAGCTGAAATCGATTCAATCCGCATTGAGTTGGTTGAGTCAATTCGTGACGAGAATTCATTACGATTTCAGCTGCGCGAGTTCCTTCTTTGCATCCTCTGCGTCACCTGAATTGGGGTTCAATTTCACTACGGTCTCTAATTGTCGACGAGCAAGCGTCGTTTGCCCGCTTTTCGCGTAAGCCATTCCGAGATGATAGTGAAAACGGGAATTATCTGAGGGAGGGCTATCATGAGCCAGCTTGAGCGCTTCGCGGAGCGAATCGACCGCGGAGTGATAAGCACCCTTCTGATAGTAAATCCAACCTAAGGTATCGGCGACGTCGGGCGACTCCGGCAGGCCGCGTCGCGCGGTTTGCGCCAGCGACAGGGCAACGTCGAGGTTCGCACCGGATTCAACCATTACGTAGGCGAGGTTACAAGCGGCGACGGGATCATCCCGCCTGATTCCCAATGCCTTTTGGTAGACGTCTTCAGCCTTGGCCCAGTCCTTCCGAGACTGAAAAATCTGGCCGAGCAGTACATAAAAGGTGGCTTCTTGAGGATTGTCCGTGAGTGCTTGCCGGTAGGTAGCGATGGCCTGGTCGATGTGACCGTCAGCCGCTTGTACCTCGCCAAGTTTGATCAGAGCATCGGTGTTGTGGCTATCGAGTTGTGTCGCCTTGCTCAGTGCAGCCGCCGCTGCAGCAAAATCCTTTTTCTGCTGGAACAATATAGTACCCAGGAGATCATAAAACCCACTGCTGTCTTGAACCTTTGCGATCTGAAGGTTCGCCGCGGCAATCGCCGAGTCAATCTGTTTTTGAGCGACATAAGTGTTCATCACGCCGCGCAGAGCATCGTTCGAGCGCGGATCCCGATCGAGAGCTTGGCGGAAGGCAGCATCCGCCTCTTTGAATCTTTTCTGAAGGAAGTTCAGATTGCCCAGCTGGACATATCCTGCAGAGTTGTCAGGCGCAACGGCAATTGCCTTGCGTGCATCAGCCTCCGCGGCTGAAAATTGCTTTTGATTCATCTCAGCCACTGCCCGCAGAGCGTACCCGTCCGGAATGGTTGGTCGCAGATTGATAATTTGCGAACTGGTCTGAGCCAGAGTCGTCATATCTCCCCTTCGCATCGCGACTAAGGCGAGATCGCGTTGCGCATCGGCAAGATCGGGCCGCAGACGTACTGCCGTCCTCCACTCGCTCTCTGCGCCTTCTGAATTGCCAACCTTTTGGAATGCCACGCCCAGGGAGTAGTGAGCCAGTCCGTTGTTTGGGTCATTCTTAATCACGGTTTGTAGTATCCCGATCGCAGCGTTGGCATCTCCCGCACGAATTTGCAGTTGTGCACGAAAAATCAAACCTTCGTTGTCGTTAGGATCAGCCTTCAGGATTTCCTCATCCACCTCTCTGGCCTCGTCCAGTCGATTGGTGCGGATGAGAAGCTCTGTGTAGGTCTTCTTAACTTGCAAGTCTTTGGGGTGGGCTTGATAGAGCGCCTGATATTCGGTTGCAGCTTTGTCCAATTCATTGGTAGCTAAATAGAAGTCACCCAGGAGTCGATAGCCGCTGGAGTTGTCGGGAAAATTCTGCTTGGCCTGTTTTAAAAAGGCTTCTGCCTCGGCCTTCTTGCCTTGCGCCAGGTATAAGCGCGCCAGCGCAGCTATGGGTTCGGGATTTTTGGAATCGGATTGAATCGCTGCGCGGAGTTGCTGTTCCGCTTCGCCGAACCGGCTGCGTACCTGATAATAATTTGCCAGCATCAGGTGGGCATCCGTCGCTTTTGGATTGAGCTCGATTGTCTTCTTGAAATTAGCCTCTGCTGCTTCGGGTTGATTGCTTCTCAGTTGCATCAAGGCCAGGTTCAGATAGAAATCCCAATCGCTTGGATCAAGGCTGATGGCTTTCTGCATTTCCTGGATTGCGGCTGGGAAATGAGCTTGTGCTGCTAATAGATTTGCAGCGATAAAGTGGGATTGGGCATCTTTCGGACGCTCCAGCAGGAGCGTGTCCGCTTGTTCCTGTGCCTGCTGGAGGTTGCCGCGGGCAATCAGCAATTTGGCCATTTCAGCGCGAGCCGCATAGTCTTGCGGCTGGAGGTCGATGGTACGCGCAAGTTCCTGACTAGCTCGCGTCCACTGCTGAGTTTTGAGATAGGTTCGGCCCAACTGGAAATGAGCGGCCGCGTATGAGGGATCGACCGCGATCGCATTGCGGAACTGAATGGCTGCCTCAGAGAACTGGCCTTTTTCGTAATAGGCCTGACCGCTCTTCAGATATCTCTGCTTGCGGGCATTGGGATCGCGAGAGCACCCGGCGAAAAGAGACGCTATTAGGGCCAAAAGTAAAGTCAGACGGAAAAAGGAAAAAATCTTCAAAGGGGACCTCCCAACCACCCTAACACTGCTGAGCTGGACTATCGCTGAACTGTATTTTTGAACTATAAGCGATCGTAATTGCAACGTTAACAAGAAAACACGCAATGGGCTGTGTCTGATTCTGGACGGCAATGTCCTACAATTTGAATGAAAGCACGGCAGTTGCAAGGATTTGCAACTGGTCGCAATTATTATCAGGCTTGACACCCCTAGATTTCGCGCTAAAGTAACAGTTGAAGGTGTATAGCCACAGGATTCCCCCGCCTGAATATGACCGAGGAGTAGTAATGACAATAAAGAGGGTGTTTGGAACCTTTTGGTGGGTGGCGTTAGCGGCGTTATTTCTTGGTCCAGGGGCTGTTGCTCAAACTTCGATGGTCCTGACGGGGCCACCTCCGGGCAATACGTACGACGGTATCTATGTAAGCCCGTACTATGCCACGGTTGGTGGATCAACCAATGTGCCAGTCATCTGCGATGACTTTGCCGACGACACTTCGATTGGCGATCACTGGACAGCAACGGCAAGTGCCTTCCCCACTTCGTCTAGTGGCTCGATAGGTACATCGTGGGGTCTAGCGGGCGGAGCCTTGAAGCAGTATGACGAAGTTGCATGGCTGAGCTTGCAGCTTTTGAGTCTGCCATCTTCCGTCCAACCCGCCAATGCTCTCACATTGCAAGTCGAAGATTCGTTCGCGATTTGGGCGGTGTTTGATCCGACCGGAGTCGCTAGCTATC
>JBAWBG010000446.1:0-13943 GCA_049589695.1 Candidatus Sulfotelmatobacter sp. | reverse complement strand
CCCGAGTGAGGCCTCGCGATGCCGAGGGAATGAGTGACGATTACCAGATGGTTTCCGAAATGGTCCGACTTCGGTCAGGGCGCTGGTGGGATATCTGGCACCGAGTTCATCATTTTACTTGTGAAGCCATGATGCGCTACGAGGCTGAACCTCCCGCTAATTCGTTTTCCGCACCGTAGAAGAGCGTGCGCAAAGCGTTCAGGACCACGCGGGCAAGCAGCAGAATGATGATAATCAAGGCTGCGGCAATTGAGGCGGCAGCATAGGGATGGCGCGTGGCCAGCCAGGTAAGGCCTACGGCGAGAACATCCTCACTCAAGCTCAATGAAATATTTGAGAACGGTTCCGGAGAGGGGGTGACCGCTGCACGCAGTGCCGTCTTTACGCCATGGGCCGCGAGAGCGATGAGAGCTCCCAGAAAAGCTGCCAGCAGTTGTTGCCGTGGCGTGAGTTGCCTGGTGGCGCCATAGGCAATCAGCCCGGCGACAGGAACGCGAATAAAAGTGTGCAAAGCGCTCCACAGCAGATCGAACGCGGGAATTTTGTCGACGAAGAACTCGATTACAAATAGAACAATGCTAACCCCGATCACCGGCCAGGTTTCGATTAGAAGTAATTCCGGCGGGAGGGGCACGTGCCCGAAGCGTGCCAGCAGGCCCAAGGCAGCCACCGTTGCATAAACATTCAATCCGGCAGCGAATGATACGGCCGCCAGCACCGCAAAAAGTTGAGGCAACGGAATTTGCAGCCAGTCCAGCATCGTGGTCTCAATGCAGTGTCAAAGCCCCCGCCTAAACCGAGGTCCATCGCAAAAGTAAAGGGCCGCCACGAGGCGACCCTTGGATTCTAGCTGCAATTCCGTTTACAGCGTGGATTCAATCTCAAAGCCCCAGGCTTCCAAAAGAGGCTCAGGGATGTACTTGGAGTTCTTGTTGCGCCGAGCCCACTCGCGTAGACGAGTCGATCGCAAATATTGGTCTGGCGTGAGCTTGTATTCGCGCACCACTTGCTCGAACTCTGTAATGGTGGGGACGATCGGGCCAATCGGCTCGGGTTTTCCCCAGTTTGGATTTCCGCGTCGCTTTGCCATGAAAAAGCCTTTCGTACAAATAGGGGGATTAACTAAATTAATATTATTCTCTATGTGTATGATTCTCCTGATGTCGAAGGAGATTCACAGAAATAATGCCATCCACAGAAATCCGCGGATAGGGCGTCCCAATAGAGATTTAGAGAAATAGGATGGTAGGTCAATAGCGCCGGAAAGTCAATCCTATGTATGGCATGATCGGTTGAATTATCGGCGGTAACTGTATGTTCTGTAAGAGAGTTATTAGCTCGCCCGCATTGCACTTGCGGTACAACGGAAGTCAACGGCTCGAGGAACCTGGCTAGGTTACGGGCGTAACATCCACGGCTAAGAGCTCCGTTGATGTAACCTCGAAACGCAGCCTACACTTGAGAATGCATTCTCCTAGAGAGACCACGGCACAGTAGCGCTGCACCTGAAGGATAAAGATCGAGATGAATTTGAAGTCACTGTTGCTTTGCGCAGATGAAAAAATCGGACGCGTGCTGCGGCGTACGCTGGGCGATCTTGATATTGGGGTCGAACATTGCACAAGCGCGGAAGTTGCGTTGCGTCATCTGACCCGCGACCGGTTTGAGGCTATCATCGTGGACTGTGCCGGTCCTGGTGCCGCCGATGTTCTGCGCGCAGCCCGAACCGCCCCATGCAACAAACGGGCCATCGCGATGGCGATTCTTGACCCCGGCAGCGGATTGCGCTCGGCATTTGAGATCGGCGCCCACTTCATTCTTTATAAACCAGTTTCCGCGGAGCGCGCCAAATCGAGTTTTCGCGCCGCCAGAGCCTTGATGAAACGGGAGCGAAGGCGCAACTCGCGGGTCACCGTGAATTTTCCGCTGGAGATGGTCAATGCCCAGTCTGGCGCACGCATTAAAGCGAATACCACGGATGTTGGCGAAGGTGGATTAGCGGTTTCGATCCCACGCCGCACCAAGCCGCATGGCCAATGGAATTTATCATTCACGCTTCCGGGTTCCACCAAGGTTGAGGTCGCGGCCGAGTTTGCCTGGGAGGGAAGCGGTACGCAGGTGGGCTTGCGGTTTGTGAATCCCTCGCCGGATGTGGCACATCGGCTGCGCGAATGGCTGGGTCGCAATTCGCCAGATGGAGAGAAGGACGACCCTCCGGCGCCCTGCCAGCTTACCGACTTGAGCCTGCGCGGCTGCTATCTGGCCATGCCTTCGCCGTTCCCGGTTTCTGCCCGGGTTACTCTTTCGATGAGAGCCGCGAACGTGGAACTGCGATCGGAAGGAGTGGTTCGAGTGATGCACCCTGATATCGGGATGGGCGTCGAATTCACGCAAACCACTGCGGAGCATCGCCTGCTGCTGGAGAAGTTTCTTAGCTGCCTCACGGAAAATCCCGATACGTTGCCAGAATTGATGGTTGAACCTGAAGGTTTTGAGACGGAAAGTATTTCGTCACCTGGTCGCGAACCGGGTGATGTAGAAGATCCACTGCTCGATCTTTTTCGTAACCAGGCCGGGCTCGCGCCTGATTCCTTTCATGCCGAACTGCGCAAGCAGCGAGGTCTATCTTCTGCTGCCGCGTCCTGACCCGAAAACGCACCCTTAAACTTTTCTTAACTCATTGGGGCAGCGGCGTGCCTTCTGCCGGCCCACCCTTTACCAGGTCAGTCTTCACTGTTGATTTCTGATTGGCCACAAGGTCGATATCGGTTTCAAAGTCTTGATAACCGGGCAGTGTAATTCTGATTTTGCGCTTGCCCGGTGCAACCAGCAAGGCTCTGCCGACGCCACTGAATTCGGCGACATGTCCCACGAAGACGCCGTCGACAAAAACTGCGGCGCGATTAGGATTCACGTCCAGCTTAATCTGGGCCGTGATGTGTGGAAACTGCACCCGGGTGTCTTTTTCCATCTTGACTTCGACGGTCTGGGTCTCTCCAGCGCGGACTGGCACTTTCTGAACGAAGTCTATGTACCCGCCTTGGCGAACCGTGATCTCGTGATCGCCCGGAAGCAGCAGGAGTTTTTTCGATCCTTTGAGTTCCTGCAAATAGCCCACATACTGGCCATCGATCCATACGCCGGAGGTGCGCTCGACTTTAGTAGCGCCGACGAGATCAACCCGGCCCAACACATTGTTTTCGGCGCGCAATGTCATAGAAAAAATGGCGGTGCAGGCGAGTACAAGGATGTACACAAGAGCGCGAACCCGCGAAAAAGAAATCATAAGTAATCGGTCCCTGCTGGTGAGATGCGGCTCAAGGAGGAAGGGTAGCCGATGGGTGCAGGCATGAAAACGTGCGACAAGCGAGGGACAAAGCTGCCTGTGATGTAGCCAAAGACGTTAGCCTGTTAGTCTAAAATGATCGCGGGCCGGGATGGCGAAATTGGCAGACGCAGCGGACTTAAAATCCGCAGGTTCGAAAGGACTGTGGGGGTTCGATTCCCCCTCCCGGCACCAGCTTAACCCCTACAAAATAAGTGGCTAAAATGGCGGCCGTTCAGGCGCGAGCTGATTTGTAACAGACGCAGCGGACTTAATATTGCATGCGTCCCGATCATAGGTGATATCCAGCTGAATAAATGATCTTATCTAAAGCCCAATTGAGCCTAGGTTCGTATAATTTGTTACACATTTCTGGATTTTCGGACGCGCTTAAGTAGCGTGAAACAATTCCTCTTGCATCCTCGGGAAGATTTGAGTGCCGCCGTGCCTATGACGGTTTTTTGCTGGGCAGTCTAAGCCTCGACTCTTCGGTAGAGATCGCTGAAATGTTCATGCTTAAAGCGGCAAGCAACTGTCCGGCGCCGTCGTGCAATTCCCGCGGCCCGTCTTCTTTCTTCATGCTGCAGAAGGGTCGCCTTATTGGCTGAACTACACTTCCAACCCTCAAACGGAAGCAGCGAGAAGAAATCGTAGATCAGATCTTTTATTTGTGACCACTTTCGCAACTTGCCAGTTAGCCGGGCTTCTCGGGATTGGTGCCCGGGTAACGGGCGACTCTGACGTGACGCGATTAGGGAATGTTTGGCCGACCATTCGGGAATTAATCGCCGGCCAAGCGTGCCGCTTGCGTCACTAGGTAATTCCTTTCCGGCATACTCGTCGTCCTCGCCGCCGCAATCCGGTAGTGTTGGATGGCTGCTTCGTGATCGCCCATCTTTTCAAAAAAATGGGCGCGAACCGCATCGAGGCGATAATGACCGGCAATACGCGGATCGCGGTCGAGAGCCCTGAGCAATTCGAGGCCTTTGGCAGGGCCGTGCACCATAGCGGCTGCGATTGCGTGATTGAGAGTAACCATCGGACTGGGGGCGACTCGTTTCAGCAACTCGTACAGGGCCAGGATCTGTGGCCAATCTGTATCCTCTCCGCTCTCGGCTTCGTCGTGAACGGCGGCAATCGCTGCCTGAATCTGATACAAGCCCACTGACCCCTTCGATAGCGCAGCAGTGAGAAGTTCAATTCCTTCCGAGATCTCCGAGCGATGCCACAGCGTTCGATCTTGTTTGTCTAAGGGAATCAATTCCTCATCCGCCCCGGTTCGGGCGGTGCGACGCGCATCGGTTAACAGCACCAGTGCCAGAAGTCCGACAACCTCGGGATTATCGGGGAGTAGCGTTTTCGTGTTGCGCGTCAGGCGAATCGCTTCGCACGCCAAGTCGAATCGTTGCAGATGCGACCCGATGCTGCTTGTGTATCCCTCGCTGAAGATCAGATAGAGCACGTGCAGAACTGCAGGCAGCCGTTCAGTTCGTTCGTGCGGAGAAGGGAGCCGGAAGGGTACGCCGGAAGTCTTAATGGTTTGCTTCGCCCGGCTGATCCTCTGCGCCATCGTGGCCTCGGGAACCAGAAAGGCATTGGCGATTTCAGCCGTGGTCAAACCGCCAACCGCCCGTAACGTCAGCGCGATTGCCGAGGACGGAGAGAGCGCGGGATGACAGCACATGAACAATAGAATCAAAGTGTCGTCGGGATCCATGTCGGCCTCGAGCTCGAGGAGGGATGTCAAGGTTTCCGTTTCCGCAGCCACAGCCGTTTCTCGCTCGCGGCGTGCGATTTCGCTGCGCATGCGGTCCGTCATGCGGCGGGATGCAACCTGAATCAGCCAGCCGCGGGGATTCTCGGGAACACCCTCCTGCGGCCACTGGGTGAAAGCTGCAATCATGGCTTCCTGCACCGCATCCTCAGCCGAGGAGAAATCCCGGAAACGGCGAGCGACGGAGCCGAGCACCTGGGGCGCAAGTCCACGCAACAGATGCTCGGAAGTCGCATCCCATTTGTTGGTCATTGAAACTCTCGTTACAACATATCCGGCGGCGGTCCGCTCATAACCGGGCGTACTTCAATCGGCATGTTCAACGGCGCACCGCCGGGGCCTGGCGCGGCGGACACCTTAGCGGCAACCTCATATGCCCGCTGTGGACTGTCGACATCGATGATCCAGAAGCCGGCGAGGAACTCTTTGGATTCGGGAAAAATGCCGTCCGTGACGGGTTGGCCATCCTTGCCTGCTCGGACCAGTTTCGCCTGGTCGGGAAACGACAGCCCTTCCGCCGACACCAATTCTCCACGCCCGTGGAGCTCTTTATTGACACCGTGCATAAAGCCGATGTGCGCCTGAAGGTCCTTCCGGGGCCATTCTGGCACGCCGTGTCCAGTCTTCATTGTGTTCATCATCAAAATGTATTTCATTTTCTTCTCCGATCGAGTTCGTTGGCGCTGTCCTCTCGCGCCTTTATCCTTAGTCGGAATCAAGACAGCATTCTCGACATTTTTGTTTATCGGGATTTGGCTTCATGGGTTGCGAACTGCCGCACCTCGATCGGCATGTTTAGGGATGCTGCGGAAATCCGTCCCGCGATGGCATAAGCCCGCTCGGGGTTGGCCACGTCAACGATCCAGTAGCCCAGCAGAAATTCTTTCGATTCGGGGAAAATACCGTCGGTTGCTGGGAGACCGTTCTTCTCTCCGCGCACGACCTGGGCTTCCTTCGGTGCGGTCAGGCCCTGGGTGGCGACAAATTCTCCGGACTCGGCAAGATCTTGACTGGTGCGATGGAGAACCGCCATGTGTGCGTTGATATCCTGTTTTGGCCAGGCCTGATAAGCCTCAACCCCTGCCCTCGTACCCGACATCAGTAAAATGTATTTCATGTCCTTTGCTCCTGTTCTCGTCGTCATAGCGCTTGCGATCTGCGCCTTCATCCTGTAGTCGGAGCCGTCCTGTCATTTCTCTACATCTTCGTCAGAAATATTTCATGGGCCAAAAGTCACCACCCGATGTCGATTTCGGAGCGCCAGAATCGACATACAAGTGGAGGCAAGAATGACGACCAACGAAATGGTAGTGGACGTCAGCCAGGACTGGGTACTGGCCTGCGACGTGCAGCAGGGTTTTATGCAGGCACCCTGTACAGTTAGCAATTCCTTCGACTATAGCGCCCGCTGCCGTCAGGTTCGGGCGCTGGGCGGCGATTGCTACAATTTTATCGCGCATAAGGATGATTGCCTAGCACTGGTCCTTGGAGATGCCTCGGGCAAAGGTCTGGCCGCGGCACTCATGATCGCCAATGTGCAGTCCTCCCTTCGGACTGCGGCATTGTTCACCGGAGATGACTTGGCCGCGCTGCTCAAGGTGGTTAATCACCAGGCACATGCTTCCTCGCAGGCGAACCGCTACGCGACTTTATTCTATGGCGTCTTCGACCAAGCAAGACGAACGCTCCGATACGTTAATGCGGGACATAATCCACCGGTCGTCATTCGGCGAGATGGCTCAATGCATTGGCTGGAAACAGGTGGCGCGCCGGTTGGGCTATTTGCTGATTCTGAATATAGAGAGGGCGTCGTAAAGCTCGAAACCGGTGATTTGGTGATTGCCTTCACTGACGGACTGATCGAAGCGACAAATCAGGACGGGGAAGAATGGGGAGTTCAGGGCTTATTGAAAGCAGCCGATGGGGCCCAATGCTCTCAAGACGCCGGAGAGCTCGTCAATTCGATCTTCAAGTCTATGGATGACTTCTCCACAGGGCACCAAACCGATGATGCGACATTGGCAGTGGTGCGGGTGATCTGAAGGCCCGTTACTTCGCGGTTGAGGGGTAAGCCGGAAGTTGGCACCGCCCAGCAGGTTTGTTTCGAACTGGACGTTGCCGGTTCTTGGATGCGCGTCTGAGCCGTCGGCCGCAAGAGCGGAACATTAGCGGCTGGTTTCCTCTCCTTCTGGGCTAGCCATGCATGGACAGAGTCGATCCTAAAGGCGGCCGGGTCGGTTCGCGAAAATAGCATGCCGTTTGCGTAAACACTCGCTGACCGAGTAATGACGCAAAGCAGTGACTATCCTTTCTCCGCGATCCTTAATTTGGTGGATGATGAGCAGGTCGGAAATGCTGCTATTGTACGGTTAAGGCAACGGCGCCAACCGTTGCACTTACCGACCCTGATTTACCAGTGACAGTGATCGTATAGGCTCCTGGCGTAGTGCCGGTGCTGCCACCACCACCTCCGCCTCCGCCTCCACTGCCGCCTCCGCCGCAAGCGATGAGTCCTGTGGAGACAAACAGGAGCAAGAGTCCAATAAGCGCGACCCGGTCTTTGCGTTTCCGTGGCCTCACAAAGAGCAACACGAATGCGAACGTGGCTCCGCTGGTTGAGGGCCAAAAGAGGCTTCTCTTTCGATTCTCGGCACTCGATGCCGCGGTTGTGTTGACAGTGAGTGTCGAGGTCTCCGCGGCAGCACCGCTGATGGTGACGGAGGTTGGGTTCAGACTGCATGTCGGCATGTCGCTTACGCCGGTTAGTTTCGTTGTGACGCTGCAAGTCAGATTCACTGTTCCGCTGAACCCGTTCGTCCCCGCCACGCTGATGGTTCCGGTATTCCCGGTAGTCGTGCCCGTCGTGACCGTCAAGGATGTGGTCCCGCCAGACCCTGGTGCGAAGCCCGGTATATTGATCGTGTACTTAGCCGAAAAATAGTCGGACTGGTCATACCCCGTCTCCGTCGCATAGGCTTGCAAAGTTTCTACGCCGCTATCAGGCAGCAAAACGGGCCCTGTATATTGCACGTACCCGTTCGTGCTAACGGGTCCCGCCAGTTCGTAGTAGATCGTCGATCCGGGAATCGCCTCGGTAATCATCAGCGTCTGCGCAGACGCATACGTTCCGGCGGCGGGAGTGACGACGAGCGGCACCAGACCGGCAGTGAGCGGTATGGTGCTGGAGGTAACGGCACTGTAGTGGCTGTCGCCGGCATAGCTCGCATCCACGTTATGCGTTCCAGCGCCGATCGGCGCGATGCCGTTCACTGTCGCCGTCGCGGTTTCGGTCAGCTCCGTCAGCAGGATGGAGGCTGTGTTGACGTTCTTGGTCAACATGGCCAGGTCAGGCACGCCGTCCCCATTGAAGTCGGCGGCTGCAATTTGAAATGGGCCGACGAAAACAGTGCTCACAACGGGAGTGGTCGCTGTCACCGCAAACGTGCCGTTTCCAGCCCCCAGAAGAAGAACGATCTGATCAAAGTAGTTGTCCAATCCTGCCAGATCCAGTTTGCCGTCGTGGTTGAAGTCCCCCGCCTGCAAGCTATAGAGTTCGGTAGGAACTTTGATCGGGCTGGGCGAGGTTTCAATGAACGTTCCATCGCCGTTGCCTAACGCGATTTCAACGCCATTCAGGTCTGAGAACGCTAAATCGAGAACGCCATCACCGTTGAAGTCTCCGACTACGATGGAAGTGGGGAAGTATTCCAGGGTGAAGGATACCGGCTTTGGGGCGGTAAACGTCCCATCGCCTTTACCGAAAAAAATGGTTGGGCTGCCGCCGTCTTCGAAGTAATTCGTCGCAACAAGATCTGGAATGCCATCCCCATTGAAATCTCCGGTTGCAATCAAACCAAAATCCGCACTCGGGTCAAGGTTCGGTCCCGTGGCCGTAAACGTACCGTCCCCGTTTCCAAGGAGAATGGTGACTCCGCCGGCTGAGACATAGTCGCCCACAACGGCCACATCCAACTTGCCATCGCCATCGAAATCGGCGGCAACCAAGGTTCCTAAAATGACATCGCCCCCGGTTGCGGGCTGGTTATAAACCTGACTTGTTAGCGGTGTACCGAATGTTCCATTGCCATTACCCGGCAGTACCGTGATGTAGCTGGTATAAGGCTGGTTGTAACTCAGCACGGCCAGGTCCGCCTTGCCGTCGCCGTTAAAATCGCCGCTAATCATCGTTGGGTAAGATAGAACACCTGCCGGTTGAACTGTCGGACCTGTTGTAAATGTGCCGTCGCCCTTACCGAACAAGATCGTAACGGAGAATGGACCACCGTATGCGCCGGTGCTCCAGATTACCGCCAGATCGGGTATTCCATCGCCGTTGAAGTCGGCTGCGACTTCATTCGTTGGATAGGACCCGAACGAAGGAGACAAAGACTCCAGGAAGCCGATACCGGGTATGCCAGTTCCGAGGGAAGCGGTCGCGAGCACGTTATTGCCGAAACTCGTATCGACGAACGACACGGCTCCGGTGGGCGAGGCCGTGCCGCCGTATCCGGTCACGGTCGCTATGATGCTGTAGTCGCCTGGCGCCCCCCCATTCAATGAGATGGCAGCTGTATCGCTGTAGACGGAGCTGGGCGCAGGACCCACATTCAGCGATGCGACGCTCGATGCGCTCGACAGGCCGAAACCGTCCTCGACGAACTGCGCCTGGTAGCGGTGCGCGCCGGGCCCGGGCACAAATGTGAAGGTCGCCGTTCCGGAGTTGCTCAGCGCGGCCGAGCCAAGGATATGTATATCCGTGCAATGCGGGGCGGAGGCATCGCAGAAGTTGACCTGCCCAGCGGTCACCGGAGCGCTGCCGGCAGTCACTTGAGACGTGAGGAGCACTGCGGTTCCGGGAGTAACGCTTGTGACCGTCGAACCTCCCGAAGTCACACTCAACGTGGTTGACGTGGCGGGCAGAAGACCCCACAACGGGATCGAGTTGGAGACGCTGGATTCGTATTTGCCCTCAGCAGGAAAACTTGCCTGAGCCAGATGCTGGCCTACGCCATTGACTTGAACACTGGCACTTGCGCTCGCCGTCTTCGTTGGTTCGGTCAGGTACAGCCCCTGGGCGTTGCTGTAATAGCCGCCGGCCACGATGTCCGGGTATCCATCCCCGTTAAGGTCACCCACGCCAACTTCGAGATAGTAAGGAACACTCAGACCCGAAACCACGGAAAAACTTTCGCTGAGCGAGCCGCTGCCATTGTTCAAAAAAACGGTTGCACTGCCGCTCGAATCCGCCAGAACCACATCTGGCGTGCCATCCTGGTTGAAATCCGCCACCTGGACCCATGTCACGCTCGTTGATGTTGAGCTCGGACCGGAAAATGGTGAATTGAATGTCCCATCCCCGTTTCCCGTGAGTACGATCACCGCGTGACTGGTATAGGCACCCGTCGGCACAGCGATATCAAGCTTGCCATCACCGTTGAAGTCAGCCACGGCGATGGGTGAGGGTGAACCGCTGCTTGCTGAATTTACAGATCCCGACGCCGCAAATGTGCCATCCCCGTTTCCCAGAAGAATGGCAATCGTACCGTTATCCTCCGTGACGGCCAGATCCGTCTTGCCGTCTCCGTTGAAATCGCCCGTGGCGAAGTTCAATGGTGTTCCTGAAATCGGCGGGTTGGTCGCTTCTGCGGCAAAAGTCCCATCCCCATTGCCGAGGAGAATGTCCACGGTCTGAATGTCCGCGTTGGTGATAACGGCCAGGTCGGCAATTCCATCTCCATTGAAATCTGCGACCACGATCTGCTCGACACCGACAACGGCGCCTGGTACCGAGGCCATAACCGGCGCTGCAAACGTGCCATCTCCTTTACCCAGCAGGATCGCTATATCGTTCGAACCATACAAAGGTACGGCCAAATCCGGAATTCCGTCCCCATTGAAGTCGGCGATGACGTCGGGGTAGCTCGCGGGTGCCTGCTGAATGGCAATCGTGCCCGCGCTGGTATAGGTACCACCCGCATTGCCCAGGTAGATCGACACCGGATTGGACTCTAGCACCAAGTCGGGAATGCCGTCTCCGTTAAGGTCTGCCACCAACACGAAATAGGTGCCCTGTGTGTTCGTCAGCGATTTCGGGTTTGGCCAGCCGATACCGGTAGAGGCTGATCCCAACGATCCGGTCGCCAGGACCGAATTCCCGTTGCTGGCATCCAGAAAGGAGACGGTCCCAATAGGCGCAACTGTGCCTCCCGCCTCTGTCACAGTTCCAGTCAGCGTGTAATCCCCCCAAGCCCCGGTTTCCGTAATCGAGGTGGTTGTCGCAAACGGCCCAACAGTTCCGGTCACCGTCAGCGACGATGCACCCGAAATACTCCCGGCGTACGAGTTGGTGCCGACGAACACGGCCTTATAGCTGTGGCTGCCGATGCCCGGGCGGAACTTGTAAGTGGCGGTGCCAGAACTCGTCAGTTGCGCAGCGGCAAGAATGTGAATGTCCATGCAGTATGCCGCCGTGGCATCGCAGAAATTCACTTGCCCCGAACTCACATTGGCGCCGCCTGCTGTCACGTGGGCAGCGAGCGTCACCACCGTACCTGCGGCCACGGAACTTGTCTCGCTGCCGTTTGCGCTGACAGAGAGCGATGTCACCGTCGCTGCTTTCGTCTGGGCAGAAGCCGCACCGCCGGCGGCGATTCCCACGAAAAGAGATGCGGCCCCTGCAAGGCGGACCGCTTGCGGGACCATCCGGTAGACGCGCGTGAATCCTAAAGAGTCAAATATCCAGTGGCAGGACGCAGAATTCTTGCGGGGTGACATGCGACACTCCGTACATGAGATCAGACTGTTCTTGGTGCACCGACAACTGGCGGCCAGGGGGGAAAGAATTTCGACGGAATTGTAACACGGGTTGGTTTCAATCCCCGTTGCCGGGCAGGCTGGAACCGGGACTCGGAGCGCCGTCGCGATGATTTTGTCAAATCGTTTGGTGCTTCGGCTGAGCGTTCTGGGGAAGCGAATCCAGCGACGCAACCCGTTGTTGGCGATCAAGGCAGAAAACAGCGGTAAGGATATCCGTCCTGTAAGGTCGGCTTGTGTTTACAAAAAAGCCGCATGTCCGAAAGGATTGTGGGGGTTCGATTCCTACTCCCGGCACCAGCTAGAAAGTTTTAGCCTTGATGTGGAATGATGAACTAATCTATGGGAAAGCCATGTACTTTGAACAGTTCTACCTGGGTTGTCTGGCGCACGCCTCGTACATGCTGGCGTCGGAGGGTGAAGCGGTTGTCGTGGACCCTCAGCGCGATGTGGAGATTTACCTTAAGGCTGCGGAAGCTAACCAGGTTTCTATTCGCCACATCTTTGAAACTCACCTGCATGCGGACTTCGTCTCCGGGCACAGAGAACTTGCGTCCCGAACGGGCGCAACGATCCACATGGGAGCGCAGGCCGGCGCGACGTTTCCTCACGTGGCCGTAGAGGATGGTTTCCTGCTGCGCATCGGAAAGCTGCGAATCACAGCGCTTGAGACTCCAGGACATACGCCGGAAAGTATTTGTCTGGTCATCGCGGATGATGAGAAGTCCGCCGATGCGTGGGCGGTCTTGACGGGCGACACTTTGTTTCTCGGGGATGTGGGCCGGCCTGATCTCTCCCGGCAATACAGCCCGGCGCAGTTGGCGGGGATGCTCTACGACAGCCTTCGCAATAAAATTCTGAAGCTGGCGGACGATGTTCTGGTTTATCCGGCGCATGGAGCTGGGTCTTTGTGTGGGCGAAATATGCGGGCGGAGAAGGTATCGACCATTGGAACGGAACGGCTTACCAATTACGCGTTGCAAATCAAGAGCAGGGAAGAGTTCATCGAACAACTGACCAGCAACCTGTCGGCACGTCCAGAATATTTCTTGCAGGATGCGGAAATCAATCGAACGGGGGCGGTGACGCTGGCGGAGTTGCCTCCGTTAGTCCCGCTGGAACCTCGCGAGGTGAAAGCTGTTTTGGCCCAGGGCGGCATTGCGCTGGATGTTCGTCCGGGCGAAGAGTTTGCCGCGTGGCACGTGCCGGGATCGGTGAATATTGCGCTGTCCGGACAATTTGCCTCCTGGGCGGGAGCGTTGTTGGGGCTGGCGGCGCGTCCGGTGTTGATTACGGAATCGGAGCAGGCAGTGGCAGAAGCACGGATGAGGCTTGCTCGCATCGGACTGGAGAACGCCGCGGGATATTTGAAGGGGGGCATTGACGCGTGGAGGAATGCCGGTTTGCCTTTAGCCGAGCTGCCGCAAATTACTGTCGAAGTGCTCAGTCGCCAGCTGCATGGTGCGGGTGTGCAGGTGCTCGACGTTCGCCGCGAACGTGAATGGGAAGAAGGGCACATCGAGGTTGCAACTTGGTGGCCGCTGGATAATTTTAAAGTTTCGCCTCCGGAGATTGATCGCGCTGTTCCGATTGCCGTGCACTGCAAGGGCGGATATCGCAGCATGATCGCCTGCAGTCTGCTGCAGCGGGCTGGTTTTCAGAATGTGATAAACGTGGTGGGAGGTTTCGACGCCTGGCAGGCGGCCAAACTTCCCATCTCTGTCGAAAAGCCAGTCCATGCTTAAATGCCGTGGCTGCATGCCGCGTAGAATTGCAGTGTAAACTTCCTGCACAGAGTGATTTGAGCGACGACGAATGAAAACGGCCAAACTCGCGAAATCCTACCGCGTTGATAATGGAAAACATTTTCGACTGAAAGACGTTGACCCCGCCGACAATGGGCTTTGGCACTCCGTCGATGACGCCAAGAACCAGTTGCAGAAAGACATCGCCCGCATGGAGGAGTTGCAATCCATGCTTTATGCGCAGGATCGCTGGTCACTGCTGTTAATTTTTCAAGCGCTGGATGCC
>JBAWBG010000445.1:0-5019 GCA_049589695.1 Candidatus Sulfotelmatobacter sp. | reverse complement strand
GTCGGACCGTTGCCGTTCTCAGCGTTATGCGGGATGGAGGCAAGCTTGGCTCCGCTGCCGATGGCGAATTTCTGAACGTTCTCTTCTTGCGCTTCTTCTTTTTCGAGTTGGTCGCGATCTCGGTAATCTGCTTCGCGAGCGTGCGCTAGGTTTTCAAGATTCCAGTGTTCGAGCGTCGCGGCGTGCTGCGTTTTTTCTTCGTCGAACCTGCGCTCTTCTAACGACATCGCTTGCTGCTTCTGCGCCTGCTCTTGGGCCTGCTGTTGGCGCTGATATTCCTGCTGCTGCACGCCGTTTCCGCCGTGCGCAAAACCGCCCAGGAAGCCGCCCACGGAACCGCCACTAGCGCGGGATTCCGTACCGAGGCTCCCGCCCAAAAGCGCACCGGCTAACAAACTTCTGAAGATTGCGCCCGGCTGTTGTTTAACCGGCTCACCCGTATTCGGATCGCGCTCGTGGCCGAAGAGGAAACTGGTGACCTGGCCGAGCGCGTTATGGCGTGCTTGCTGCGGATTTGGCGGCTGTGGCGCAGGCTGAGCTTGTTGCGGGGGTTGCTGCATCGGCTGTTGCGCAGACGCAGGTTGCCCTGGCTGCGGAGGCGGAGCTGGTTGACCGGCAAGAGCCTGGCCGGGTGTTTGCATGGGATCTGGCATGAAAAAGAAAACCTCGAAAGGTGTTGCGTCGCGCGGAGAAAACAACTTAGGGATGAAGAAGGAGGGGAGAAGCTCGGGGCGGGATGACGGGTCTCAATGCTTCTGCTTTAATCAAGTGCGGTGAGGGGAAGGTTGTTCGCTTTTCGTAACAGAATCTCCTGAATGACTTCGGTACCATTGCATGCATGCTTACCCCGAGCAAAGATTCAGCATCCCTAGTGGTTGATAGATGGAGGTAACGCAAAATGCCAAACCGTAGAACGGCATTGGCTACACTGAATCCGCCCGATTTGGAAGGGGAAGCCTATATTTCAACTTCCGCGAAGATAGATGAGTGGGACGAATATTTCTCGTTAATTGCCGAGGCCGTAAAGTCCAAGTCAAAAGACCCAAAATGTCAAGTAGGTGCCGTGATCGTTTCCGCCGACAAGGTCGTTCTGACTACAGGTTTCAACGGTCTTCCTAGAGGAGTTGATGACGATAGCCAAATCCTCGACGATGCTGACGAGAAAATAAAGGTGATCTGCCACGCTGAACAAAATGCGATTATCAATGCTGCTCGCAGGGGCATCGCGGTACAAGGGGCGTCGATCTACGTCACCAAGTTTCCTTGTCTTGCCTGTTGCAATTCGATCATCCAGGCAGGCATCACGCGACTTTTTACCCTCGACTATCGGTTCTGGGACGACGATCCATTCGATGGGGAAAAAGACGGAAATCACTGGCGCAAACGCCGTCTGATCCGTAATACGCATTTAGTAGTTGACGCCCCAAATCATCCCGAATATTCCTCAATAATTAGGATCAGAAAGAAGCAGCCGCGCGGAACGAAGATTGAGTGCAAGAATGGGGTTGGCCGGTAGTGGTCAACTGAGCGACGCGCTCATTGAGCGGTTGTATCAGGCGACGGCCAGGTTCTGTCTTGACATGAGAAGCATCGAGGCCGCCAGGAACAGGTAGAACGACCTTCGACGTAACGACCTCGAATATGTTTAACGCCGTCTCGTTAGCATCGCCCAGGTTCGGGCGAAGAGTTTGTCCGATATGCGGACAGAGTCGATTATGGCTCTTAAGCGTTTGGAGGACCACGGCCACGCAGGACGTTAATTTCTGTTGTTTTTGCCCTTTGGAATCAGTGGGCTGCCGCGAAAAACAACGCCGTTGCCAACGGTCTTCAGGACGCCGTTTGGCCATTCCAGCGCTCTTACGAAGTCGTTCTATCCTGGCGTTCATCGCTTGCTTTCCGGCCTCTGCGAACTGTCGTGCGTTCTCGCCGCTTCATTTGCGCCTGGCGATATTCCAGTGAGTAGCGCGACGGTTTGCTCTTCTTGCTTTTCGACACTTCGTCCATCCACTGCCACAGGCCAATTTGCCCGATGCGCTTCTGGTCCGCATCGCCCAGCCCCATAACATCGATGCCGATTGGAACGCCGATAGATGATGCCATGCCAAAAATATTAGACGGGCGTGTCAAGTGCTTTTTAGGCGATGATTCCATGTTGTCGAACGGAATTGGCGTAGGCGCGGAGACTGGAATGGAAAAGCTCATCGACCTGGTCATCGGATAGCGCGTCAATTTCCTTCACACTCGGCGGCTCGGCTGTCTGTGGCCTCTGGTACTGCTCCAGCAGTTCGCCACGTTCGTGCCGTTGCTCGTTCCCTTGGCACGCCCGCCAGGCTTGCTGCAACAGCGCCAGGGTAAGTGGACGGTTGCCGCAATGACGCAGCAGGTAACGCTGACGCTCCGGAGTTGCAACGTAATCGAGTGTGATCTCCTCGAACACCGCCAACACGGCGTCGTCACAAACTTGTCGATACGCAGGATCGTTTACCATCTCCAACGTAGCTTCTTCGCCGTCAAGAGCGCATCTGAGAAATTCGCCGATGGCTTCATCTGCGCGACCGGCCTGGGCCAGGCGTGCCACGCGCAGTCTTTCGCGCTCACTCAGGTTGCGAGCCGTTCCGGCCGGTACATCAAGCAAGCCTTCACGTTCGAGTGCGCGGTATGTGGCTTCAAGATTTGGCACGGTCCACACTCCCGCCGCAATCAGGTCGTCCGTCATTTCTTCGACGCTGCCATTCTGCTGCGCGGCGCTGAGCGCGTTGTATGCCAAGGTGGTGACCATGGTCTCGAAGTTTCTCTGGGTCGGGATGTAGCCGGGGCACTTTCGTTTGAACTGGCCTGCGATTGTCTCGCCCTTGCGATCGCGTACTTCGCGGAGGTAGTCAACGCTGCCGATCTCATCGCCCACACGCTCCAGCGCCTCTGCGTCGGGGTCGTTGATGAAGGCTTTAAGGGCACTAGCATTGCGCGAGAGCGCAGTGTCGCCGTAAGCCTTGGCAAATTTATCTTCGTGTTGATCTTCGGTCGGCAATTCGTTAAGGGCGGGGAACGCGGTCAAATCGAGTTGTCCGAAGGAGCCGTCATCGATCCACGCGGATTCTCGCGCGATGATTGCCCGTTGTTGCTCTGGTGTCATGGTCATGGTTGTCTCCGAATTCGTTGTGAAGGTGTTGTGATGCTGACTACGAGGAAGCGTGTGGGGCGTCAAGTTGTGTGTGCTTTAAGCGGAATGTCGCAAGGTGCGACTGCTCACACTACACCGGTAGGTTCCAACCACTTGCTGCAAGGAATCGTGATCTCGACGCTCGTTCCGGGATTGATATTCTCCAGCCGCAGCACGCCGCCGAATTCCTTGACGCGCTGTCGCATTCCACCAATACCGACACCAATGCGCTGAAACTCAGCGACACCTTCTGCGATGCCCTTGCCGTCGTCACGTACCGTGATGACCAAGCGGCTGTCATGCTTCTGTAGCGCGACCGAAGAATGCCGGGCACCGGAATGGCGAAAGACGTTATTGAGGGCCTCTTGGATGATGCGGAAGATTGCGGTCTCCAGTTCAGGTGCAAGCCTTGGGAACGCGGTTGGCTGCACATCAAGAACGGTCGCGATACCGCTGCGCTTCGTGATCCCATCGACGAACCAGCCGAGAGCAGAGACGAGGCCAACTTCATCGAGCAACGGAGGATGAAGAAGGTGGGAGATGCTACGGACCTGTTGAAGTGCCAAGTCAATCATCGCGCTCGCATCGCTCAGCTCGTTCATCGTATTCGGTGGATGATCTCGCTGCCGAATTCCGTCCACCACCATCTTGGCTGCTGCCAACTCCTGCCCTAAGCTGTCGTGCAATTCACGTGCGATGCGGCGACGTTCTTGATCCTGCGCTTCAATCAGGCTGGTGGAAAGTCGGACGAGTTCCGTGTTCAGAACCTCAAGCTTTTGAGCCCGGCGATGCAACTCAGCAAAGACTGAGACCTTGGCGCGGAGCAACTCCGGAATGATCGGCACGGAAACATAATCGACCGCTCCGGCTTGGTATCCTTTGAGCCGATCGAGGTCGGTCAGAAGCAGGGCGGAGACAAAGATAATCGGGATCTGCTGAAAGCGAGGATGCTGGCGGATCGTATCTGCTAACTCGAAGCCGTCCATCTCCGGCATGCTCACGTCGGTTAATACCACGCCGATGTCCGTCTTCAACAGAAGGTCGAGTGCTTCGCGGCCGGAATTGGCCTTTATTAGCGTCTCACCCAGTTCACCGAGGATGACTTCATAAGTGAGCAGTTTGCCAGGCTCGTCATCAACCATCAGGATGTTGATCTTGCTCGTGGCGCTCACTCTCTCCGTGCGACCGTTCTGGTTTACTCCGAGTCTTCGACTCTATCGCGGCGCGGCATACCGAGGCAATGCCTCCAAAGAACTCCAAAATAGCCCGAAAGTGTTATGCCGAAGATGAGGACGCAGTGTTATATTTTTGGCAACTGATGGCCCTTCGCCACGGGGCCAACGCAATGAAGCACGCTGCCCACGCCGTCGAAACTGCAACATGCGCGATATGCCGCAAGCCTGTGTCTCTACAGGTTGCCAAAGCCGATGAACGCGGACGAACTGTACACGAAGAGTGTTACGTGTTGAAGATGAAGTTGAAACAGGCCACAACCGAGCCTAAACCTTAACGGATCTTCGACGGCGACGCCAGCGCGCGATCCACCACTCTCTTATCTTCCGCCAGAGCGAACGCTGAAGCATCGCCAGTCGCGTATTCATCACGTCTAGCTCTAGCTGGTGCGCGTCGAGAATCGTTTGCATCTGTTCGCGCTGCTGAGCGATGGTGTTCGACAATGAAGCCGACTGCTCGGCTATCGCGCTGTTGTGAGCCGTATTTTGTTCACTCAGGGTCGATTCGAGTTTCGCGAGTCCTTGCGCGTTGGCAGCATGATTCGCGGCAACTGCCTGGGCCAACGCCACGAGCGCTTGATGCTCGTGGATGATGAGGTCGAGGATGCCAGGCAATTTGGTAATCAC
>JBAWBG010000444.1:0-4529 GCA_049589695.1 Candidatus Sulfotelmatobacter sp. | reverse complement strand
GAATAGCCCGGCGTTTTTAACGCCGGGTAGGTTCGGCAAAGCGGAAGCGCATCCCGTAGGGATGGCTGAATTCGTTGCCATGGAAATTGTTCGAAAACGTAGTTCGGGCAACAGGGAGGGACGGTTTCAGCCGTCCCAAGGGGACGGGGGATGCTTTCTCGGCATCGTTCCCCGGCGCTGAAGCGCCGGGCTATTGTCAAACGTCCTTCGGACGCTTCCCTTTTCTCTTGAATTCATCCCCACACGTGCTTTCGATCATATTCCATGGCGTTTTTCTTCAAGAAGGCCACGAACTCCTCTTCAAAATCGCGCCTGCGATGATGTTCTGCTTGCTGCTGGATGTAGGCGATCGTGTCGTTCTTTTGCGAGACTCCAACCGTGAAGGCGCCGTAGCCCTCCTGCCAGGCGAATTCTGTTTTGAAGGTCTCATTCATCCAACGGGACGACGCGCCTTTTATCAGTTGCATGGCTTTGGCTAGCGGCACAGTCGCGGGTAACGACAGTAGAATATGCACGTGATTTTCGGTGCCGCCGACCATTAAGGCTTTGAATCCGTTTTTACGGGCGATACCGCCTAGGAAGGACCAGAATCGCGGTTGGACGTCAGGGGAGATCAGATTGCGACGTTGTTTGGTTGAGAAGACGCAGTGGATTAGCTCGGAGACGTAGGTGTGCGGCATGGAGACTCCAGATAACCGTCCCTACGGGACGGGGTTCCAACGTCAACAATCTTACCCGGCGTTGAACGCCGGGCTATTGTCAGGCGTCCTTCGGACGCTTTTTCGTTCCCAGAACGGGCGGGCGATGCTGCAGACGATTCACATTTATATTTCCGGTAGAATCTAATCTTCCTATGAAAACCTTTGAACAGATTGTTGAGCTTGAGAAGCGGTATTTGCTGGGGACTTATAACCGGTATCCCATTGTGTTCACGCGGGGGAAGGGCGTGTTTCTTTACGACATTGACGACCGGCGTTATCTCGACTTTGTTTCCGGTTTGGGGGTGAATGCGTTGGGGCATGCGCATCCGCGGATTGTGAAGACGATTCGGGAGCAAGCGGTGAAGTTGATTCACGTTTCCAACCTTTATTACCACGAGTATCAGGGGGCTCTGGCGGAGAAGTTGTGCACGCTAGCGGGTGGGACTTCTGGAGCCGGCACTTCGTTAGGCAATTCCGGGGGAACTTTCCGCGCATTTTTTCAGAACAGCGGGACTGAGGCAATTGAGGGGTCGATCAAGCTGGCGCGACTGGCGGGGCATCGCGCGGGCGGGGAGGGGAAGTCGCGGCTGGTGGCGCTCGAGGGGTCGTATCACGGGCGGACATTTGGGGCGCTGTCGCTGACCGGGCAGGAGAAGCATCGCAAGGGATTTGAGCCGATGCTGGAGGAAGTGACGTTTGTCGCGCAGAATGACGTGGAAGGATTGCGGGCGGCGGTGAACGACAATACTTGCGCGATTGTGCTGGAGCCGATTTTTGGCGAGGGCGGAATTTATGAATGCTCCGTGGAGTTTTTGCAGGAGTGCCGTGCGGCAGCGGATCGGCATAAAGCGGCGCTGATTTTTGACGAGATCCAGTGCGGGCTGGGGCGTACGGGGACGATGTTTGCGTTCCAGAGTTTTGGCGTGACTCCGGATATTGTGGCGATTGCCAAGCCGATTGCGGCGGGCTTGCCGCTGGGAGCATTTCTTGCGAAGGAAGAATTTGCTGATGCGATTTCGCCGGGGCAGCATGGGACGACGTTTGGGGGTGGTCCCCTGGCTTGCCGGGTGGCGTTGGAGTTTTTGGCGATTGTGGAGGATGAGAAGCTGCTAGACAACGTCAATAAGGTTGGGGCTTATTTGCAGCAAGAGCTGAGGACGATTGCCGAAAAGAGCGCTGCCGCGAAGGAAGTGCGGGGGCGAGGATTTATTCAGGGAATTAACTTGGAGATTCCCGCACGGCCGATTGTGGATGAGGCTTTGGCTGAAGGGGTTTTGTTTAACAGCACCCACGACACGGTGGTGAGGTTTCTTCCTCCTTATTTGCTCAAGGAGAAGCATGTGGATAAGGGGATTCGAGTGCTGAAGAAGTTGTTGAAGAAGAAGAGGAAGGCGGCGTAAGAGTGGGGATGGAAATTCCTTGCCAGGATGGTGGGGCTGCAGGCGGGTAAGGGATCCTTCGACTACGTAACAGCTTCGCTATCGCGAAGCTGTTACTTCGCTCAGGATGACAACGGTTATGGTGACTGATGGAAAAACGGGGAGCCGAAGCTCCCCAAGTGAAGCGAACAGAGGCGATGTTCATTTAGATAGAATCGGGCGGTGAGGAAAAAGTTGTCCCGGAAAGTTGGGGAATTAGCGGGCCCGGCGGCGCAGCGGGAAGATTCTACCGCGCCCTTCCCGGGCTTCAGTCCGGGTATTGAAGAATGCTGGATGGATCTGGATGGGGCGCGCTTGCGGTATTTGTGCACAAACCCACCCTTCGGCGAGCTCAGGGCAGGCTTTCTCGCAAAAGAGGCGAGAAGTGGGGCACCCACAGTTCTTCCGGGGCCGGCGTTGATTTTGTTGCATGGGCTGCTCGGTTATTCGTTTTCATGGCGGTACACCATGCCCGCGTTAGCACCTTACGCCACGGTATATGCGCCGGACATGATGGGAGCGGGGTTTTCGGATCGTCCGGCGGGGATTGACCACTCGATGCCGGGGACGGCGCAGCGGGTGCTGCGTTTCATTGCAGGGTTGGGAATTTCTTCGTTTGATCTGCTGGGGACGTCGCACGGCGGGGCATTTGCGATGTTCGTGGCGGCAGAATGCCTGAGGAGAAATGTTGGACTGAACTTGCGGCGGCTGGTGCTGGTGGCCCCGGTAAATCCGTATTCGGCGAATGGGCGGCGGATGGCGCCATTTTTTGGGAGTTTGGCGGGTGCGGCTTTGTTCCGGCTTACTGTGGCGCGGATGAGTTTTTTATTTCCGCACTGGCATGCTCGCATGTATGGCGATAGAAACCGCATTCCGCCGGGAACGCTGGAAGGGTACATGGCTCCGCTGGCGAAGCCCGGATTGTTTGAACATGCATTAGGCATTGTGCGGACCTGGACTGAGGATCTGCGCGAATTGGAAACGGTGCTGTCCCGGCTGGCGAGCGTTCCGACGCTTTTCATGTGGGGGAGCAAAGATACAGCCGTGTATGCTTCGTCGGCGGAGCCGTTAAGGAGATTCTTTCCGAACTCTAAGCTGATTATTTTTCCTGGCGTTGGACATCTGCCTTATGAGGAGTGTCCGGAGGAGTTCAACGGGGCATTGATTGAATTTCTGAGGAAGGATGAGCTTCCCGCCCGATTAGCACCCTCAAGCTATTGAAGGCGAATGTTGCTGAGCGTCAGATCCTTCGCTTCGCCTGAAAAGCGGCTACGCTCAGGATGACCAGTCTTTTCCTCAATCATGACCCACCACATTCTTGATCTGCTGCGCGGGGCACTGGTTCACTACGGGTATTGGGCAGTGGCGGCGGTGTTGTTGCTCGAGAACGCCGGCGTGCCGGCACCAGGAGAAACGGTTCTGCTGCTGGCTAGTTTTCTGGCTTACTCGCAGAAGGAGCTTCAACTGCCGTGGATCATCGTGCTGGGGACGTTGGCGGCGACGGTGGGTGACAACCTGGGCTATACGCTTGGGAGTTATGGCGGGCGTCCGCTGCTGGAGCGCTATCGAAAATTGTTTCACGTTAGCGATGGTGCAATAGCGCGGGGGGAAAGGCTTTTCCAGCGGTACGGGCCGGTAACGATTTTATTTTCGCGATTCGTCTTTGGAATGCGGGTGATTGCGGGACCGATGGCCGGAATCCTGCGGATGCGGTGGAAGAGCTTTGCAGTTTTCAATTTAGTGGGGGCAGCGTTGTGGGTGAGTGCGATCTCATTTGCAGGATATTTTTTTGGCGGCCGTTGGCGAATGCTGATTTATTACATGAAGCGCTTTGACCAGGTTCTGGTCGCAGTCTTCATTTTATTTATCGCCGTTGTGTGGTGGAGAAATCGAAAGGCGCGGGGTGGTCCCAGGGCAGCACCTTAAGAATCAACCTATGCACCGCAGGATTCTGAAGGCGGCGGCTTATACTGTGCGGGTGCTTCGGGCGTACCGGCGTGAGTGCCGGGGACGTTGGGCATTGATTTCACAGGCGGCGTCCGCGCCGGAATTCGGACGAGGAGGAACATATGAAGCGAATTGGGTTCTTGAGTTTAGTAATCCTGGCGATGCTCGTGTTAACTCTGACCTTCTCTGCAGCGGCGAGTCCAAAGGCGCCAGCGGCTGCCGTGGCGGTAGCTCCCGCAAGTCCAGCGGCGGCTGCCCCAGCTCCCGTACCTCCGCATCCGCGAGTCGAACACGCGATCGAAGCGATGCGTAGCGCCCGGGAGCATATGGAGCACGCCGAAGGAGAGTTCCATGGTCATCGCGCGAAAGCGATTGAGCACCTGGATGCGGCGATCCACGAGGCTGAGGAATGCATGCGGGAGCCGTAAAATCCGGACTTATGAAAATTCAGGGCGGCGTCAGC
>JBAWBG010000443.1:0-1814 GCA_049589695.1 Candidatus Sulfotelmatobacter sp. | reverse complement strand
GTTGTGTACTACCGCCTCGCAGGTCTTGTGCCGCCGGAGTCCCGGCCCAAGAAGTAAAGCTCAAGAGACCATGTACCCCGTCCTTATCGCGCGCCGTTTGCGCGAATGGGACATAAAGACAGGGGACAGACCGGACGTTTGCCAATTTCCACTCGTTGAAAAATTGGGGAACGTCCCGTCTGTCCCCATATTTTTCGTTTTCGAACTGCAGAAGCCAACACAGATGCGGGTGCCCCGTCCTTCGCGTAGGCGAGAAGGGCGGGTACGACGACGGCATACACAACGGGCGTGTAGAACGGACAAGAGGTGCGCCGGCAGCATCGCCGCCCACCCTTGCAAAAAACGCAAGGATGGGGCAGCCTCCGTGGGGATGGTGCAATGCAAAGATGGGCCACCCGGTCAGAAAATTGCCGGCCAACGCTGGCACGTTGGATTGTTGAAGGTTTGCCCGTCAACCGCCAAAATGGAGAAAATCGACCTAATGGCCGGTGAGGACCCAGGTTCTTCACCTATTTCCCATCGGAATACATAGCGTCGCTCTCCAGGAAATCCCCGGAGTCCGCTGGCCCTAGCTTCACGCTTATCGAACTCGCTCCTAGAACTCTGTGGAACTGCGAAAAGTACGCGGGGAGGCCCCATGCCTTGAAGACTTCAGGGCCGTCCATCAACGAATAATGCAAATGTGGAAAAATCGAGTCCCCGGCAAACCCAATGCGACCGACAGGTTGTCCCATCTGCACGCGCTCGCCAGACTTCACAATTACGCTGCCTGTCTTCATGTGCACAAGCAGACTGTATTCGCCATTCCGATGATCAATCAACACGAAATTGCCGATGTCTTTGGGATCTTTGTCAGCCGGAAGTTTTGGATGCCCGATCTTCGTGGCCTTGGCATCTTCAAACCAGTTTTCCGGAATGTCATTGGCGATTGCCAGAACAACGCCTGAACCGGGCGCATAGATCGGCTGGCCGTACCCGTACCAGTTATCCAGCCTGCGCGGATCGTCATGATACTCTCGCCCTTGCACATCCACATAAATGAAGTCGCTCGCAAACTCATTCGAGTTCGCAGTGATGCCGAGTGCTTGTACCTTAGGATCACCTAACGGCACTCGTAGATGGTGTGCATACAGATCGTGTCCTTCCCAGACGAAAATCTTGCCATGCAGCGGCAAGATGAGCCGCGTTTTATCTTTATACGTGCGCGGGATAACAGTTAACTGTTCGCGCAAATCACAGTCATCCGGCAACCTGTGCTGGTTGCGCTCTCGCTGCTGCTCGTTCGATTCGCGCAACAAGCAGAAAGAATACTTAAGCCTCGTGAGCGGTACAGACGATTCGAACTCGGAAAACGGATTGAACACGTCGAGCGTCTCTCCAGGCGACAGTCTCTGTTTGCCGATCACGGCAATGCTGGGGGCAAATGCGTCAGTGTTGATCGACTTTCGTAGCACCAACTGGTGTGCGGGGTCGTACACGCTTAGTTCAATTTCCGAAACGCGGAGCGTTAAGCTACTCGCATTCTGGACAACCATGTCAAAGTTTAGCGACTGATTGCATTCCCGCATCTCTACGATGGGGTGCTCCGGCGCAGATAGAACCGTCACGCGGGGCGCCGCCGGCAGTTGGCCGAACGTCGCGTTAGCACACAGCAGCAGAAACAAAACGGGGAACCACATAGCCCGGCTGGTCATAGAAGGGCCTCTTGGGGAGAAATACCACATTTCGTGGCCGGACGTCGGCAATTCGGAAGTAGTCCGCAAACAGACTCCCGGAAATCGCTCCGACGGTTTCCGCTCATGCCTGACACGTTC
>JBAWBG010000442.1:0-3372 GCA_049589695.1 Candidatus Sulfotelmatobacter sp. | reverse complement strand
GTTGTGTACTGGCGTATTTTCGTGAAACCGCCGCCGCCATTCATTCAGGCTGCTTCCCGTGGTAGTCGAGGAATATTGGGGATACAAGGGCAGCAGAACCACCTCATCGCAGCAGGCGGCCTCAAGTTGAGCGATGGCCTCGCGCGTGAACGGATGCCAATAGCGCATGGCCACAAAGCAGCGCGCATCCAGCCCCTCGCTCCTCAACTCAGTCTCCAACGCGAGTGCTTGCTGCTCCGTGAACCGCCGGATCGGCGAGCCTCCGCCAATGGTTGCATAGTGATGCTGTACTTTTCGGGCACGCGTGGTCGAGATCAGTTTGGCCAGAGCTTTACGGCCGAGACGGGCAAAAGGAAAGTCAATAATATCGGGATCGCAGAAAAGGTTATAAAGGAAAGGCTCTATCGCAGCCAGCGTATCAGGCCCGCCCAGCTGAAAAAGAACTACTCCCACACGGCGCGTTGTGTTCGCCATCCCCTCTGATTCCCCAGAACGGGCGAATTTACTCCCATCTGCGGCGAGAGTCAATGGCGGAATTACAAAATGAAAGTAAACTTCTCTAGTGAACGGCTGCCGGGGACGTCTTCGTTTTCTCCATCTCCTCAATTACTGCATCGGCAAACTCCGAGGTCCCTGCCTTGCCGCCAACATCCTTCGTCAGTTTTTCGGGATGTCGATATACCTTTTCCAGAGCATTGCGAATTTGCATCGACGCCCCGTACTCGCCGAGATGCCGCAACATCAATAGCGCGGATCGCAGCAATGCGGTTGGGTTTGCCAGATTTTTCCCCGCAATATCCGGAGCCGAGCCGTGAACCGCTTCAAAGATCGCGCAGTGGTCGCCCAGATTCGCGCTCGGCACGAATCCCAGGCCGCCCACAAATGCTGCGCATAAATCGGAAATAATGTCCCCGTACAAGTTTTCCATCACCAGCATGTCGTACTGATAAGGATTCATCACCAGTTGCATGCAAGTGTTGTCCACAATGTGTTCGCCGTAAGTAATCTCCGGATATCCCTTGGCCACACTGCGGCAGCAGCGCAGGAATAATCCATCGGACAACTTCATAATGTTGGCCTTGTGAATGGCGTGTATTTTCTTGCGCTGGTTCTTCCGTGCATATTCGAACGCGAATTTTGCGATGCGAGTGGAGGCCTTCTCCGTGATGATCTTCAGACTCTCCACTACACCTGGCACCACTTCGTGCTCCAACCCGGAATACAAACTTTCCGTGTTTTCGCGCACGATAATGAGATCGACGTCGGGATACCGCGTTGGAATATGCGGCAGATTCCGAATCGGGCGGAAGTTCGCATACAGCTCAAATCTCTGCCGCAACGCTACGTTTATGCTGGAGAAGCCGCCACCCACGGGCGTAGTTACCGGACCCTTCAAGCCCACATGCGTTCGTTCGATCGATTCCAGCGCATCCTTCGGGATGTATTCACCGTACTTCTCAAATGCCTCGGCGCCCACCTGAAATGTTTCCCAATCGAACTTCACGCCTGCCGCTTCGATAATGCGCACCGTCGCCCGCGTGACTTCGGGACCGATGCCGTCGCCAGGTATCAGCGTTACTTTATGACTCATAATCTATTCCTGATTGCTTCAGGCCTTCTGGATTTTGCCTCGGACGTCTCCCGCCTCTTTCGCTTTCACGAGGTCTCTCAATTCGTTCATGAATTCGTTCACGTCTTTGAAGTCGAGGTAGACGGAAGCAAACCGCACATATGCCACCTTGTCGTAACGCCGCAAGCGGTTCATGATGAGCTCGCCCAATTCGCTGGTCTTGCGCTCGCGCTCCTGCGATTCGATCACGAACGACTCGGCCTCGTTCACAATCTGCTCCAACTTGCTGATTGGCACCGGCCGCTTCTCGCAAGCCCGCAACAATCCATTCAATACTTTCTGGCGATCGAATTTTTCCCGGCGTCCATCTTTTTTCACCACCATGTAAGGGATTTCATCGATGCGCTCGTAGGTGGTGAATCGCTTGCTGCACTTCAGGCACTCGCGCCGGCGGCGGATGGACTCCGCCTCTTTGCTCTCGCGCGAGTCTACGACTTTATCGTTGGCAAATCCGCAAAAGGGACATTTCATGGCGCTAATGTTGGCGGAAACGAAACGGCCGAACCAAAATGGATTTCTAGGATTTAATACAGAAATTGTAACAGGCGATTGCTACCAAGGTCGGCGGCGGTACCTACGTAATAGACAGAATGAGCATTCAGGCGAGAGGTCCGCTAAGCGCCGCTTCTTCGCTGCGATGACTTTCTTCCGACAGTTTTCTCAGTGACAACCTTTCGTGATGAGCCAAAATAAGTCCCAGCGGAACCACTGCGGCAAATGTGACCAGCCACAACAAGATTCCGCAACTCGCAGCCATTTCCGGTGGAACGTCGAACACACTGGAAAGCGCCGCAATCGTGGCCACCTGCGACCCTCCGCCCACCGCTGGCAACTGCAGCATAGATCCCAGCATACTGGCTCCCATCAGAATCAAGACCTGGGAGACCGGAATATCCAGTGAAGCCACGCCATAGGAATGCGTTACTTCCTTGTACGCCAGGGCGATCATGTACCACATTCCAACCGATACCAGACTCAACATCAAGAGGGAAACCGGGCCGTGAATGGTGTCGAGCCCGGTGCCGAATTCCCGAATTCTTTGTGCCAGCTTGTGACCGAAATTCGCGGAGAGATGGCCGAACCTCTCCTCCACCCATCGCGCCACCGCGTCGCCGCTGCGGCGAATCACAATCGCGCCAACCGTCAGCGCCAGTACAACTCCGATCAACAAAAACCCGCCTTCGCGAAACCGCACATAGTATTCCGGATGCGGAATCGCCGGCAGTGCGCTGGGCAAAAAAATGGCCAGCACCATTAATGCCGTAAAAGCTCCAACATCAAAGATGCGCTCCACCGTCCAGACAGCGAGCTGAGAAGAAAAAGGAAGATCGGTGCGCCGGGCGATCAGATAAGGGCGAATGAATTCTCCCGCGCGCCCCAACAGCGCCAACCCGGTGAACCCAATTACGGTTGGGGATACCATGTCGATCATCTTGGCGTGAGGGCGAGCTGGTTGCAAAAAAATCTTCCACCGCACGGCGCGCAGGAAATATCCGATATAAATCAGAAGAATCGCATGCAGTACGTGGATTTTCCGGATGCGATGGGTTTCCGCCCAGAATGTGCCCCAGTCGAAGCTCTGCCAATGACGATACTGAAGGTAAACCAGAACGGCCAGGATCAGGAACACAACCGCACAGGCCAATATTCGTTTTTTGTCCATTAACGGAACAGCCTCGCGCCGCGGACCTCGCTGCGCGAAGTGGGGACGGCACTCTCAAGGTAAATGACTGTGCCCAGAG
>JBAWBG010000441.1:0-1560 GCA_049589695.1 Candidatus Sulfotelmatobacter sp. | reverse complement strand
GGTTAAAGTTGGAGAAGTTGGCCACATTGAAGAAGCCAATACTCGGTTCGATCGTGAATCGCTCATCGAACTGATGAGCCCAGCTAGCCTTGAAATCCAAGGCTCTGGTCCATGGGTAAGTCAACTGGTATGGTGGGGCCTGCGTCACTATCGGAGCCACGGCGCCGATCTGTTGCAGTTGCGCGACGGTAAACAAGTTAGCGGTGACCAGCTTTTGGCCGGCCGGGGTTGGCTCATTTCCGTAGGACGCGTTGTAGCCGTTAATTGCGTTGTTCAGTCCAGTCACCCCAAACTGGCGCATGAACGCTCCGTTCCTGGTGCCGGGCATGGGTTGGTTAAAAATCCCACTTCCGGTGAAGTCGGTCTGGTAGATTTGCCCGGGAGTAAAGTTTTGACCGATTATCACCGGGCTTGACAGCGGGCTACAGAAATGAGAGATGACCCCAAAACGGAAGCCATGGGGTACATCGAAGCTTCCGCCGAAGGTGCACACGCTCGCGCTCCTCCTCATCAATCGGAAACGTGTCGGCAGTTCGACGGTACGTCCGAGTTCGAGGACGCAGTGTCCCTCGGTTAGCAGCCGTGCCCCGGCCAGCAGACCAACGTCCATTGAAGTCATGCGCTAGCTGGTCAAACAGTGCATATGTGAAATCCTTGTTTTGTAAAACTCGAAGGAAGCGCAATTCTGCCATTCGTGGTTCTAGCGCAGGAGCCGAGGGAGCCTCCGCCAATAGACGCTTCCATTCTTTTCTCTGCTCAGCGATCTTTTCAAAATATCCCGGCAAAAGTATTCCCCGGTGCGTCTCGGCCGGCTTGCCGGAGTGGACAAGGAGGCATTGCGGTTCTCCTACAGTGTGGCATGTCAAGAGACGGCCCTTGCCGGGTCAAGGCTGGAGATCGAAGACGTGGATGCCGCGATCTTTTGTCCCGTTTGCAAAGATGAGCGGCGCACAAGTTCGTTTCCGGTTCTGAGGTGTGCGGATTGCGGAGCGCTCGGGCAACGTGTGGTTCGGGGTCAGGAATTGGAAATTACGGCAATCGAGGTCATCTCGTGAACGAACCGCGAATAATTCAAATCAGGCGGCAAATCCTGAAAGAAAACGATCTCCTTGCGCTTCGCCTCCGGGAGCACTTTCGGAAGGTAGGAGTCTACGTGATCAGCATGGTTTCAGGCCCTGGCTCGGGCAAGACCACACTGCTCGCGCGCCTGCTTTCGAACTTGTCCCGCCAGCAAAGGGTGGGAGCGATCGTCGGAAATCTTGCAACCGAAAATGACGCCTCTCGCCTTGCTCGTACCGGCGCTCCTGTGAGGCAGATCACGACGGGAACCATCTGTCATCTTGATGCGGGAATGGTAGAAAAGGCACTCGCGGATTGGAAACTCGAGTCCTTCGACTTCCTCTTTATCGAAAACGTTGGGAACCTGGTGTGCCCATCCAGCTTTGATCTGGGCGAGAATATGCGACTCGTCATGGTTTCACAACCGAAGGAGAGCACAAGCCGCTGAAGTATCCGACAATTTTCAATACCGCCGATGTTGCCGTGATAACCAAGCTGGAC